>JANNKV010000314.1:0-9355 GCA_031396485.1 Polaromonas sp. | reverse complement strand
GCAGATCGAACTGGCTTGCGGCGACGCGGTGACCGCGATGGTGCTGCGGCACATGGAGGCGCTCGGCGACGCCGATCTGGCGCGCCTGCGGGCCTTTGCCACCGCCCATCCGGGCCTGCAGTGGTGGTTGCAATCGGGCGGGCTGGATACGGTGAAGCTGCTCGACGACGATGTGCCGGAACTCAACTACGGCCTGCCCGAATTTGGCATCGTCATGCCGTTCAAGCCGACCGATTTCACGCAGGTCAACCCGTTCATTAACCAGGTGCTGGTGTCGCGCGCGCTGCGCCTGCTGGACGTGCAGCCGCACGAGCGCGTGATCGACTGGTTTTGCGGGCTGGGCAACTTCACGCTGCCGCTGGCAACCAAGGCGCGCGAAGTGGTGGGCATTGAAGGCAGCGACGTGCTGGTGGCACGCTCGAAGCGGAATTTTGAACGAAATCGGCCTGCAGCCCAGACAAGACCTGCGCTGGCAGCTACTAAATTCGTAGCAAGAAACCTGTTCGAGACGACGCCGGCGTTGCTGGCGAAAGACGGTGCGGCCGACAAGTGGCTGGTCGATCCGCCGCGCGAAGGGGCATTCGAGTTGTTCAAGTCGCTGGCGGCGCTGGAACAGCAAATCCTGACCGGCGTTCCGTGCGATGACGGCAAGCACCAGCAAAGCCTGGCCCTGAACGGCTGGGCGCCACCGCAGCGCATCGTCTACGTCAGCTGCAACCCGGCCACGCTGGCGCGCGACGCAGGCGTGCTGGCGGAAAGCGGCTACCGCTGCACTGCGGCGGGGGTGGTCAACATGTTTCCGCACACGGCGCACGTCGAATCGATGGCCGTGTTTGATCGAGCCCCCACGGTCGCGCACTTAGGGTAGCTTCCTGCCCCCCGAGGGGGCCGCTGCGCCTGCGGTCTGGCGGAGCCAGTCCCGCGGCCCCTGCTTGACTAACTTGCCCCCACGCTCGCTCACTTCGTGTAGCTTCCTGCCCCCCCCCGAGGGGGCTGCTGCGCCTGCGGTCTGGCAAAGCCAGTCCCGCGGCCCCTGCTTGAATGGGGGAGCCAACACGTTTGCTCGCCGCGCGCCACACCTTCGCGGGCCCGTCCGGCGCTATAGCCTCGGGTTCGGAAACAAAAAAGGGCCCGAAGGCCCTTTTTTAGTGAGTGAGAAGCGCCTAGTCGCGTTCGCCACCGGCAATGCCCAGCAGGGCCAGCAAGCCCTGGAACACGTTGAACAGGTCCAGGTAAAGGGCCAGCGTAGCGCTGATGTAGTTGGTTTCGCCGCCGTCGAGAATCTGCTTCAGGTCATACAGCATGTAAAGGCTGAAGATACCGATCACGGCGACCGAAATCGCCATCATGCCGGCGGTCGAACCGACGAACACATTGACGATGCTGCCGACCATCACGACCAGCGCGCCAACAAACAGCCATTTGCCCATGCCCGAAATGTCGCGCTTGATGACGCTGGCGAGTGTGGCCATGACAAAGAACACGCCTGCCGTGCCGCCCATCGCCGTCATGACGAGCTCAGAGCCGTTTTTGAAGCCAAGAATCATACCGATCATGCGCGAGAGCATGAGGCCCATGAAGAACGTGAAGGCCAGCAGCACCGGCACGCCAGCGGCAGAATTCTTGGTCTTCTCGATCGCAAAGATAAAACCAAACGCGCCGCCCAAAAACACGATCAGGCCGAGCCCGCCGGTCAGTGCCTGCGTGATTCCGGTCGCGACACCCAGCCATGCGCCCGCAACCGTTGGCAGCAGGCTCAGGGCCAGAAGCCAATAGGTGTTGCGCAGCACCTTGTTGCGCTGCACGGCGGTATTGACGGCACCGTAGTCAAGGGTTTGAACGTTCTCATTCATTGAATTCGTCTCCAGAGTGTCAGCACATGCTGACGACTTCTATTTTAGGGGTCATCAGCAGTTTTTCAAGCAGGGTGACTGACCCCTATTTTCGATAAGGGTTTTTTAGTCAGGGCTCTATGAGGCGAATTGACGGCAATCACAGCCGGAATGCCTGCTGAAGTTGCGTATGCTCTTCGGTTTTGCCAACCCAACTTTACAAAACATGAAATCCAAAGCCGTTCTCGAATCCGCCGACATCAAGGCGATGGCCGCCGCCGCCGAAGCTGAAGCCCTTCAATTCAATTGGGCGGTGACGATCGCCATCGTCGATGACGGCGGGCATTTGCTGCATCTGCAGCGGCTCGATGGCGCGCCGCCGATTTCCGCGCACATTGCACCCGCCAAGGCCAACACCGCCGCGATGGGCCGGCGCGAGAGCAAGGTCTATGAAGACGTCATCAACGGCGGTCGCACCTCGTTTTTGTCGGCGCCGTATATCCAGGGCATGCTCGAAGGCGGCGTGCCGATCATCAAGGACGGTCAGTGCATTGGCGCCATTGGTGTCAGCGGCGTGAAATCGACAGAAGATGCGCAAGTGGCGCGGGCTGGCATGGCGGCCATCGGGCTGTGATCGGAAGAAAAAAAGCCTGGCTGGACAGCTGCAGGCGGCTGGTGGCTGGCTAAAAACGACCTTGGGAGCCTGCAACAGGCCCCAAGTCGCCCCACGATGAAACTGTCTTTTGTTGCTATTTCGTCAAAATAAGCTTGCCGAGCCGGGTCGCCTGCAGGCGATAGGTCAAGCCGTTGTGATGAATCGCGACGGCTTTTTCGCCTTTCAGAAGGTCGGTGCTGCTGACGCCGCCTGGTGGCAAACCATGATTTGTGGTGTGCGCTGGCGTTGCCGGCAACGCGGTTTGCGGTTTGAGGTGTTGGCATAGCGGCAGGGACGAAGGCATGATGAGTTCACCGACAAGGGTTGAAGTTGACTTAATGATAATCATTCTCATTTGAGAGTCAAGACCAACCCGGTAAATCCTTTCTCGTTGTCAGTTTTTAGGTTCGGTGATGAACCCGATCTTTCGCAGCCCAGACTGCTGCGCCGCGGCCATCGCTTGTGCCACCCGCTCATAACGCACCGCTTTGTCGCCGCGAATATGCAGCTCGGGTTGCGGGTTTTGCGCCGCGGCTTCTTTTAGGCGGGGCGCCAGCGCTTCGTCGGCAATTGGTGCGTCATTGATGAAATAGGCGCCCGCTGCATCGACGCTCAGGCGCACCGTTTCGGGTTTTGCATTCAGCGCCTCGTTGCTGGCGCGCGGCAGGTCGATGTTGACGGCATGCTTCATCACCGGAACCGTGATGATGAAAATGATCAGCAGCACCAGCATCACGTCGACCAGCGGCGTCATGTTGATCTCGTTCATCACGTCGTCAGTGTCGTCTTGCGTTCCAAAAGCCATGGCTGTATTCCCTTAATTTATTCCTTCAATGCAGTGATGCTGGATCACGCCTTTTTCATCGGCACCACATTGGCTGCGCCGCCGCTGCCCACGCGCGCGCCCGTCACGAAATAGGCATGCAGGTCATGAGCAAAGCGATTGAGCTTTTGCAGCACGCCCTTGTTGGCGCGCACCAGAGCGTTGTAGCCCAGCACGGCAGGAATCGCGACCGCCAGGCCCAGCGCCGTCATGATCAGTGACTCACCGATTGGGCCGGCGACCTTGTCGATCGTCGCCTGGCCCGCCATGCCAATCGACAGCAGCGCGTGGTAGATGCCCCAGACGGTGCCGAACAAGCCCACAAACGGGGCAGTGGAGCCCACCGACGCCAGAATCGCCAGCCCCGACTGCAGCTTCGACGTGAATTCATCGAGGGCGTTGCGTAGCGTGCGCGTGACCCAGTCGCTCATGTCGAGTGCGTTATGCAGTTGCGCCCGTGTATCGCGGTGATGCAGCGTGGCTTCCCGGCCTTCGAGCGCGAGCTGGCGGAACGGATTGGCCGGGTCGGCGCCCAGCCGCGCCAGGCCCGTGTCGAAATCTTCGCTGTGCCAGAAAGCCTCTGCCGCGCGGGCAATTTTTTTGTACTTGATGAGGTCCAGCGTCTTGATGATGATGACCATCCACGACGCCAGCGACATCAGCAGCAGCAAAACCGCCACCGATTTGGTAACGATGTCGCCTTGGGCCCAGACGTTGGCAAGGCCGAATTGTGAATTCATGAATCAGGTCTCCAGATTTACTTTTGAGTCGTTATCAGCTTGTCAATTTCCAGACGATGGGCACGCTGAACCACATCGCCTCGGGCACGCCATTGCGCTTGCCGGGCACATAGCGCCAGCGCATCACGGTGGCCAGCGCGGCCCGGTCCAGCCGGTCGAAGCCGCTGGACTTTCCAATTTCGGCCCGTTGCGGCAGACCGTCGGCGCCGATCAGCACGCGTATCGTGCTGGTGCCCTGCTCATTGAGGCGCTGGCTGTTCTCGGGATACTTGGGCTCTGGATTCTGCAGGTATTCGGCGTCACTCGACGGCAGCTGAATGGCCGGCGCCGAGGGTGCAGCAGGCGCAGCAGCCACGGGTGCGGGCTGCTGCGGCGCGGGCAGGGCGGTGGGCGCATTGGGCGCGGGGGAAGGCGGCGCGGGTTCGGCAACGGCTTGCGGCTGCGGTGCGGGCTGTGGGCGCAGGGTGGCCTGCGGTGGTTTTTCGGGTGTCGCTTCCGCACGTAGCAGGATGGGTTTCGCCACGGGCGGCGGTGTTTTGGCAACAGGCCGCGGCGGTTCAAGGGCAGGCGTGGGTGGCGCAACCACCGGCGGTTCAATCAGCCGCGCCAACACCTCGACCGGCACCAGCAACTCGGTGGTTCGCATCAACAGGCCGCTCTGAAAAAGCCAGAGCATGCCGACATGCAGTGCCACGACGGCCAGGGCAATCAGCGCATTGCGGCTGAAATGAATCCCTGGCGATACTCCTCCGGCGGAGGGCATCGTGTGGCCAGTGGCTAACGAAAAATGGGTCGGCGCGCGCATAGGCACAAGCGTGCCACAAAAATCTGCCCGATCCTGAAACGGGCTCAAAACGTTATCGGCGAAAGATCCACCAGGCAGAGCCGATCACCAGCACCAGGGTGGCCGGCAGAATCGGGATCAGGATGGCGCTGAGTGCGGTGAGGTTTTCCATGAATAGCCTTCCGGGGTTGAGTTGATTTGCTAGCCCGGATCGGCATGGCTGTGGGTTGAATCGAACTGAACGGCACTGACTTCCCTGTTCTTGATGCCAAATAGGACTCCAGCCCAGGTAATACCTGCGCAAGCAGCTATAAATATAATAGCAACTACAGCGCGCTTCCGGTGTGAGCAAAGCCCGTCACGTGCGTGCACCGCCGGCTGTGAATGGCAGGTCAGCGACGCGCAGGCTGCCGAACACGCCGTCGGCTTCGTCTTCCGGCCCGGCCGCGAAATACAGCGCGTTGCTGTCGCCCAGCCCTTCGCCGTTGCCGAATTGCAGTGCCCACAGGCCTGCTATGCCGACTGGCTTGCCGGCTTCGTCGCGCAGGTCGTCGATGTACTGGCCTGTGGTGATGTCGAAAGCGCAGATGCGGCCGGCGCCGCCGAAGTTGCCGACCAGCAGTGCGCCCGAGAGTGGGCCGAAATCAGCCGGTGCAATCGCCACACCCCACGGCGCGTTCAGGCGTTTGGCGTCGTCGTAGATGCGGACCTGCTGGCCGGCCAGGTCGTATTCGACCAGCTTGCCTTTGTTCGGTTGGTTCCCGCTGGTGGTTTCTGCCGCGGCGTCCAGTGCGTCTTCTTCTGCGGCGTGAAAGCTGCCGGGTTTGGCCGGGTCTTCCTTGCTGATGGCAAAGGTCACGAACACGCGGCTGCCCAGCACCTGGATATTGAACGGCACCGGATCGCTGGGCACCACGGCGCCGTCCTTGCCGGAGCCGAACGGGTTCATGAAACCGGTTGTGGCAACCTTCTTCCAGCTTTTGTCGAGCGTGACGATCTGCGGGCTCGCGCCGAAGTCGGCCAGCCACATCGTGTCCCAGGTACCCGGCTTGATGGCTGCGCCGAAAAAAGCGCTGCCGTCGGCTGCTCCGTCATAGACTTTCGCCGCCGGGCCATCGACCCGCACGATGCTGCCGCTGCTGCTGCGGTCCGTCCAGGCGCTGACCGTGCCCGAGTCTGTCACGAACGCGAAGCGGGCCGAGCCGTCAAACGTCGTGCCGCCCGCCACCTGGCCGCTGACCCGGAAGTGGGTGCTGTTCAGGTCGGCGCCGTTGTAAACCACGCCGGTGGTTTTGCCGGCGCTGGCTTCGGTGGTCAGGGCATCCGCACCCGGTACGGCGACTTTTTTCAGGCCGTCCTGAAACAGCGGCCTCAAGGCGGCATCCGCAGATTTCTGCACATCGCCGACGTACTGCCAGCTCGTGCCACCGGCGCCGACCCAGAAGTGCCCGCCAGCGCCTGCGGGGCGAATCGCAATGCCCCAGGCATTGACGAAACAGGCGTCAACGAATTTGGCCTGGTAGCTGGCCTTGTTGGCGACCAGGCAAGTCTCGACGTAGCGGTTAGCGGCTGCCTTGGCCTGTGGCGATGCCGACGGGCTCTCCGGGTTGCGGCAACCGGCCAGGAACAAGCCGCCCGCGCCCAAGGCAGACAGACTGCCGAGTTGCAGCAGAAGGCGCCGTTGAACGGCGGGTGTTTGAGAATTCATGATGAGCGAGCTCCGTGCGCAGCCGTGCCTTGAAAGGCGACGAACCGGTTTAAAACGATGGCTTGGCTGGCTCTGGAAAGGGTCCTGCAGGACCGGAGCTGGCGGGCTGGGATGAGCGAAAGTCTACCCTAATTGAGAATGGTTCGCAATTGGAGTGTGGTCGCCCCCAGCCTGCGCCGAGGCGTGGTTTGACCTGTTTTGCGTACTTCTAATGCCAAATAGCCCTCTAGCCCAGGTAAAACCTGCGCAAGCAGCTATCAAAACAATAGCGACTCAGTAGTCCAGCCGCTCTGGCCTGATCTCTTGCAGGATGGTCGTCGCTATCTCTTCAATCGACTTGGTCGTGGTCGACAGCCAGCGAATGCCCTCACGCCGCATCATCGCCTCGGCCTCATGAATCTCGTGGCGGCAATTGGCCAGGCTGGCATAGGTCGAATTGGGCCGGCGTTCATTGCGGATCTGCGCCAGCCGCTCGGGCGAAATCGTCAGGCCGAAGATCTTTTTGCGATGCGGTTTGAGCGCGGGCGGCAGCTGGCGGCGATCAAAGTCTTCGGGAATCAGCGGGTAGTTTGATGCCTTCAGGCCGTATTGCATGGCCAGGTACAGCGATGTCGGCGTTTTGCCGCTGCGGCTGACGCCCACCAGAATCACGTCCGAGCCCTGCAAATCCTTGTTGCTCTGGCCGTCGTCGTGCTCCAGTGAGAAATTGATTGCCTCGATGCGGTCGTTGTAGGCCTGGCTCTGCGACGCGTCTGAAAACCGGCCGACCCGGTGGTTGGACTTGACGCCGAGCTCGCTTTCCAGCGGCGCCACAAACATGCCGAACATGTCGAGCAGCATGCCGTTGCAGTGGGTCTTGATGACGCCGAGGATTTCCATGTTCACCAACGTGGTGAAAACAATGGGGCGTTTGCCCTCCAGTTCGGCGGCGTGGTTGATCTGGCGGATCGCCTGGTGCGCCTTGTCGACGCTGTCGATAAAGGGCAGGCGAACGTGGCGCGGCTTGACCTCGAACTGCGCCATGATCGCGTTACCAAAGGTTTCTGCGGTGATGCCGGTGCCGTCGGAAATAAAGAACACAGTGCGATCGGTCATGTTGGCCTACTTCTGGTCGTGGAAGCGTCGTACAAATTGAGTACAAATGGGTAACTGCAGCAGGGTGAGGCCCGATGGTGGCACCCCTACAATCGAACGAATTATCCAGCCTTCTCCTCTGTGCACCGCATGCCCCGCCTCAACCCCCAAAAACAACAACACGGTTGTTCGCCGCGCACGGCCCTGCCCATGCTGGATTCAACGATTTTTAAACCTCCCGGAGTCTTTTTATGTCAACGCAGTCTGCACTGTTTGGAGCGACCGATCTGGTCGTACCGTTTGAAAATCTGAGAATGACCGATGTCGAGGCGGTCGGCGGCAAAAACGCCAGCCTCGGCGAAATGATCTCGCAACTGCCGACCGGCCCCAAAGGCGTGCAGGTTCCCTCCGGTTTCGCGACCACCGCCCACGCCTTTCGCGAGTTTCTGGCTTTTGACGGGCTCGATAAAAAAATCAACGCGGTGCTTGATGCGCTGAACACCGATGATGTGCGGGCGCTGGCCGGAGCCGGCAGCAAAATTCGCGCGCTGGTCGAAGCCCAGCCCTTTCCCCCGGAATTTGAAGAAGCCGTTCGGGCCAGCTTCGCCACCTTGAGTGCTGGCAATACCGAAGCCAGCTTCGCCGTGCGGTCTTCCGCTACCGCCGAAGACATGCCCGACGCGTCTTTCGCCGGCCAGCAGGAAACGTTTTTGAACGTGGTTGGCATCGAAGATGTGCTGCACAAGATGAAGGAAGTGTTCGGCTCGCTCTATAACGACCGCGCCATCAGCTACCGCGTGCACCAGGGTTATGCCCATGCCGACGTGGCGCTGTCTGCGGGCGTGCAGCGCATGGTGCGTAGCGACAAAGGCGCGGCGGGGGTCATGTTCACCATCGACACCGAAAGCGGCTTTGAAGACGTGGTGTTCATCACGTCCAGCTACGGGCTGGGTGAAACGGTGGTGCAGGGCGCCGTGAACCCAGACGAGTTTTACGTGCACAAGCCGATGCTGAAAGCGGGTAACCGCTCGGTGATCCGCCGCAATCTGGGCTCCAAGCTGCTGCAGATGGAATTCACGACCGCTGATGAGAAAAAATCGGGCGGCAAGCTGGTCAAGACGACCGACGTGCCGACCGAGCTGCGCAACCGGTTTTCGCTGACCGATGCGGATGTGGAGCAATTGGCGCGCTACGCCGTCATCATCGAAGATCATTACGGCCGCGCCATGGACATCGAATGGGGCAAGGACGGCATCGACGGCCAGATTTACATTCTGCAGGCGCGGCCCGAGACGGTGAAAAGCCAGTCCAAAGGCAAGCCCGAGCAGCGCTACAAGCTCAAGGGTAGCGGCACCGTGCTGGCCGAAGGCCGGGCGATTGGCCAGAAGATCGGCACCGGCCCGGTTCGCATCGTGCATGACATCAAGGACATGGACCAGGTGCAGCCTGGCGACATCCTCGTCACCGACATGACCGACCCCAATTGGGAGCCGGTGATGAAGCGCGCCAGCGCCATCGTCACCAACCGCGGCGGGCGCACCTGCCACGCCGCCATCATTGCGCGCGAACTCGGCATTCCGGCCGTGGTCGGTTGCGGTGATGCGACCGAGTCGCTCAAGGACGGCATGCTGGTGACGGTGAGCTGCGCCGAGGGCGATACCGGCAATATTTACGACGGTCTGCTGGAAACCGAAGTGACCGAAGTGGTACGCGGCGAGATGCCGCCCATCGACATCAAG
>JANNKV010000313.1:0-4777 GCA_031396485.1 Polaromonas sp. | reverse complement strand
ACGAACCGCGCGTCTTTTCTGCGTATCAGGCCTCGCGGCGCAGCGCAGGGAAGAGGATCACGTCGCGAATGCTGGGGCTGTCGGTCAGCAGCATCATCAGGCGGTCAATGCCGACGCCGCAGCCGCCGGTGGGCGGCATGCCGTATTCCAGCGCACGGATGAAGTCGTGGTCGTAAAACATGGCTTCGTCGTCGCCTTCGTCTTTAGCTGCGACCTGGCTGTTGAAGCGCGCGGCCTGCTCCTGCGCGTCGTTGAGCTCGCTAAAACCATTGCCGAACTCGCGGCCCGTGATGTAGAGCTCGAAGCGTTCGGTCACGCCGGGGTTGGTGTCGCTGGCACGGGCCAGCGGTGAGATCTCGACCGGGTGTTCGCAGATGAAGGTCGGTTGCCAGAGCTTTTCTTCGACGGTTTCTTCGAAATACATCACCTGCAGGCTGGCCAGCGAACGGGTCGACAGGCGGTCTTTTTCTTCGGTGGAGCCGAGCTTTTTTAGCGCGTTGGTCAGCCAGACGGCGTCATCGACGCCTTTGCCTGCATCGGTGTGCTTCAGGATCGCCTCGCGAATCGTCAGGCGCTCGAAAGCAGGTTCCAAATCGACCGCCTTGCCGCCGTAGGTCAGTTGCAGCGACCCGACCACTTTTTGCGCCGCATCGCGAATCAGCGCTTCGGTGAACGTCATCAGGTCGTTGTAGTCCCACCAGGCAGCGTAGAACTCCATCATCGTGAATTCGGGGTTGTGGCGAACGCTGATGCCTTCGTTGCGGTAGCTGCGGTTGATCTCGAACACGCGCTCAAAACCGCCGACGATGAGCCGCTTCAGGTACAGCTCGGGCGCGATGCGCAAAAACATTTCCTGGTCGAGCGCGTTGTGGTGCGTCTTGAAGGGCTTGGCGTTGGCGCCGCCGGGAATCGGGTGCAGCATCGGCGTTTCAACTTCCAGGAAGTTGTGGCTGACCATGAATTCGCGAATGCTGGTGACGGCCTTGCTGCGCGCCATGAAGCGCTTGCGCGCCGACTCGTCCATGATCAGGTCGACATAACGCTGGCGGTATTTGACCTCTTGGTCGGCCATGCCGTGAAACTTGTCGGGCAGCGGCCGCAGGCTTTTGGTGACCAGCCGGATGCTGGTGGCGTGAATCGACAGCTCGCCGGTCTTGGTTTTAAACAGCGTGCCGGTGGCCGCGACGATGTCGCCCAAGTCCCAGTGCTTGAAGGCGGTGTGCACGGCTTCGCCCACGCCTTCGTTGTTGATATAGACCTGAATGCGGCCGCCCGACGGGCCGAAAGACGCGTCCTGCAGCGTCGCGAAACTGGCCTTGCCCATCACGCGCTTGAGCATCATGCGGCCCGCCACATTCACATTCACCGCCAAAGGCTCCAGCTCATCCTTGGTTTTGCTGTCGTACTGGGCGAACAGCGCTTCGGCCCGGTGCTGGGGCTTCACGTCGTTCGGAAAAGCCACGCCGCCACTGTCACGCAGCACTTTCAATTTTTCGCGCCGCTCCACCATCAGCTGGTTGTCGTCTTGAGGGGCAGCGGTGTCGTTGCCGGGTGTGGGTGAAGTGGGTTGAATGGACATGGAATCTTTATTTTTAAACAGGCAGAAGAGGTCTGGCGCCGGTCTTTCGAAACGGAGAAAGCGCGGCGATGCGCTGATTTTAAGTTTTTACGCGGACTTGCCTGCCGCGCGCAGGGAGAAAAAGAACTTCCGAGGGTACAGATGAGCTGCCGTACTGCCTCACTAAAGCGCGATCCCCGTGCGGTCCAGAATGTCGCTCACCAGTTCCAGCCGCAGCAGCGGGTTGTCGAGCTCCATCAGCCGCTGCTTGAGATCAACCGGCATGGGTAGCAGCTCGCACCAGCGGTTCGCCACCCAACCGCAATCGTCGAGCTGGTAGGGGCCGAGAAGCGGCATCTGGTCTTCAGGTACCCGGCGTTCCTGCAGGCTTTTGATGAGTTTGCCGAGCGCGTTTGCGGTGCGCTGCAAATCCTCGGGCACGGGGACAACCTGATCGTCATCGAGCCGGGTGACGTTGGCAATCCACAGGCCGTGCTTGAGTTTTTCACGGGCTGAAATTTCAAAGCGCTGGGTGCCCACGCAACGAATCATCATCAGCCCTGGCTGAGGTACTGAAAATTCCGTGATGGAAGCCAGCGTGCCGACGCTGCCGAAAGCCTCGGTGGCAAAACCATCGCCGCTCGGCCCGGAGTCCTTTGGGCGCCGGACCTCGGAGCCTTCCGTCAGGGAAATAATGCCGAAGGGCGCACCCGCCTTGTAGCATTTGCCGATCATGTCGAGGTAACGGACCTCGAAAATCTGCAGCGGAAGCAAGCCGCCGGGGTAGAGGACGGTTCCCAGCGGGAAAAGCGGAAGAGAGGTCAGTTTGAGGGCTTCGGCCATGGTCTGAAGCTTTGGATTCCAGTAAATACCATCATCCCACGATGCCTGTCGATAGGCGAAGGCGGTGCTTGTAAAACGTGGAGCCAGGCGGGGATATTTCTGTGGCGGGCGAGGACTGGTCTTGAGGGAGAGCTTTCAGCTCACCGCATCAGCCGGCTGCCTGAGCAGCATCGCCAGCGAATTGGCCACGGTTTTGCGCAGTTCGCGCCGGTCGCAGATGAAGTCAATGGCGCCTTTGGTCTGCAGAAACTCGGCGCGCTGAAAGCCTTCCGGCAAGGTCACGCGCACGGTCGATTCGATCACGCGCGGACCGGCAAAACCGATCAGCGCCTTGGGCTCGGCAATCACCACATCGCCGACGAAAGCAAAACCGGCACTGACGCCGCCCATGGTCGGGTCGGTCAGTACGCTGATGTAGGGCAGCCCTTTTTTGGCCAGCCGGGTGAGCGATGCATTCGTCTTGGCCATCTGCATCAGGCTGAGCAGGCCTTCCTGCATGCGCGCCCCGCCGGTGGCGGTGAAGCAGATGAACGGCACTTTTTGGTCGATGGCCGCATGCACGCCGCGTACAAAACGCTCGCCCACCACGCTGCCCATGCTGCCGCCCATGAAGTCGAATTCAAAGCAGGCGACGACCACGCCGATGCTGTGCACCGCGCCGCCCATCACCACCAGCGCGTCGGTTTCGCCGGTGTTTTCAAGCGCCTCTTTCAGGCGCTCGGGATACTTGCGGCTGTCCTTGAATTTGAGCGGGTCAACCGGCAGCACTTCCTGGCCCAGCTCATAGCGGCCTTCCGCGTCCAGAAACGCATCGAGCCGCGCGCGCGCGCCGATGCGGTGGTGATGGCTGCATTGCGGGCAGACATTCTGGTTTTTTTCGAGGTCGGTCTTGTAGAGAACCGCTTCGCAGCTCGGACACTTGATCCACAGGCCTTCCGGCACACTGCGGCGCTCGGTTGGGTCGGTGGGACTGATTTTTGGGGGGAGCAGTTTTTCTAGCCAAGACATGGGGAAGGTCCTTTTGCTTTTGGTTAGTTAGGGGGGTGCATGCACGCGCGAAGCTCAGTCCAGCGCGCTGCGAATGTCGCGTAAAAAATCTCTGGCAACGGCAGCTACCTGGTCCCTCGGCTGCCCGTCGATCAACTGGATGATTTTGCTGCCGATCACCACCGCATCAGCCACCTGACCGATGGCTTTGGCCGTGGCCGCATCACGAATACCAAAACCTACGCCAACCGGCACGCTGATGTGCTGGCGGATGCGCGGCAGCATGGCTTCGACTGCGCCTACGTCGAGTGTGCCCGCGCCGGTGACGCCTTTGAGCGACACGTAATACACGTAGCCGCTGGCGACTTCGGCCACCTGTTTCATGCGGGCGTCCGTACTGGTGGGTGCCAGTAAAAAAATCAGATCCATGTTGCGTGCACGCAGCTTTTGCGCAAACTGCACGCACTCTTCCGGCGGGTAGTCGACGATCAGCACGCCGTCAACGCCGGCCGTTGCGGCATGGGCGATGAAGCTGTCGGCACCATGCTTGATGTCGTAGGCTTCAACCGGGTTGGCATAGCCCATCAGCACCACGGGGGTGTTGCTGTCTTTTGTGCGGAACTGACGCACCATGTCCAGCACCTGGACCATGCCAATGCCTGCAGCCAGCGCCTTTTCGCCGGCCTTCTGGATTACCAGCCCGTCTGCGCTGGGGTCTGAGAACGGCACGCCAAGCTCGATCACGTCGGCACCGCCAGCCACCATGCCGTGCATCAACTCGGGGGTGACATCAACAAAAGGAAAGCCGGCGGTAACGTAGGGGATCAAGGCCTTGCGGCCCTGCTTTTTGAGCGCTGCGAGTGTGGTGTCGATGCGGCTCATTTCGCGAATCCGATTACGCGCTCGGCGCTGTGCTCGCCGCCCTTGACGGCCTGGCCCCGGCACGAGGGCCGGCAGTAGAAGTCGGCGTTGCTGAGGTCGGCTACGGTGCCGATGTCTTTGTCGCCGCGCCCTGAGAGATTGACCAGAATGCTTTGGTCGGCGCGCATGGTTTTGGCCATCTTCATCGCGTAAGCGACCGCATGTGCGGATTCGAGCGCGGCAATGATGCCCTCGGTGCGACACAGATAATGAAAAGCCTGCAGCGCCTCGGCGTCTGTGATGCCGACGTATTCAGCGCGGCCGATGTCTTTCAAAAATGCATGCTCCGGGCCGACGCCGGGGTAGTCGAGGCCGGCGCTGATGCTGTGCGTTTCCGTCACCTGACCATCGTCGTTTTGCAGCACATAAGTGCGGTTGCCGTGCAGAACGCCGGGCACACCGCGCTGCAGGGAGGCGGAATGTTTGCCGCTGTCCAGGCCCTCGCCAGCCGCTTCGACGCCGATCAGC
>JANNKV010000212.1:0-7568 GCA_031396485.1 Polaromonas sp. | reverse complement strand
GACACGCCGGGCGCCGCCGATGCGCCCCGACACCGTCTCAAAGGTCAGGGCTTCCAGCTGCTTGCCCAGCCGGGCATCGACGCCCTGCAGCGCCACGTCGGCCAGGCCGCCCACCAGTTGCCCGCCGCTGACGTCTGCCCAGGCGCGCACCGCCCCGCTGCCGCTGGCGATATTCACGCCCAGCTTGTCCAGGCTGGCGTACTGCGTGATGCGGAACAGGTCTGCCCAGCCGAATTCGCCATACAGCTGGCCCGACCAGTCCGTGAAGTCGCCCGGACTGCCCGACAGCAGCGGCTGCCTGAAGAGGCCCCGTAGCGTAAAGCGGCCGCCCCAGTCGGCCGGTGGCGTGGCGTCCAGCCGCACGGCGTGGCGGTGCCGCGTGTTTCGCAGCACCCAGTCGACATCCGTCAGCGCCAGTGGCGGTGCCTGGCGCAGGTCATCCGTCCAGCGCACGGTGCCGCCGCGTATCACCAGTTCGGCCTGCGAAAAAATCCAGTCAACCGCGGCGCCGTCGCCGGTGTCGCTGCGCTCCGATACGGGCAGCCCGCCCACATAGAACTTGCCGTCACCCGCGCGGCGTACATCCAGCTCGGGCTGCTCGATCAGCAGCTGCTCGAAGCCCAGAGTCCACAGCGATGCCGGGGTAAGCACACCCGAGATGCGCGGCAGGCGCAGCGCCACCTGCCCGCGCGCATCCAGCAGGCGCACATCGGCGAGCTCGAAAAGCGGGAACACGCCTTCCGATTTGGCGGTGATCTCCCCAATGCGGACCGGCGCACCCAGTGCCTTGCCGGCAGCGATTTCCAGCCGCGGACGAAATTCGCCGATTCGCGGCACAATCCAGCCATGAAGCACCAACCACCCGAGAGCGAAGAAAAGCCAAGCCCCCGCAAGCAGCCACAGCGTGACGCTCATGGCTCGGGCGAGCCATCGAATTCGCCTGGAAGGCAGTACGGGCGGGGTGGGAATCGTTGGCTCCATTGACCAGAGAATTATGACCGCCGCAAGTGCCCTGCGCCCGGCTCGCCGGTGATGACGTTGTGTGAAGTAGTGTGATGAACACAGGCTTGACTGTTCGCCCCGAAGCCCGGCTTTTGACGGAGGATGCGGCCCTGCATTCCCGGATGGTTCAGCGCATTCGGCGCCGCTATGCTGGCCAGATGCATATGCTGGCTGTCGGCGCACCGCTTCGTTCGGGCATGCAGACCGCCTTCACGGCCTTGCAGGCGACGGGGCTGGATACCTCCGCTGCCTTGCGGGTGCTGCGGCAGCTGGTCATCGAACGCCTCGCGGTGCTGGACTGCGAACAACAGGCGCCGCTGGCCGTGGTCATCCAGGCCATGACCGAGCTGGCCGAACTGGCGCTCGATGTGGCGGTGCAAGACACCGATGCCCAGCTCGATGCGCTCTACGGCCCGCCCTTGGCCCCGGACGGCAGCCGGGCCCGGCTGTGGGTCGTCGGCATGGGCAAGCTGGGCGCGCGTGAGCTGAATGTGTCGAGCGACATCGACCTGATCTACGTGTACGACCACGATGGCGAAACCGCCGGTCGCGCGGACGGACGCGGGCAAATTTCCAACCACGAGTATTTTGCGCACCAGGTCCGGACCATCTTCGGCCTGATCGGCGATGTGACTGAACACGGTTTCGTGTTTCGTGTCGATCTGGCGCTGCGGCCGAACGGCAACTCGGGACCGGCGGCGGTTTCGCTCGGCGCGCTGGAAGATTATTTTCAGGCCCAGGGCCGCGAATGGGAGCGTTTTGCCTGGCTCAAGAGCCGCGTGGTGGCGCCGCGCCAATGCATCGGAACTGGGCTGGCGCTAGGGCTTCGCGGCGTTGTGCTGCCGTTTGTGTTCAGGCGTTACCTGGACTACAACGTGTTCGATGCGCTGCGCATTTTGCAGCAGCAGATCCGCGAGCATGCCGCCAAACGCTGCGCGGGCCATCCCGAGCGCGCCAACGATGTGAAGATGTCGCGCGGTGGCATTCGTGAAATCGAATTCACCGTGCAGCTGCTGCAGGTGGTGCGCGGCGGGCAGTTTCCCGAGTTGCGCACGCGCCGCACCGTTGATGCGCTGCAACGGCTGGCCCGGGCCAGTCTGATGCCGCAGGACACAGCCGACGCCCTCACACGTGCTTACGATTTTCTGCGCCGCGTCGAGCACCGCATTCAATACCTCGACGACCAGCAGACCCATGTGCTGCCCACGCGCGACGACGACCTCGACTGGGTGGCGCACACGATGGGGTTTGCGCATGCAGGTGCCTTGCTTGGCGAGCTGGACACGCACCGCGAACTGGTGGCCGGCGAGTTCGACAAATTGCTGGGGGACAAGAGCGACTGCAAGAGCTGCGGCAAAGCGGGGGGCCAGACCAGTTCGGCCGGGTTTGGTCTGACCGATGCCGAGCAGGAGGGTGATGTCCTGGAGCAGTTGTCAGAGCAGTGGCCGGCGCAGTTTCGCGACCGGCTGGCGCTGTGGCGCCAGCATCCGCGGGTACTGGCGTTGCGCGATGATTCGCGTGCCCGCCTGGTGCGGCTGGTTCAGCGCACCGCCGTCTGGCTGCGCGAGGGCGCAGTGACGGAAGAGGCGGCCATTCGTGTCATTGACTGGATCGAGCCGCTGCTGCGCCGCGAGAGCTACCTCGCGCTGCTGCTGGAGCGGCCGGCCGTGCATGAGCGCCTGCTGCGCCTGCTGGGAGCAGCGAAATGGCCGGCGCGCTATCTGCTTCAGCACCCCGGCGTGATCGACGAGCTGGCCAGCGACGTGATGCTGCACGAACGTTTCGATGCGGCGATGTTTTCACGCGAGCTGCACGAACGGCTGGCCTCGCTCAAACGCACCGGCGAAGACGACGAGGAAACCTGCCTGAACCTGCTGCGCCGCGCGCACCATGCTGAAGTTTTCCGCACGCTGGCGCGTGACGTCGAAGGCGTGCTGACGGTCGAGCAGGTGGCCGATGACTTGAGCGCGCTGGCTGAAACGGTGCTGGGCGTAACGGCCGGGTGGTGCTGGCAGCGGCTCAAGGGGCGGCACCGCGATGAGCCCCAATTCGCCATCATTGCCTACGGAAAACTGGGCGGCAAGGAACTAGGTTACGGCAGTGACCTGGACATTGTTTTTGTCTACGAAGACGAGCACGAGCGCGCCTCCGAGGTGTATGCCGCGTTCGTGCGCAAGCTCATCAACTGGCTGACGGTGAAGACCAGCGAAGGCGATCTGTTCGAGATCGACACGGCGCTCCGTCCCAACGGAAATTCTGGCCTGCTGGTGACCAGCTTTGCCGCCTATGCCAACTACCAGCAGCAGCGCGGCAGCAACACCGCCTGGACCTGGGAACATCAGGCGATGACGCGGGCGCGTTTCGTTCTGGGCGATGAGCTACTCCGCCAGCGCTTTGAAGCGATTCGCCGCAGCGTCATCATGGCGCCGCGCGACGTGGTTGCGCTGCAGCGCGAAATCGTCGCCATGCGGGAAAAGGTGCGTGCCGCGCATCCGGCGCGCAATCCCCGCATCCCGGTCACAGGCGGAGCAGTGTCTATCGCCACCCTCGCCGCGCCTCATGCTGAAAAATTCGATGTGAAACACACCTCGGGCGGCATGGTGGATGCCGAATTTGCCGTGCAGTTCTTGGTGCTGTCCGAATCGGCGCGGCACCCCGAGCTGGCCGACAACGTGGGCAATATTGCGCTGCTGCAGCGAGCCGAGCAGGCCGGGCTGCTGCCCGCGGGTATCGGCCAGGGGGCAGCCCGCGCCTACCGCGAACTGCGCCGGGTCCAGCACAATGCGCGTCTCAATGAAGAGCCGACCCAGGTCAGCCCGCTGGCGCTGATGAACGAGCGCGAGGCGATCCAGCGGCTGTGGGTGGCCACTTTTGACCGGGCTGATCACGGTGCGAGGGATACCAGCCAGCTGTGACGACTCCAGGGACCCTCTGCATAACCCCCTGCGGTCTGTAATCAGTCGGGCTCGGGCGGTCTGCGGCGTTGCTTTTCTTGCCAATAGCGGGGCTATTGGCTTCAAAAAGGCGCCTTGCATCCCATCCCCATAACGGAGAAAGGGCCCGCCACAGGCCCGCCAAGGTTATGCAAAGGGTCCTTAGACATACAACGATTCAAATCGTTACCTGATTGTTAATCAATCGTTTGATTTATGTGATTGAATGCGGGCATGAAGTCACCCGCATCCGCACTGCCGACTGCCCGGCAGCAGCTCATTGACAGCACGGCGCCTGCCGCGTCCCCCGTGAAGCCAGAAGCCGACGCGCGCAAGTCGCGCGCCGGCGGTGTCGAGGCGCGGCGGCAGCTGCTGATGACGGCGCTCAAGCTGTTTTCAGAAAAAGGTTTTGCCAAGACCTCCACCCGCGCGATTGCCGAAGCGGCCGGCGTCAACATCGCGTCGATCAGCTATTACTTCGGTGACAAGGCCGGCCTGTACCGCGCGATGTTCAATGAGCCCATCATTGGCCCGGAACAGCACATCGCGCTGTTTGATCAGCCGAACTTTTCATTGCGGCAATCGCTCCAGGGTTTTATCAGTGGTTTTCTGGAGCCGATGAAGCAGGGTGAACTGGTGCAGCAGTGCATGCGCCTGCACTTTCGCGAAATGCTGGAGCCCACCGGCGTGTGGGCCCAGGAAATCGACAAGGGCATCAAGCCGGCGCACGCCGCGCTGCTGGCCATGCTGGGCCGTCATCTGGGTGTCGTCAAAGCCGACGATGATCTGCACCGGCTGGCCTTAAGCATCGCCGGGCTGGCGATGCATTTGTACATGACACGCGACATCGTCGAGGCCATTCGTCCGCGGCTCCTGAAAGGCCCCAGGGCCATCGACGCCTGGGCCGCGCAAATGGTCGATCAGGCCGAAGCCATGGTGGCGATCGAGGCGGCCCGTCGAAGCAAGGAAAAGTCATGATGCGACCACCTTTCAGCCCTCCGCACGGCTCCCGCACCTTGCTGGCGCCCGTGGCGCTGGCCGTCGTCCTGCTGGCTGGCTGCGCCTTGCAGACGCCACCGCGCACCGTGCAGGCACCACCACCGTCCCAGTGGTTCGCGCCGCTGCCGCCAGCTGGCCTGGCTGGCGCAGGGGCTGCCGACGCGTCCTTGCCCCACAACGGCCGCCTGACCGACCTGACGCGGTGGTGGCAGCAGCAGGGCGATCCGTTGCTGGTCGAGCTGATCGTATCGGCGCAGGCCGTCAGCCCGTCGATCGCGTCGGCGCGTTCGCGCATCGAGCAGGCCCGTGCCACGCGCGTGGCCGCTGGCGCGGCGCTTGTGCCCACGCTGGATGCCAGCGCCAGCATCACCCGCTCGCGATCGCAGCCGATGGCGCCGGGTGCGTCGCCACTGTCGACCACGGCGCAGGCCGGCCTGAACGCGTCGTGGGAGATTGATGTTTTTGGTGGCAAGCGCGCCACCAGCAACGCGGCGACCGAACGCATGGCGGGCGCCGAGGCGCAGTGGCACAACGCGCGTGTGTCGGTGGCGGCCGAGGTGGCGAACCAGTACTACAGCTACCGCACCTGCCGCGAACTGGAAACCATCACGCGGGCCGACGCGGCTTCGCGGCAGGAAAGCGCGCGCCTGACCGACCTGTCGATGAAAGCAGGCTTCACGGCACCGGCCACCGCCGCGCTGGCGCGTGCGAGCGCCGCCGAAGCCAGCGCGCGCGCCACCGACCAGGCCGCGCGCTGCGAGCTGGACGTTAAGGCGCTGGTGGCCCTGAGTAGCCTGCAGGAGCTGGATTTAAAGAAAAAACTGACTCTAGCCCAGGTAAATGCTGCGCAAGCAGCTCCTATATTAATAGCAAACGTACCAGTCGAAGCGCTGGCGCAACGGCCCGACGTGTTCAACGCGGCGCGTGAAGTGGCGGCTGCCAGCGACGAGATCGGCAGTGCCGACGCCGAGCGATACCCGCGTCTGGGCCTAAGCGGTTCTATAGGCCGTTCGCAGGTGCGCAGCGGTGGCGTGCGCGGTGATTTCACGACCTGGTCGATCGGGCCGCTGTCGCTTCAATTGCCGCTCTTCGACGGTGGCCGGCGCGCTGCCGATGTCGATGCGGCCCGTGCGCGCTACGACGAAGCGGCCGCCGTGTACCGCGGCAGCGTGCGCCAGGCGGTGCGCGAAGTCGAGGAAGCGCTGCTCAACCTGCAAAGCACCGCCGCCCGCGGCCTTGACGCGCAGACGGCGGTCGAGGGTTACCGCGCTTCGTTCAACGGCACCGAGGCACTCTACAAAAACGGATTGGCGAGCCTCGTCGAACTGGAAGACGCGCGCCGCACGCTGCTGACCGCCCAAACCACGCTGGCATCACTGGTGCAAAGCCGCAATACGGCGTGGGTGTCGCTGTACCGCGCGATGGGCGGCGGCTGGACGCCCGATGACATCTCGGTGTCTACCGCCGGCCCTGCGGCGCCCGCCCGTTGATCCCAGAACCTTAACAACTTCAAAGCAGTTCCAATCCATTTTCGCCATGAATAAACCAAGCTCCCGCTCTCTTGTCGTCATCGTTCTGGCCGTCATCGTGGTGGCGGGCGGGGCGTTTTATTTCTTCACGTCGTCGGGCACTTCCAAGGCAGCCGAAAGTAAAAAAGAAGCGGTCCCCAATAACAAGCCCGCCCTGACCGTCACCGAAGAAAAACCGCAGCCCGGCAGCCTGCCCATCAGGCTCTCCGCGAACGGCAACATCACCGCGTGGCAGGAAGCCGTCATCGGGTCCGAGTCGAACGGGCTGAGGTTGACGCAGGTGCTGGCCAATGTGGGTGACGTGGTGAAAGCCGGCCAGGTGCTGGCCACGTTTTCCACCGACAGCACGCAGGCCGACGTGGCGCAGGCGCGCGCCAACCTGCTCGACGCCCAGGCCAGCGCGCTCGACGCCGCCGGCAACGCCGAACGTGCGCGCACCCTGCAAAGCTCGGGCGCACTCAGCACCCAGCAGATCAACCAGTACCTGACGCTGGAAAAAACCGCCAAAGCCAAGGCTGAAGCTGCGCAGGCCGTGCTGGGCGCGCAGCAGCTCAAGGGCCGGCAAACCCGCGTGCTGGCGCCCGACAGCGGCGTGATTTCGTCGCGCGGTGCCACAGTCGGTGCGGTGGTGCCCGCAGGAACCGAGCTCTTCAAGCTGATTCGCGGTGGCCGTCTGGAATGGCGCGCCGAGGTAACGTCGGCCGAACTCGGGCGCATCAAGGAGGGCATGCCCGTGACCTTGCGCCCTGCCAGCGGCGGCGAGCTGAAGGGCAAGGTGCGGATGATTGCGCCCAGTGTGGATCCGCTGACGCGGTCGGCGCTGGTCTACGTCGATCTGCCGTCGCCCGTGTCGAAAGATTCCCCTGCCAAGGCCGGAATGTTTGCGCGCGGGGATTTCGAGATTGGAAGCTCGAATGCGCTGACAGTGCCGCAGCGCGCGCTGGTCGTTCGCGACGGCTTCAACTTCCTCTTCACGCTCTCGCCCGACAACCGCGTGCGCCAGGTCAAGGTGCAAACCGGGCGGCTGGCCGGCGACCGGGTTGAAATTCTGGCGGGCCTCCCGCCTGACGCGCGCATCGTGGTTGATGGCGCCAGCTTTCTGGCC
>JANNKV010000172.1:0-7845 GCA_031396485.1 Polaromonas sp. | reverse complement strand
GCCTTGAGCTGCACCAGCAGTTTTTCGGGGCCGACCTGCTCCAGCATCCATTTCTCCAGGAACGGCTTGGCGGTGCTCCAGAGGTCCAGGTCCGGGTCGAGGTCACGCCCCAGGCCCTCGATGTTCAGCAGCGTTTTTTGCAGCAGCACCAGTTGCGGTTGAATCTCCACATGAAACCGGCGCGAGGTCTGGAACAGGCGCATCAGCACCAGCCCCAATGAAATTTCCTTCAAGGGCCGGTCAAAGTAAGGCTCGCAGCAGGCACGAATGGCGGCTTCGAGCTCATCCGAACGCGTTTCGGCGGGCACCCAGCCCGACTCGATATGCAGATCGGCCACGCGTTTGTAGTCACGCCGGAAAAAAGCAATGAAGTTCTGCGCGAGATACTCTTTGTCGATCTCGGTGAGCGTGCCGACAATACCGAAGTCCAGCGAGATATAGCGCCCGAACGTCTCGGGTGCCAGGCTGACCTGAATATTGCCCGGGTGCATGTCGGCATGGAAAAACCCGTCGCGAAACACCTGGGTGAAGAAAATAGTGACGCCATCGCGCGCCAGCTTTTTCATGTCCACGCCGGCGTCGCGCAGGCGCTGGGTATGGCTGATCGGCACGCCCTTCATGCGCTGCATGACCATCACGTCGGGCATGCAGTAATCCCAGTGCATCTCGGGAATCATCACCAGATTCAAGCCGTCCATGTTGCGGCGTAATTGGGCGGCGCTGGACGCTTCGCGCAGCAGATCGAGTTCGTCGTGCAGGTACTTGTCGAACTCGGCCACGACTTCGCGCGGCTTCAGGCGCTTGCCATCGCTTGAGGCATTTTCGACCCAGCCCGCCATCATTTTCATCAGCGCCAGGTCTTTTTCAATCGCCACCTTCATGCTGGGGCGCAGCACCTTTACCGCGACTTCGCGCCCATCCGGCAGGGTGGCGAAATGCACTTGCGCTATCGAGGCACTGGCCACAGGCGTCTGCTCGAAGGTTGCAAAAATGCTGGCTAGCGGCTTGCCAAAGGCTTTTTCAATGATGGCTACCGCCAGGGCCGAATCGAACGGCGGCACCCGGTCCTGCAGGCGCGCCAGTTCGTCTGCGATGTCGGGCGGCAGCAGGTCCCGTCGGGTTGACATGACCTGGCCAAACTTGACGAAGATCGGACCCAGGCTCTCCAGCGCCTCACGCAGACGCTCACCTCGCGGGGCGCGCAGGTTGCGACCCACCGACACGACGCGCGTCAGCAGGCGAATCCAGGGTTTCTCGAAACTGGAAAGTACCAGCTCATCAAGCCCATAGCGAAGCACTGTCCAGACGATGAACGACCCGCGGAAAAGCCGGCTCATTCAGCGGCTTTCACGGCATCTGGCGCGGGGCCGACAGGCGCACGGCTGACAACGACAGCGGCCGCTGATGCGGTTGAAGTCGCCATGGGCGTACGGGCCAGAAACTGTTTCAGACCGGCAAACAGTCGCCTCCCTGCTTCAGCGATCGCATGGGCCGGCGCATCGCCGATCAGGCGCGACAGATCTTCTTCGGCGTCCCAGCGCAGGTTGTCGGCCAGCCAGCCCAGTTCGGCGGCCAGCTGCACGTCACCCTCGATCTTCACAGGGGGGGCTTTGCCGGCCATCACGGACTGAAGCACGGTGAGGGGTGAATCGACCGGCACCGACAGCTCCAGGTCCGCCTTGGCGCCAGGCACCGCGCGGTCTACCAAACCCGCTGGCGTCACTACTAAATCAATCGCAAAGAGCCCAATATTGACATGGACTACGCGGCCTTTTTGCCTCAACAACCGGTCCTGCGCCGCCTTTTCCTGCATCAGGACATGGTTGAGAAAAAGTACCAGACGTTGCTGCCCCTCATCCACCACCCAGAGGGGCGGCTGCAGGCGGTTGGCAATGGACTCCAGAAATGAAAAAGGGAACGTGTTATTCATAAGTTCCCGATTTTGCAGCAGATTGGAAAAGAAGCCGGATGGGCTCTAAACGCTGAAGGGCTTTCTAAACCCAGCGAACCGCACACGCTACAAGCGGCTACGCGGGCTCTCTGTGCCAGCAGGGGCCGCGGAACCGGCTCCGCCGGGCCGCAGGCGCAACGGCCCCCTAGGGGGGCAGGAAGCTACACGAAGTGAGCGACCGTGGGGGCTTCAGTTTTTCCGCCGGGCCGCCCCAAGGAAAAATGTGACCCCTCGGGGGGCAGCGCATTACACGAAGTGAAAAGCGTGGGGGTTATTGCAATGCCTGCACACCCGCCACCAGCCAGCCACTGCCGCCATTGCGCGGCTTGGTCATGTTCCAGACTTCGCGGAACGGGCTGGCACCAGCCGACGCGTCTTCGCGAATCATTCCCGAGAACTCTACGCTGGCCATGTACGATTCGCTGAGCTCTTCAATGCCGAGCAGCTGCGCATTAAGCATGACCACGTCGGTTTTATTGTTGACGCCGCCAGTGTGCGACTCACGATCAGCCAGCTGCGTCTTGATCTGGTCGAGCATTTCGTCGGTCATCATCGCGCGCAGGCTTTGAATGTCGGAACGGTCCCAGGCATCTTGCAGCGTGGTGAAGTTCTTCTTGCAGGCTTCGAGAAAGCCGTCGGCATCAAAACCCGCAGGCACGCCCCAGGATTGCGAACCCAGCAGGGCCGATCCGATCATGGAGCCACCAGCGGCTGCGCCGCCCGAGACTTCGCGATTCGCATCGAATGCGGTACCGGCGCGCTCAAAAGGACGGGCTGACGAATCGTTGCCGACGTTTTTCGGGTCGTAGCCAGACGAAGGACCGGCATTGCCCGCCCCTTGAAACGCGAACGGTTCACGTGCCGTGGCTGTGTTCGCCCCGCCCTTGCTCTTGAGCTTGCGAATCACGAAGCCAGCCACCAGCATGATCACCAGTGCCAGCAGGGCAAACATGATGATCTGGCCAAATGCACCGCCCAGGCCCAGCGACGAGGCAAGCCAGGCCAGACCCAGACCAGCCGCCAGGCCACCGAGCATCGCGCCCCAAGGCCGCTTGGGTGCAGCGGGCGCTGCCGCAGCAGCCGGCGTGGCTGGTTTTGCCGCGGAGTTTGTTGCCGCATTGGTACCGCCCGGCGTGGCTTCGCGCTGCGTCACGTTGGATGACTGCTTGCCAACCGACTTGCCGCCCCCCATGCGCTTGGCCTCGGCATCCTGGCCGGCAAGGCTCAGGGCAACGGCGAGCACTCCGGTGAGTGCCAGCGAAAGAAATTTCATGGACCAGGTCTTCATAATGCGTCTCCTAAAACTCGGTTAGTCGCGGTTTTTTCACCGCCTTGTAATACAGCCAATAATAATCTCAACACTTGATTGCAACATGCAAAGCCACCACACCGCCGGTCATGTTGTGATAGTCCACATGACCGAAACCACCTTTGTGCATCAGGGTCTTCAGTTCGTCCTGCGCCGGATGCATGCGGATCGACTCGGCCAGGTACTGGTAGCTTGATGCATCGTTGGCCACCAGCTTGCCCAATTGCGGCAACACCTTGAAAGAATACCAGTCATAGAGTTTTTCCAGCGGCTTGGCCACTTTGGAAAACTCCAGCACCATCAGCTTGCCGCCCGGCTTCAAGACGCGGTTCATCTCACTCAATGCCCCGTCCTTGTGCGTCATGTTGCGCAAACCAAAAGCAACGGTCACCAAATCAAAGCTTTCCTCTGCAAAAGGGAGCTGCTCGGCATCACAGACCAGCGTCGGCAAGCTGACACCGGCATCGAGCAGCCGGTTGCGCCCTTCGCGCAGCATGGCTTCATTGATATCGGTATGCACCACCTGGCCGCTACTGCCCACTTTGGGCGCAAATGCCAGCGCCAGGTCGCCGGTGCCACCCGCAATATCCAGCACGCGCTGGCCTTCCTTCACATTGGCCACCAGCACGGTGTAGGCCTTCCAGGCGCGGTGCAGGCCCATCGACATCAGGTCGTTCATCACGTCGTACTTGGGCGCAACCGAATCGAAAACGCCGCGAACCCGGCGCGCCTTGTCCTGCTCGTCGACGGATTCAAAACCGAAATGGGTGCTGCTCATGGTGTGAATGCTAGGTTGCTAACTCGTGTTGCGGGGGTACAACCCCACGAATGCTCAGGGAATTGACCGGTGCCATGCGTCAAAAACAACAGACCGACGCTTTGCCTTCGGCATCGGCCAACGAGTCAATGGCTGCCGCAGGACTTGCCGCCCGCGGCAACCATGGGCGCTTCCCGATCAGCGCCGGCCGCCTGCAATCGGCGCTTGTAATCGTCCCATAGCCGGCTTTGCTCATTACCCAGGTAGTACAGGTAGTCCCAAGAAAAAATACCGCTTTCGTGGCCGTCTGAAAAAACCGGTTTGACCGCGTAGTTGCCGATCGGCTCCAACTCGACCAGATTGACTTCGCGTTTGCCGGTCTGCAGCACTTCCTGCCCGGGGCCGTGGCCCTGCACTTCGGCTGACGGCGAATAAACGCGCATCAATTCGAACGGGATTTTGAATTCTTTCCCGTCCGAAAAACCAATTTCGAGCACGCGCGACTGGTTGTGCACCGTCAGCGCTGTCGGCGTGGGGGAATCTGATTGAAGACCGGCCATGAGGAGAGATGCTTTCTATTCGCTGTAAATCAAGAGCCAAAAGCAAGAGCCAAAAGAACGATCAGACCAGCACCCGCTCGATACCGCCATGGTTGGCTGCATCGACATAGGTGGGCAGCCAGTCCTTGCCCAGAATCTGGTTAGCCATTTCGACCACGATGTAGTCGGCTTCCAGCAGGCCGTTTTTCATGTCGTCGCCGTAGCGCGACAGGCCCTGCAGGCAGCTCGGGCAACTGGTCAGAATCTTGACGTTTTCCTTCTCGCCCAACGCGCCCGAAGCCCGCAATTGCGCTTCGCCTTTTTGCAATTCTTCTTCCTTGCGGAAACGGATCTGCGTTGAAATATCGGGCCGCGTCACGCCCAGGGTGCCGGATTCGCCGCAGCAGCGTTCGTTTTTCAGCACGTTGTCACCCAGCAGCGCTTTCACCGTCTTCATCGGCTCCTGCAGCTTCATCGGGCTGTGGCAGGGGTCGTGGTACAGGTAGCCCTGACCCGGCGCATCGGTGCGCAGCGTGATGCTTTTTTCAAGCAAATATTCGTGAATGTCGATGATGCGGCAGCCCGGGAAAATCTTGTCGAATTCATAGCCCTGCAGCTGGTCATAGCAGGTGCCGCAGCTCACCACCACGGTCTTGATGTCGAGGTAGTTGAGCGTGTTGGCGACGCGGTGAAACAGCACGCGGTTATCGGTGATGATTTTCTCGGCCTTGTCGAACTGCCCGCTGCCGCGTTGCGGATAACCGCAGCACAAATAACCTGGAGGCAGCACGGTCTGCACGCCGGCATGCCAGAGCATCGCTTGCGTCGCCAGGCCGACCTGCGAGAACAACCGCTCGGAACCACAACCCGGAAAGTAAAACACTGCCTCGGTTTCGGCCGTGGTGCTTTTCGGGTTGCGGATGATCGGCACGTAGTCTTTGTCTTCAATATCCAGCAGCGCACGGGCGGTTTTCTTCGGCAAACCGCCCGGCATCTTCTTGTTGATGAAGTGAATCACCTGCTCTTTGACCGGTGCCCTGCCCACGGTGGCCGGCGGCGCAGCCGTCTGCTTGCGCGCCAGGCGGCGCAGCAGATCATTGGCCAGTCGCTGCGCCTTG
This sequence comes from Polaromonas sp., assembly GCA_031396485.1. Lineage (GTDB taxonomy): Bacteria > Pseudomonadota > Gammaproteobacteria > Burkholderiales > Burkholderiaceae_C > Polaromonas. Next base: position 2,171 of record JANNKV010000172.1, on the reverse strand, counting down.
AAGCCGACGTCCACCATCGCGCTGCGCATGAACTTGATAGTTTGCGGATTCGTCGCGTTCAGAAAGAACATCGCCGCCGCGTTACCGGGGCGGAAGGACTTCTGCCCCATCTTGCGCAGCAGGTTGCGCATGTTCATCGACACGTCGCCGAAATCGATATCGACCGGGCACGGGCTCAAGCATTTGTGGCAGACCGTGCAGTGGTCGGCCACGTCTTCAAACTCTTCCCAGTGCTTGATGCTGACACCGCGGCGGGTCTGCTCCTCATACAGGAAAGCCTCGACCAGCAACGACGTCGCCAGAATTTTGTTGCGCGGGCTGTACAGCAGGTTAGCCCGCGGCACATGCGTGGCGCAAACCGGCTTGCACTTGCCGCAGCGCAGGCAGTCTTTCACGCTGTCGGCAATCGCGCCAATGTCGCTTTGCTGCATGATCAGTGACTCATGGCCCATCAGGCCAAAGCTGGGCGTGTAGGCGTTGGTCAAATCCGCGTAGCCAGCATCGCCAGAAGCGTTTTTATAAGCCTTTCTGGCCTCTAGCCCAGGTAACGCCTGCGCAAGCAGCTCCTGATTTCGTAGCAATTTACCTTTGTTGAAGCGCCCTTCCGGATCGACCTTGGCTTTGTAATCCGCGAACGGTTGAAGTTCGGCATCGGTCAAAAACTCCAGCTTGGTGATGCCGATGCCATGCTCGCCCGAAATCACGCCATCGAGCGAACGCGCCAGCACCATGATGCGCGCGACCGCATGGTGCGCCGTCTGCAGCATCTCGTAATCGTCGCTGTTGACCGGCAGATTGGTGTGCACATTGCCGTCACCCGCGTGCATGTGCAGCGCGGCCCAGACGCGGCCCTTCAGCACACGTTTATGAATCGCGGTGCATTCCTCCAGGATCGGCAAAAACTCACTACCGCCAAAAATGGTTTGCAGCGGCGCGCGCAACTGCGATTTCCAGCTGGCGCGCAGCGAATGGTCCTGCAGTTGCGGGAACAGCGCATCGACGTCTTGCAGCCAGCCCGCCCACTGCGTGCGAACGCTTGAGACGAGCGCCAGCGCCTGCGCGACCCGATCCTCCAGCAAATCGGCCGACGGAATGTCGTTGGCGTCGTCTGATTTACCGAGCGGCAGGTTGCCACGGCGAAAAAATGCATCGAGCTCATCGCAGAGCTTGATCTTGTTGGCCAGGCTCAGCTCGATGTTGATGCGCTCGATGCCGTCGGTGTATTCGGCCATGCGCGGCAGCGGAATCACCACATCTTCATTGATCTTAAAGGCGTTGGTGTGGCGCGAAATAGCAGCCGTGCGCTTGCGGTCAAGCCAGAATTTCTTGCGCGCCTCAGGGCTGATGGCAATGAAGCCTTCGCCGCGCCGCGAATTGGCGATACGCACGACTTCCGACGTGGCGCGCGCCACCGTATCAGCGTCGTCGCCGGCGATGTCGCCGAACAGCACCATCTTCGGCAAGCCGCCGTGTTTTTTCGACTTGGTGGCGTAGCCGACCGCCTTTAAATAACGGTCGTCCAGATGTTCCAGTCCGGCCAGGATGGCGCCGCCGCGCTTCTGCTCGGCGAACATGAAATCCTTGATCTCGACCATGCTGGGCACGGCATCTTTGGCGTTGCCGAAAAACTCCAGGCAGACGGTGCGCGTGTGCGCCGGCATGCGGTGCACGATCCAGCGGGCGCTGGTGATCAGGCCGTCGCAGCCTTCCTTCTGGATGCCGGGCAGGCCGCTCAAAAACTTGTCGGTGACGTCCTTGCCAAGGCCTTCCTTGCGAAAGCTTTGGCCCGGAATATCCAACCGCTCGGTGCGCACCGGGGTCTTGCCGTCGGGTTCGAAATATTTCAGCTCGAAGCTGGCAAGCTCGGCATCGTGAATCTTGCCCAAGTTGTGATTGAGCCGCGTGACTTCCAGCCACTGCGAGTCGGGCGTCACCATGCGCCAAGAGGCCAGGTTGTCCAGGGCAGTGCCCCACAGCACAGCCTTCTTGCCGCCGGCATTCATCGCGATATTGCCGCCGATACACGACGCTTCCGCCGACGTCGGATCGACCGCGGCCCGGAACCGGATGGTCTTGTCCAGCATCCGGTCCACGCGCGCCCAGAACGGGATGGTGCGGGAGGCTCCGGTCTCCGGTCTCCGCGTTGACCGCCCGGATCTGGCCCCCATAGG
>JANNKV010000057.1:0-2546 GCA_031396485.1 Polaromonas sp. | reverse complement strand
CTCGCCGGTCGGCAGGCTCAGCGTGGTCGCGGTTTTGAGATCCGGGTCCACCGAGCCGAAGCGCACGTTGAGCCCGGCCTGGTGAAAGATGCGCTAGAGCTGCAGCAAATTGGAGAGATAAAACGAGTTGCGCGTGTGGCTCTCGGGCACCACCAGCAGGTTGCGCGCCTCGGGGCAGATTTTTTCAATCGCCGCCATCGCGGCCTGCACCGCCAGCGGCAGCATTTCGGGCGTCAGGTTGTTCCAGCCGCCGGGGTAGAGGTTGGTGTCGACCGGGGCCAGCTTGAAGCCGGCGTTGCGCACATCGACCGAGCAGTAAAAAGGCGGCGTGTGCTCCATCCACTCCAGCCGGAACCAGCGCTCAATCGCCGGGGTGGAATCGAGAATGCGCTGCTCAAGCTCGTTGATGGGGCCGTTCAGGGCGGTGATGAGGTGCGGGACCATTCTTGGTCGCTTTCTGTTTTTATGGATGCGGGAATATCGAAATAGATTTTTATCCGCTTAGGTTATAGCCGGACCGGCTGGATGCGTCTGTCAGACGGCGGGCCGACTCGGGGGATATTGGGGTGCAGCGGCGGGATGCAAGGCAGGGCAGCGGCGGATTTGATCCCGGAATCCATGCGCAACGTCAGCCGCGCACCTCGCCATCGCCCAGCACCACATATTTCAACGACGTCAGCCCCTCGATACCGACCGGGCCACGCGCGTGGAACTTGTCGGTCGAAATGCCGATTTCAGCGCCCAGGCCGAACTCGAAGCCGTCGGCAAAGCGGGTGCTCGCATTCACCATCACGCTGGCCGAATCGACCTCACGCAGGAAGCGCTGCGCATGCATGTGGTCGCGCGTGATGATCGCGTCGGTGTGGTGGCTGGAATAGTGGTTGATGTGGGCGATGGCTTCGTCAATACCCTCGACAACCTTGATGCTGACGACCGGTGCCAGGTATTCCTCGTACCAGTCCTGTTCGCTCGCATCGACAATAGTCGCTATTGAATTAATAGCTGCTTGTGCACGCAATACCTGGGCTGCAGCCCGATCGCATCGCATTTCCACGCCTTTGGCCGCGTAAATGGCGCCAATCTTCGGCAAAAACGCTTCGGCCACGCCACGCGCCAACAGCAGGCCTTCGGCGGCGTTGCACGGGCTGTATTTTTGCGTCTTGGCGTTGTCGGCGATCTTCACGGCCATGTCGATGTCGCACGGGTCGTCGACATACACATGGCAGTTGCCGTCGAGGTGCTTGATGACTGGCACTTTCGCATCGCGGCTGATGCGCTCGATCAGCCCCTTGCCGCCGCGCGGAATGATCACGTCGACGTATTGCGGCATCGTGATGAGGTGGCCGACGGCTTCGCGATCAGTGGTCGGCACCAGCTGCACCGCATCAGCCGGCAGACCGGCTTCGACCAAGGCCTGCTGCACCAGCGCCGCCAGCGCCTTGTTCGATTCGATCGCCTCGGAGCCACCGCGCAAAATGCAGGCATTGCCGCTCTTGATCGCCAGCGAAGCGGCTTCGATCGTCACATTCGGCCGGCTTTCGTAGATCATGCCGAAGACGCCGATCGGCACCCGCATCTGGCCCACGCGGATGCCGCTGGGCTGCTGCTTCATGCCGATGATCTCGCCAATCACATCGGGCATGGCGGCGAGCTGTTCGCAGCCCAGCGCCACGGTTTCCAGGTCTTTCGCGCCCAGTTTGAGCCGGTCGAGCAGCGGCCCGGCGAGGCCGGCGGCAGAGGCGCGATCCAGGTCGCGCTGGTTGGCTGCCTGCAGGGAAGCCAGGTTCTGTCGCAACAACGCCGCCAAACCCGCAAGCGCTCTGTTTTTAATAGCTGTCGGCGCACGTGCTATCTGGGCTGAAGCCACTTTTGCCTTCAAACCCAGGCCCGCCATGAGCCCGGGCAGGTCGCTCACTGCTGCGTTGGCTGCATCGGCGGGGTTCATGAGACTGGGGGAATGGGGCGCGTTCATGCCCTGTATTTTGCCTGCATCGAGGCGTGGACCCTCCCTGTTACTTGGGGGCGGGCACGCCCCGGCGCTGCATCATGTCTTCACTCATCGCCTGCACGGCGGCCTTCGACAAGGCGGCCTGGGCGGCCGGATAAGCGACGTGGTCTTCGTCTTCAAGGTGCTGCCGGTACAAGGCAGCGAACTGGTTCAAGGCTGCGGTCTGGGTGTCGGTGAAAGGCGTCCAGCCGGATTCAGTGCTGTCGGCCACGGCCTGCAGTGCCCGCCGCGCCGCTATCCAGGCGACTTCCATCTGCCGGTGGTCCTGCTGGAGGCGCTGCACCAGTGTGCGCAGCGTGGCATCGGTCCCGGCCAGCAGCGGCGGGAATACGTGCAATTCCTCGTCCTGGTGATGCAGCGGCGCGGCGAGGTCGAAGTAACGCATCACGTCGCGTGCGGCCTGGCGGGCGTGTTCGTCGCAGCCTTTGTCCAGCAGGTGCTGCTGCAGTTTGGCTGCTGGCGTCCAGCGTGCTGATCGTGAATGGCACCGAGTTGAACATCACGCTCAACACGAACGACAACGTCAGCGTCAGTTCGC
>JANNKV010000054.1:0-9960 GCA_031396485.1 Polaromonas sp. | reverse complement strand
CCGAAATGATCTGAGTCAGTGTGGTGGTACCGATGGCGCCGGGTATCGTTTCGATACTGTCTGCGCTGTCCTTGTCTGTGACTGCGACGATCATGCCTTCCCGCGCCAGTGCGACATCGACCGCCTGGCTCATTTTCGGCGACAGGCTTTTGATGATCTCCGTGTCGGAGTCCATTTTTGGACGAAGTACCAGGCGAAGCGGGCGGCCGTTAGGCCAGGTGGTTTGTTCGCCCCTGTAGATGCGTATCAGCTCGGTTGTGGTGATGCCGGGCAGACCCAGGCGCACCGCAGCGGCAAACACAAAGGGTGTGCGCGCGTATTCGGTCGAGATGGTGTCCGGACTACGCTCGGTGTCTTTCAGGGCCCGGCTGACCAGCGCAACATCGATGGCACCCGCCCGCAAGGCCTTGATGCCGCCTCCGCTGCCCAGGCTCGGGACGATCACGAAGCGGGCTTGCGGATGGGTTTTCTGGAATGCCTCCGCCAACAGAGGCATGGTCGCCAGCGGGCCGCCAGAACCGCCAATGCGGACCCGCATATCGGATGTCTCGACGTCCCCGGCGCGGACGCCCTGGATGAACACACTGCAGGCGAAAAGCAAAATTGCACATCGTAAATTGAGAAAATTATTCAATTGCGCCTTTTTTGTGTCAGTTGCATCAGTTCAGTCAAGCTTACCTTGGTATTAACTACGGCGGTGATAACTTGAACTCATGAATGGCAACTTAAGCCCACTACCGCACGGTTTGGGTGTTGCTGTGGCGTCGGCAACCGGCCTGCACGGCCTGCACCGACTGCATGGCCTGAACTACCTGAATTACTTGATCTCTGTGGGGTGGACGCCAGAATCGATCCGCCATAGCGTATTTGCAGTTAAATCAGCCGCTAGCCCAGGCGAAATATGCGTGAGCAGCTACTGATTTAATAGCGGAACCCAGTCAGAAAATCCGGGCCGGCTCAAGCCGCAGCGCGCTCTGCCGGGTGTTCCGCCAAGTTCTGTGCGTAAGCGCTGCCAAAGCGGTTCGCCAGAAAGTCGCCCAGTGCAATGTCTTCCTGGCGGATGAAGCCGCGCTGCGGCAGCCGGCCTTCGGCCAGCAAATCCAGGGCCGCGCAAATACCGGCCGCCGTGGTGATCTGGATCGCGCTGCGCAGCGCGCCGCCAGTGACGTGGCTGTACACCTTGTGGGCATACGTCTCTTGCATCAGCCGGCCTTCACGCTGGCCGCTGACGGTGACGAACACGATCACCACGTCCTGCAGCGTGACGGGCAGGGCGTTTTCCAGCAGGTCTTTGAGCACATGCCGGCGGTCACGCAGGCGCAGGTCGTTGATCAGCATCTTCATGATGGCTGCATGGCCCGGGTAGCGAATGGTTTTGTAGTTGAGGTTGGTGACCTGGCCCTGCAGCGTTTCGCACAACGTGCCCAGGCCGCCCGACGTGTTGAAGGCCTCGTACGTCACGCCGTCGAGCGAAAACTCCTCGTGCTCGGCCAGCGGCGGCACCTGGCGCAGCACGCCTTCGACGATCGCCTCGCACGGTTCGCAATACTCGTTGATGACGCCGTCGGTGCTCCAGGTCAGGTTGTAGTTGAGCGCATTCGACGGGAACTGCGGCAGCGCGCCGACGCGCATGCGCACGCTGTGCAGGCTGTCAAACCGCCGGCACAGGTCAGCCGCGACGATGGAGATAAAGCCCGGCGCTAGGCCGCACTGCGGAATCAGCGCTGACCGTGCGGTGGTGGCGAGTTCCTTCACCCGCCGCGTACTGGCCACGTCTTCGGTCAGGTCGAGGTAATGCACACCTGCATCGACGGCGGCTTCGGCAATCGGCGTGGTGAGGTGAAACGGCGCCGCGCTGAGCACCGCGAACTGGCCGGCCAGCGCCGCACGCAGCGCCAGCGGGTCGGTGATGTCCAGCGCCAGCCGCTGCACGTTGGGGCCGATTTTCAGGCCCGCCAGCGCGGCGGGGGACGCGTCTGCCACCGTCACGTCGTAGTCTGGCGTGGCGCCCAGCAGGGCGGCGATGGCCGAGCCGATTTTTCCGGCGCCTGCGATCATGATTTTTTTCATGGTTGCTTCCTTGCAAAACGTGGCACGAGGCGTTCAGACCCGAAGCGGATCGAATACTTGATTGTGTAAGGATGTAGCGGCGGTTGGTAGTATCAAATAATACAAAACGAAGTCATAATTTAGGCGAATTGCAGTATTCAGTGTTTGATTTGACTATTCCAACTGACTTCCATGAATCTCGACGCCATTGACCAGACCCTGCTCGCCGAGCTGCGCGAAAACGCGCGCTGCCCGATGGCCTTGCTAGCCCGCAAGGTGGGGCTGTCGCGCACCGCCGTGCAGGCGCGCATCACGCGGCTCGAGCGAGACAAAGTTATTACCGGCTACGGCGCTCGCACGGGTGACGCGTACGAGCAGTCGCAGGTGCAGGCGCATGTGATGCTCACGGTCGGCCCCAAGCTGGCCGGCCCGGTCGAGGCGGCGCTGCGCAAGATTCCCGAGGTGCGTTCGCTGCTGTCGATCAGCGGCACCTTCGACATGATCGCCATCGTGCAGGCCGGCTCCATCGAACGGCTTGACGCACTGATCGACCGCATTGGCCTGCTCGACGGCGTGGAGCGCACGCACACGTCGGTGGTGCTGTCGACCCGCATCCAGCGTTGAATTGGCCGATATTTTTAGTCAAAAACGGCTGTAGCCCAGGTAATATCTGCGCGGGCAGCTACTGATTTAATAGCGACCACTGAACCGCCACCACGTCCGCGCATAGACCGGCCGGGTCTGCCCTGGCGCTTCAGGTTGATGCCGTGCCCAGCGTGAAGCAGAACCTGGCGCCCAGCTCCGGTGACGAGTCGGCCCAGATCCGTCCGCCATGGCGGGCAATGATTCTCTGCACGGTGACCAGGCCCATGCCGGCGCCGGCGAATTCTGACGGAGTGTGCAGACGCTGAAAGGTGCCAAAAAGCTTTGACGAGTAGGCCATGTCAAAGCCGACGCCGTTGTCTTGCACCACGTACACCGCCTCGCCGTCCGGGCTGACGACGCGACTGAACGCAATGTGCGTTTGCGCTTGCTGGTTGCTGAACTTCCATGCATTGCCCAGAAGCTGCTCAAAAACCTGAAGAAGCAGCCGTGAGTCGCCTTCAGCAACCAGACCAGGTTGCACATCCCACTGCACGGCCCGGTCAGGCTCGCCCGCCTGATAACCTTTCAGCACGGTTTCGGCCAAGGCGCTCAGGTCGACGGTGCTCCATTGCAGCGCGATCTGCGAAAGCCGGGCCAGCTTCAGCAGGGCGTCGATCAGCTCGCCCATTTGCGTCACGCCCGCTGCAATGCGCGCCAGGTAGTGCCGGGTGCGTTCTGCCGCAGGGCCTGCATGCGTTTGCCTGGCCAGCAGGCCGCTGAAACCCGCAATGCTGGTGAGTGGCGTGCGCAGGTCATGTGAGACAGAAAACGAAAAAGCCTGCAATTCATCGTTGGCGGCCTGCAGCTGGGCGGTGCGCTGCTGCACCCGCTCTTCCAGACTCGCGTTGAGGCGCACAACTTCATCGCGAGCCTGTTTGCGCTCGGTGATGTCGCGCATGCTGCCCAGAAACCGCAGCTGACCTTCCAGGTGAAACATGGAGATGCTGATTTCGAGCGGAAAGAGGGCCCCATCGCGGCGCAGTGCCATCATTTCAAACTCGGTGCCGATGCGATGTTTCTCGCCCGTGCCGAGAAAGCGCGCCAGGTCGAAATCGTGTTCGGCGTGGTCAGACTGCGGCATCAGCATTTTGACGTTGTGTCCGGGCAGTTCGCCGGGCGCGTAGCCAAATATCTTCCCGGCTGCCGGATTGGACGAAAGAACCGTCCCCTGCGCGTCCATGGTGACCACGCCATCATCAATCGAGTTCAGGATAAGTTCGGCGTGCGCTTTCTGACTGGCCAGGGTTTCCAGCGCCCGCTTCAGCGCCCGCAGCGGATAGACGCGCAGAATCATCAGGACCAGTGTGCCCAGCAGAAGGCCCAGCAGCGCGACGAAAGCGGTTTGTATGAGCAAGGGGCGCAAGGATCTGATGACTTCAAAACGCCCGACCAGGTTGCCCGAGTCCAGCAGGTCAGCCGATTGCTGCATCACGGGCGCAGCGATCTTGTCATGGCTTTGAACGATCACACCGCCCTGGGCATCGACGATGCGGTGTGTTTGTGACTGGTCGTTATGGTGGTCATCCCTGAGCAGGCCCCGGAGCCGCGGCTCTTCAAATTTCCAGAATTCGGGGTTGCTGTTGATCAGCTCCGACACCATGGCTGCGCTGAAATATGCTTCGGTTTCCATCGAGGCCCGATAAAACTGAAACTGCAGCGAGAAAAAAATGACGGGAAAGGCCAGCGCAATGATGGCGGCGAGCAATGTGGCCAGCCCGCTGATCGTGCGCGTGGTTTCAACGACCGGTTCTTGCATGCCGGCCACCCTCATTTCGGGGGTACGACCCAGTGACCGTTCTTTTCAAGAATGTCCCGTCCGGAAGCAGAACGCACAAATGCGGCAAATTGATGGGCAGATGGCGGCGTCCAGGGACCGCTCACCGTGTAGAAGGTTTTGTAGTGCCGGTACTTTCCGTCAGCCAGGTTGGCGAGGCTGGGGCCGACGCCGTCCAGTGCAAGCGGCCGCAGACCCCGTTTTTCGGAAATGATCTGCGCCAGCGTGGTCGTTCCCAGGGCGCCCGGTATGGTCTCCAGGCTCTCCGCGTTCGCTTTGTCGGTCAGCGCGGTGATCATGCCCTGCCGCGCGTGGGCGGCAGTCACGGCCTGGCTCATGGCAGGAGACATGCTTCTGACGATCTCGGTGTCCGACTCGTCATCCGGGCGCAGCACCGGGCGCAGCTGACGGCCGTCAGCCCAGGTTTTTAGTTCGCCGGCATAGATGCTGACCAGCTCGGGCGTGGTGATGGCCGACAAGTTGGCGGTCATGGCCACGGCAAAGACGACTGGTGTCCGCGCGTATTCGGTCGCCATGACGCCGGGACCGCGTTCGCTGTCTTTCAGGGGCCGGCTGATCACCGCCAGATCGATCGCACCCGCCTGCAAGGCCTTGAGTCCGCCGCCGCTGCCCAGACTGGGAACGATCACGAAATTGGCTTGCGGATGGATTTTTTTGAAGGCGTCGGCCAGCAGCTGCAGGGTTCCCAGCGCGCTGCCAGAGCCGCCCATGCGGATTCGGGTCGCGGCGTGATCTGGGTGCTGGGCCTGGCTGGCCGCAGGCACAAACAGGTACAGCGACAGAAGAGCGATTCGTCTTAAAGTGATGAAAACATTCACATTCGCCTTATTTATTAATTTAATCAATTTACTCAGCATACCCTGTTCGTAACTGAATGTAGCGAATGCGCGGCACCGAAATGGTGATTCAGGTGCACTAACGCACGCTTTGCGCGGCCCTTTACCTGCCGGGCGCTGGCATCGTTGGGACATGAACCTCCCGGGTACGCAGTGGGGCCCGATCGCATGTCGCGAACGGCTGAAAGACAAAAAGCTACTATTTTGATAGCGGCTATCGACCGTATCAGTGGGGCTAACGGCTGGTTTGGTGTCCAAAAAGGTTGCTACAGCAGCTACAGCCGCTACAGCCGCTACAGCCCGGCAGCCACCCAAAGCCCTGTGCAGGTTCTATTCACGCACGATCCAGGTCTTGTAAAAGCCCCGAAAGATCTGTTTTGGCAATGAAAAAGGCTTCCAGCCCAGGATTTACATGCGCCAGCAGCTACTGATTTAATAGCGCCTTCAAGCAGTACCCGTTTGAGCCAGCCATGCCGCATGCTTGTCCATCACAGCGTGGTACAGCGCGCTGGCCTCAAAGCGGGCCAGCCACGCCGCCAGCTGCGGCCAGGGCTGTGCCGCGAACCACGCCGGGTCGGTGTGCGCGAACTGGCGCACGAAGGGCAGCACGGCCATGTCGGCCAGGCTGGTGTGGTCGCCGAAGAGCCAGTTTTGTTCGTGCAGCCGATGCTGCAACGAGACCAGCCAGTCCGCGCCGGCAGCCCGGTGCAGTGCGGCAAAGGTTTGCGTGTCACCGCTGGGTTGATCGCTATGCTCGCCTGCATAGCGATTCGGGTATTTGTAGCGGTCGAGGTGCTGCTTGAAGGCGCTGTCGTTGCCGGCGATCAGCGCCAGCATGCCGCCAACATCGCCGGCCAGCCAGCCGTCAGGGTCGCGCTGGCGCAGCGCCCACAGCATCACGTCCAGGCTTTCGTCAATCACTTTGCCACCGGGCAGCACCAGCACCGGCACCGTGCCTTTCGGTGATGCCGCCAGCAGTTCGGGCGGCTTGCTGCGCAGTGCGACTTCGCGCAGTTCGTACTTCAGCCCGCTGGCTGCCAGCGCGAGGCGTGCGCGCATGGCGTACGGGCAGCGGCGGAAGGAGTAGAGGATGGGCAGGGGGGCCATGACGATGATTCTGCTTTCAGCGCTGGGTTAAAAATGCCGATTCGGGGAGCCCTCACCCCAGCCCTCTCCCAGAGGGAGAGGGAGCAAGAAAACCCAACGAGCCTGGCCGGCTGATTTGGGCGGGTTTTTGTCCCCTCTCCCTCTGGGAGAGGGTTAGGGTGAGGGCCTCGGTCGTCGTGACCGCGCAAAATCAATCAGCCGAATCGCCCTTATCCACCAAACTCCGCCGCAAGCGCGACCCTATCTGCTGCGCACCGATATGCGGCGTGCGCCGCGCCTTGGCTAACTCCACCTGGCGCTGGCGTTCGCGGTAACCGGCTTTCTGTTCGGGCGTCGTCTTGTCATGGCAGCGCGGGCAGCTCACGCCCAGCTCGAACAGCGGTGACGCCACATCAGCCTCGCTCAGCGGATCACGGCACGAGCGGCACAGCACATGCTGCCCTTCGCGCAGGCCGTGGCCGACGGACACGCGTTCGTCGAACACAAAGCATTCGCCTTGCCAACGGCTTTGCGTTTCGGGTACCGTTTCCAGATATTTGAGGATGCCGCCTTCGAGGTGATAGACCTCCTCAAACCCTTTGGAGCGCAGCAACGCGGTTGATTTTTCGCAGCGAATGCCGCCTGTGCAAAACATCGCTACCTTGGGTCTTTTCCCCCCTGATTCCGCCAGTTGGCCACCCGGCGCCATCTCGCGCTCGACCCAGCCGGGCAGTTCTGAAAACGCGGCGGTCGCCGGGTTCACCGCGCCTTCGAAGGTGCCGATCAGCACTTCGTAATCGTTGCGCGTATCGACCACCACCACGCCGGGCTGGTCCAGCAGCGCGTTCCAGTCCTGCGGTTTGACGTACTGGCCCGCATTGAGTGCGGGGTGCACATCGGGCACGCCCATCGTGACGATTTCTTTTTTCAGCCGCACCTTCATGCGGTGAAACGGCATCGCTTCGGCCCAGGCTTCCTTGTGTTCGAGCGCGGCCAGCCGCGGGTCTGCCCGCAGGGTCGCCAGCACCGCGCGCACACCCGCCTCCGGCCCGGCAATCGTCCCGTTGATACCTTCGGCGGCCAGCAGCAGCGTGCCCTTCACGCCGTTGGCCTCACAGCAAGCCAGCAGCGGCGCCTGCAGGTCGGCAAAGTCGGGCAGTTCGACGAATTTATAGAGGGCGGCGGTCAGGAAGCGGGGCATGGTGGTCGGCAGAAAAATAGTGCGGTGAAGCGGAAACTTCAATCGTAACGGGTGCTGCAGGCGGATTCAGGTGAAAAAGGCGCATTTCAGTGTCAAACCGGCCTCCAGCCCAGAAGATACCTGCGCCGGCAGCTATTAAAAGCGTAGCAGCCGGCCGCTTGCCAGACCACCTTGCACAGGGTTACAAGCCAGCTACCCTGGCTCGATATGATTCTGTTGTCACCAACATTCAAGGAAGCTGCCGTGCGATCGATATTTTCCCCCGTCTTTCTTGCCGTGTCGCTGGCCACCGTGCTGGCTGCGGGCAGCGGCTGTGCCAGCCTGAACGAAAAAACCAACGCCGCCGCCGGCAAGACAGCCGAGATCGGCAGCAAGGTCGACGGCGCCATCCGCCGCGGACTGTCAACCGGCAACGAAGCCGCGACCAATGCCGTCAAATCGACCGAGGGGCCGATCGACCGTACCGCGAGGAAAATCGGGCTTCCCCGTGGCCCGGCAACTTCGCCAGCGTCGTCTGACCGGGGCGGTAACTGACCGCGTGATTACTTTCTTCACCGACCAGCACGAACTGCACGCGCCCGAGCATGAATTCTTCCGCGGCGAGCGCGTGCGGTGCTTCGAATCGCCGGCGCGCGCCCATTTTGTGCGCGATGAGCTGACGGCCCGCGGCCACCAGCTTCGCGCGCCCACCGCTTACAGCGCGGCCATGCTGCCGCAGATTCACACGCCGCGCTACCTCGCGTTTGTGCGATCGGCGTGGGACGATTGGCTGGCGGCGGGTGCGGGCAATTCCGCGCGCCAGCCCTTCCCGTCGGTGTGGCCCGTGCGCACGCTGCGCAGCGATGTGGAGCCCGTCAACTTTGTGGCCCGGCTGGGTTTGTATTCGATGGACAACGGCAGCCCGATGGTGGCTGGCACCTGGACGGCGGCCAAGGCGGGCGCTGATGCGGCGGTCAGTGCAGCCGGGCTGTTGGCGGCGGGCGAGCGCAGCGTGTTTTGCGCGACGCGGCCACCCGGCCACCATGCCGGCGCCGACTTCATGGGCGGCTACTGCTTTTTGAACAACGCCGCCGTGGCCGCGCAAGCCTTGCGCGCACAGGGCAGCACACGCGTGGCGATTCTGGATGTTGATTACCACCACGGCAACGGCACGCAGAGCATTTTTTACAGCTGCGCCGACGTGCTCTTCGTCAGTATTCATGGTGACCCGCGTACCGAATACCCGTTCTACCTCGGTCATGCCGATGAAGCCGGTGAGGGCGCTGGTGCCGGGTTCAACCTGAATTTGCCACTGACTGCCGGCAGTTCGGTTGCAGCGTGGTTCGCCGCGCTGGAGGTCGCCTGCACCCGGATTGACCGCCACCGGGCCGACGCGCTGGTGGTGTCGCTGGGGCTGGACACGTTTGCGGGGGATCCGATCTCCAAATTCGCGCTTCAAAGCGCAGATTTCACCCGCCTGGGCGAACGATTGAAGAAGCTCGGGCTGCCGACGATCTTCGTGCTCGAAGGCGGCTATGCGGCGGCGGAGCTGGGCGTGAATGCGGCGAATGTGATGGATGGGTTCGAGCAGGTCTGAACGCATGCAGCCTGGCCTGGCCTTGTTTTCCGTTCGGGCTGAGCCTGTCGAAGCCAGTGCAAGCCCGTGGCCATGCTCAGGACGAACGGTTCAAATCTCAAGGGACCGGATCAATCGAGTGTTTGGCTGACATTCAAGTTTGCTGCGCTGCAGCACAATGTTTTGATGCTAAAGCCGTCGACGCCGCCACCTTACCGAACTGCCGTATGGCCAAGAGCCTGAGCGGCCTGTGGCTGCGCAGCATGCGTTCGTTGGGCAAGACCCAGCGGGCGCAAACCCGGCTGATGAAAAGCCTGCTGCCCAAGCCGGCGCGCAGCCCGGCCGTTCGGCGAACCAAAGTCAAAAGCCCGGCACGTCGGGTGAAGGCGCCTGTAGCGCTGACGAAGGTGGCGAAACCCGTCCGCAAGCCCGCCGCTAAAACCTCAGCCAAAACCGTAGCGCGAGCAGCAACATTGCCCGGCACCTGGAAGCTTTCATACTTTTCAGCAACCAGCCCCGCGCTGGCGGCTTCCGGCAAACGCATGGCGTACTGGCTTTATTTGCCGTCCAGTGCATCTACCCCAACGGCCTCGCCGCTGCCGCAACCGTTGCCCCTTGTCGTGATGCTGCACGGCTGCCAGCAGACCGCGCCTGACTTCGCCACCGCCACCCGCATGAACCAGCTCGCCGAGCGCAAGGGCTTTGCCGTGCTGTACCCGCAGCAGTCGGCCGCGAGCGACGCGCACCGCTGCTGGCACTGGTACAAGCGCGCCATTCAAAAGGGGCAGGGCGA
>JANNKV010000050.1:0-5066 GCA_031396485.1 Polaromonas sp. | reverse complement strand
GGCGCAGCAGCGCCAAACGAATCGTCGTCTGGTTCGGCGACGCGCCCGGCCATGATCCGATCTGCACGGCGATCTCTGGCCTGGGCACGGCGATCACCGAAGCCTCGGTCACGGCCAAACTGGTGGCCGAGCAGATCACCGTGCTGGCGATCTCCACCGCCTCGCCGGGCCTTGACGACGACCCGCAGCCGATCTCCAGCGACTACACCGCCAGCTGTGGCCCGCCCGGCGGCATGGCGGGCCAGGCAAGCCGGCTGGCGGCTGCCACCGGCGGCGCGCTGGTCAGCGGCATTGACGCGGCCAGCATCGTCAACACCCTCATCAGCCTGGTCACGGCGGCGGTGGCGAACATCAACAAGCTCAAGCTGGTGCCGTCGGCCCCCATCGCGCCCTTCGTCGCTGCCATCACGCCGGCGGCGGGTTATGGGCCGCTGGCGGGCGATCGGGCGCACGTGCTGAAGTTCGATGTGACGCTTCGCGGCATTCCGTGCCAGCGCGCCGACCAGATGTTCAGCGGCACGCTCGACGTGGTCGCTGATGGCGTGGTGGTGGCAGCCAAGCAGGTTCGCATCACCGTGCCGGCGTGCAAGCCGAAGCAGGTCCGTTATTCGGTCAAGTTCATTTGCGGTGTGCAACCCGACAAACCGCACTGCGGCTGCGCGCCCGTGCAGCCTGGCCGCCATGCCACGCAGATCAGCATCCACAACCATTCGAACGACACGGTTGAAATCCGCAAGCGCTTCATCCCGCTGGTGCTGGCGGGTGCGCCGCTGGGGCGTGATCCGCAGGTTGCCGAAGCGCGTGCCGAGGACAGCATCAAGCTGCCGCCGCACACCGCCACGATGGACGACTGCTGCCGTATCACCGAACTGCTGTTCGGCGCGCCGCTGGACGGGCTCACCAGCCTGACGATTGGCGTGATGGAAATCACCGCTTCGCATGACGTTTCGGTGACGGCGATCTACACCACCGGCCGTTCGCTGAAAGTCAATGCCATCAAGGGACGCGGCGCCTAGCGCCAGCCGCAGCAGGAAACAGCGAATAAACACAACGAGGAGCCCCACCATGTCACACGTCACCGGCACCGTTCAAACCCTGGGCACGCCGCTCACCATCGGGCCCGGTTCCGGCGCGCCGCCCACGTCACCCACCACTTGGGCGATCAGCTTTTCCCACACGCCCGCGCCCGGTGGCACCAAGCTGCTGATGCTGCACTTCCAGAACGTCAGCCTTCCGGGTACCAATCGCCTGGAGGTCGATCTGGGCTACGACACCGATGTCTTCACGTCGGCGGACGGCGGCGAGTTCTGGACCCGGCCCGTCAACGTGCGCGCCTTTGCATCTAGCAACGTGCCGGTGCGCTACATCACCAGCGGTGCGCCCGCTGGCAGCGCGCAGATTGACCGCTTCGGGCGCGGCGAGCGGCACGCCGGCGAGACCGGCCATCCGTCGTTTTCCAACAGCGACCCTTTCCTGCCCGACCCGGTCTATACCGAGCCGACCTACGACCCGTTCTGGTACTGCACCGATCCGCCGAACTGGGAAAACGCCCGCTGCATTCCCGACACCGACTTTCGCGCGCAGGTGGCCAAAAGCATCGGCATGATCGTGACGATTCACGGCAGCAGCGTGTCGACCTGCTCGGTGACGCTGGTCGATGCCGACAAGGTGATTTCGGCGGGCCACTGCCACACGCCGGCCGAAGCCGTCACCAGCTCGGTGATCTTCGGCTATGAAACCGACTGCGCCGGCAACCGCCTGCCCGGCTACAGCCCGCGCTTTCACAAGGTCACGGCGGCGCTGAAGTTCCGCTACGACTCGGGCTTCGATTACAGCCTGCTGCAACTCAAAACCGCGCCCGCAGGCCTCGCGCCGATCCAGCTCCGGCATGACCTGCCGGCCCTGGGCGAGCAGGTCTTCGGCATCCACCATCCGAACGGCGCGGTGAAGAAAATATCGCTGCCGCATGCTTCGTTCGCCACAGTCACGGCCAGCGGCACCATGAGCATCCGGGTGCCCAACACGTTCCATGTGTCGGGCGGCAGCTCGGGCTCGGGGCTGTTCGATGCCGCGGGGCGCATCGTTGGCGTGTTGTCCAACGGCGCGCCGTGCGCCGGCTCGCAGCTCTCGTATTTCCCGACCGCCACGATCCTGACGCAGATCGCACCGGCACCGCCGCCGCCGATCACGCGCGACGTGATGCTGGTGATTGATCGTTCCGGCAGCATGCAGGAAGCCGACGGCACCGGCCGGCGCAAGATTGATGCGGCCAAAGACGCCGTGTCGCTGTTTGTGCAACTGGTGCGCACCGGCACCGGCAACCGCGCGGGGCTGGTGTCGTTCAGCACCGATGACGGCCCGCCGACGTTCACGATTGCGAACGTCACCGACCCCAACAAGGTTGCGCTGATCGGCGGGCCCCCGTTTGCCGGCGGCGTGACCGGCAGCCTGACACCGGGCGGCGCCACCAGCATCGGCGAGGGCCTGGATGCGGCACGGGCGCAGTTCGCGATGCCGGGCAGCAACCCGCGCGCGATTTTGCTGCTGACCGACGGCCTGCAGAACCGGCCCCGCTCGATTGCCGACGTGGAGCCCGGCCTGGCGGGCATTGATGTGCACGCCATCGGGCTGGGGTCCGAATCGAACCTGAACGGCACGATCCTCAGCACGCTGGCGGCCGCCCATGGCGGGCTGTACACCCGCGCCAGCAGCGGGCTGGCGCTGCTGAAGTTTTTCTCGCAGGCCTTCGGCAACATCTTCGAGGCCGGCGTGCTGCTCGACCCCGAATTCCCGCTGCCCGCCAACCAGTCGGCGCCGCCGCTCGATTTCCGCGTCTGCGGCGAAGAGCGGCTGACGGTGGTCGTCGGCTGGGACCGCACCGATGCCGACCTGGTGGTGCAGCTGCGCACGCCGGGCGGCACGGCGATCACGGCTAGCACCAGCGGCACTGAAAGTTCGCTGGGCCGCAACTGGACTTATCTGCGCGTGCCGCTGCCGCAAGGCGGCGAGCGTGACGGCACCTGGAAGGTCGAGGTGCTGCGGCCGGGCGGCGGCGGTGAGTTCCCCCCGCCGTCCCCGGCGCTGCGTTACTTCGTGAACGTGATTCCGTCGGGCGGGCCGAAGCTGCTGCGCGAACCCGAAGGCAGCCACATGTACACCGGCGATGTGATTTCGCCGCTGCTGCGGCTGCGGCAGGCCGACGGCAGCTGGCCGCATGAGGTGACGATGACGCTGACCGTGCTGCGGCCCGACGCTGGCCCCGGCAACCTGATCAGCGACGCCGGGCTGGCGGCCGCCACCACGATCGACGGTGACGAGATTCCGGCGCGGCAGGCGACGCTGCAGGCAATCGAGAAAGCCAGCGGCCAGCCGGCCATTCGCTATGTCGAGCAAAGTTTCACTTTGAGAGACGACGCGGCGAATACCCGCGGCTCGTTCGAGGCCGCTGGATCGAACGGAATCGAGCTGGCGGATTTCCTGCGCGTCGAGGGCAACTACACCTTCCATGCCAAAGCCACCTATGGCGACTGCAGCGGCTCGCGCGAACTGGTCTGGACGGTGCATGTCGATGTCGGCATTGACCCGGGCCGCACCGACGTGACCGCCACGCCGCTGGGCACGCGCCCCGATGGTCATGTCTGCCAGCGCCTGACGGTCACGCCGCGCGACCGCTACGGCAACCGCGTCGGGCCGGGCCGGCTCGATGACCTGGCCATCGGCCCGCGGCCGGGCTCGACCATCAGCAGCGCAGTGCAGGACCTGCGCAACGGCAGCTACCAGGTCGATGTGTGCTCGGACCCGGATTCCGACGAGCCCCCCGGCATCGTGATCGGCCAGCCCGGCCGGCCGCCGGTGTCCGTCGGCCCGGCCGACCACCGGCGCTTTGTCTACAGCGTGACCTTCCTGTGTGGCGAGCAGAAAGACGGCTGCTGTGACTGCGCGCCGGTCACCGAGGGCCGCTACGCTACCGAGATCAATATCCACAACCTCAGCGACAAGGCAGTGCCGCTGGTCCAGCGCGTGATCCCGCTGGTGCTGCTGGGTGCGGTTCGCGGCCGCGAGCCGGACGTCGCGGCGGTCAAGGTCGTCAGCCGCACCGTGCTGCCGCCGCACACCGCAACGATGGTCGACTGCTGCAGCCTGCAGGAAAGGCTGCTGGGCGCGGCAGTCAACGGCCAGCTACCGCTGACCACCGGCGTGCTCGAGATCATCAGCCTGACGGAACTGGCGGTGACGGCGGTCTACACCACCGGGGAGGGCGCCATCGATGTCCAGGTGATCGCGCCGAAGGCGGTCTAGATGCGCGAGTTGCTCTGTTTTTTGTAGCTGCTCGCGCATGTTTTGCCTGGGCTGGAGGCTGATTTGATGCTGAAGTGCGGGTCAACCAGCGCTGCCGTGGCGCGATTCCCGGCGTTTCTGGTCTGGGGGTCGAGTGAGGGCTGTGGTTGGCTGCCTGAGCGTTCGCTGCGGCCCTTGCTCGACGACCCCGGGGTCACCTGGCCGAATTTCAAAAAGCAGTCTGAAAGCAGCCCAAAAGCTTCCCGTAAAGGTTTTTAGTGGAAGTTTGCGCCCACTAATCTGCGAGATTGCGCCAGGGTCCGAGTAAGGTGGAGGGTCATTGTCGCCCCCGGCGAACGAATTTGATACGCTGTTGGATAGATCAGAAGTCATTCACCCGGGAGTTATTCAATGTCGCGTCAACTTGAAAATCTGAAACGGATCTTCGGAAAACTGCAAAGCCGCTATGGCGCAGACGACGCGATCGTCTCGCAGTTCAAGCAGGAAGTGGAATCTCGCGAAAGTGTCGAATCCGGTTTCCAGCAATTGACGGCGGCCAGCGCGCGCGGCATGCCGGGAAGCCTCGCGCAGCGCCGCCGTGAGGTCGCTTCACGTTACCCCTCTGCGCACACGGACATTCGCTGAGCGCTGTGATGCCCGCAGGGCTTCCACCGATGCGCCGCTGGTCTGTTGCCCTGTTGATGGGTCTCGCCGTGGTGTCCGGCAGACCGGCGTTGGCCCAGCCTGCGGCCGTGACGGCCAGCGCCGTGGCGCAGGATATCGCCGCG
>JANNKV010000028.1:0-11388 GCA_031396485.1 Polaromonas sp. | reverse complement strand
CGCAGTGAGCAACCGTGGGGGCGATTCCCCCATGGTTGAGCGAAGTCCCTTCCTCAAATTTCTGGCCCACGCCGTGATGATCCTCGGCGTGCTGATCGTGGCGTTTCCGCTCTATCTTGCATTTGTGGCGTCAACCCACACCGCGCAGGAAATCGTGCAGGCACCGATGCCCTTGCTGCCAGGCAGCCATATGTGGGAAACCTACAAGGCCGCGCTGCTGGGCGGAGGATCGGGTAACAGCATGGGCTCCACAGCACCCGTCGCCCGCATGATGTGGGTGAGTCTGGTCACGGCCCTGGTGATCACCTTCGGCAAGATCGCGATCTCGCTGCTGTCAGCGTTTGCCATCGTCTACTTCCGCTTTCCGTTCAAGAGTTTCTTTTTCTGGGCGATTTTTGTCACGCTGATGCTGCCCGTCGAAGTGCGCATCGGCCCGACCTACCAGGTCGTGTCCGACCTCGGCATGCTCAACAGCTACGCCGGCCTGACGATTCCGCTGATCGCGTCGGCCACCGCCACATTCTTGTTCCGCCAGTTTTTCCTGACCGTGCCCGACGAGCTGGTCGAGGCCGCGCGCATGGACGGTGCCGGGCCAATGCGCTTTTTCAAAGACATCCTGCTGCCGCTGTCGAAAACATCGATTGCCGCGCTGTTCGTCATCCAGTTCATCTACGGCTGGAACCAGTACCTGTGGCCGCTGCTGGCCACCACGACGGAAGACATGTACCCGGTGGTGATCGGCATCAAACGCATGATTGCCGGCGGCGATTCGCAAAACGAATGGAACGTGGTCATGGCCACCGCCATTTTGGCCATGCTGCCACCGGCGTTTGTCGTGGTGCTGATGCAGAAGTGGTTTGTAAAAGGCCTGGTAGATACTGAAAAATAAAAATGGCATCCATCTCCTTCAAAAACATCATCAAACGCTACGGCAGTGGCAAGCACGCGGTGCAAGTCCTGCACGGGGTCAGCGCCGAAATTGTCGACCACGAATTCATCGTCATCGTCGGGCCATCGGGCTGCGGCAAATCGACGCTGCTGCGCATGGTGGCGGGGCTCGAGGAAGTCACTGACGGGCAGATCTCGATAGGCGGCAAGGTCGTCAATGACCTGGAGCCGGCCGAGCGCGACATCGCGATGGTGTTCCAGAACTACGCGCTGTACCCGCATATGAGCGTGTTTGACAACATGGCTTACGGGCTGAAGATCGCCAAGGTGCCGAAGGACGAGATCAAGACCCGTGTCGACAAGGCCGCGAAGATTCTCGAATTGGGCCACTTGTTGGACCGCAAGCCGCGCGCGCTATCGGGCGGGCAGCGCCAGCGCGTGGCGATGGGCCGCGCGATCGTGCGCCAGCCGCAGGTATTTTTGTTCGACGAGCCGCTGTTCAACCTCGACGCCAAGCTGCGCGTGCAGACGCGGCTGGAAATCCAGAAGCTGCACCGCGAGTTGGGCATCACCTCGCTGTTCGTCACGCACGACCAAGTTGAAGCGATGACGCTGGCGCAGCGCATGATGGTGATGAACGCCGGCCGCATGGAGCAATTCGGCACGCCCGAAGAGGTCTACAACCGCCCGGCCACCACCTTCGTGGCGAGCTTCATGGGTTCGCCGCCGATGAACCTGCTCAAAAATGCACCCAACGCTGATTTTGGTGGCCTGGCCGGTGCGATTCTCGGTATTCGGCCTGAGCATCTGCAGATTGGAAGCACCGGCTGGGCGGTGCAGGTGGACACCATCGAGATGCTGGGAGCCGAGCGGCTGATTTATTGCCGCATGGGCGATGAATTTCTGATCGTGCGGGCCGACGAGAGCCTGTCGTCACCGCCCGCCATCGGTTCGACCATTCACATCGCGCCACGTGCCGACCGTCTCCATTGGTTTGATGCGGCGAGCGGCAACAGACTGCCATGAACACCAGCGAACACGGCAAACGCAGCGAAGGTGATGCTTCTTTACCAGCCGGGGCCGTGGAACCGGCTTTGCCGGGCCACAGGCGCAGCGCCCCCTCGGGGGGCAGCGAACCACACGAAGTGGGGAGCGTGGGGGCGTCAGGCGTTTGGCCATATCCCCGCTGGATCGCTCACCGTGGCGCCGGCAAGCTGGCGCCTGAAAACACCCTGGCCGCCTTCAAGCTGGGCGCCAGCCACGGCTACCGGATGTTCGAATGCGACGTCAAACTGAGCGCCGACGGCGTGCCGTTTTTGCTGCACGACGCGACGCTGGAGCGCACCACCCGCAGCCAGGGCGTCGCTGGCGACAAGGCTTGGGCCGAGTTGTCACTGTTGGACGCCGGCAGCTGGCATTCATCGGCCTTTGTGAACGAACCCCTGCCCACACTGGACTCGATTGCGCACTATTGCGTCGGCAACGGCTACTTTTTAAACATCGAGATCAAGCCCACGCCCGGGCAGGAAGTGGCCACCGGCAGCGCGGTCGCCGATGCAGCAGCCAGGCTCTGGCCAGAAACCGCTGTGCCGCCGCTGCTCACCTCATTTGCGCCCGAAGCGCTCGAAGCCGCGCAGGCAGCGCAGCCGCAGCTTCCGCGGGGCCTGCTGCTGGACACCTTGTGGACTGGCTGGCTTGAAACCGCCCTGCGCCTGGATTGCATCGCCATTGTCTGCAATCACCAGCTGTGGGACACATCCAGCGTGACGCAGGCCAAAAGTGGCGGGTTTCGCTGCCTGAGCTTCACCGTGAATGACGAGGCCAGCGCACAGCGGTTGATTGATCTGGGCACGGACGGCCTGATCACCGACCGCGTTGACTTCTTCAACCCAGGGAAGCGCTGATCCGGCGCGTATTCCGTTTCTAAATCATTCGTGAACGCGAAGGCGAAGAGGCGTGCAGCACAGACGTGCGGCTAGCGAAGCTGACAAAGTGCACGGATGATTTAGAAACGGAATCAAGTCTTCCAGCCGCGCACCAGAACCCACTGGCACACAGCCGAACCCAGCACCAGCGCCGCATAGGTCATCATCTTGCCGTCGCGGCCAAAAACCAGCAGGCCAGCGGTCAAGATACCCACGCCTACTATAAAAATAATAGCTGTCTGCGCCCACCATGCCTCGGCTAGCGGCTGTTTAGACTTGAATAATCCAAAACTCAGTCGCGACAGCAGCACCAGCAACAGCGCGACGCACGCGGCCGGAGCGATGAAGTTGAGGAGGTGGTTGGTCAGCAGGTAGGCGGTCATAACGGGAATTGGGCTCGGGGCAGGAAGGCCAGAACAATGGGGTGTTTTTGGGAGCCACAACGGGGCATATTGCCAAAATGTCGAAGTTTGTGACTGATTCGGCGCTTCAATTTTATAATCGGGTTATGCCAGTCTGGGCCCTGGGGCTAAACCATAACACTGCACCGCTTGATTTACGCGGTCGCTTTGCCTATGCGGTGGACCAGATCGAGCCGACTTTGCGCAGCCTGCGCGACTCGCAGGTGCGGGCGCCCGAGGCTACTTTACTGTCAACGTGTAACCGCACCGAGCTGTACTGCGCTGGCGGTACCGGCAGCGCGGGCGACATGGACCACACGCTGGACTGGCTGGCGCAAAGCGGCGGCGTCTCGCCGGCCCTGCTGCGCTCGCATGCCTACACGCTGCACGGCGACCAGGCGG
This sequence comes from Polaromonas sp., assembly GCA_031396485.1. Classification (GTDB taxonomy): domain Bacteria; phylum Pseudomonadota; class Gammaproteobacteria; order Burkholderiales; family Burkholderiaceae_C; genus Polaromonas. Next base: position 7,772 of record JANNKV010000028.1, on the reverse strand, counting down.
CACGCCACGCCTTTCGCGTCGCCAGCGGGCTCGATTCGATGGTGCTGGGCGAGCCGCAAATTTTGGGCCAGATGAAAGACGCCGTGCGCGCGGCTGATGAGGCCGGCGCCATGGGCACCACACTGCATCAGCTGTTTCAGCGCTCGTTTGCTGTGGCCAAGGAAGTGCGCAGCAGCACCGAAATTGGCGCCCACAGCATCAGCATGGCGGCGGCCTCGGTGCGGCTGGCTGGCCAGCTTTTTGAAGATTTGAGCGAAATCAAGATACTTTTCGTCGGTGCTGGCGAAATGATCGACTTGGCGGCCACCCACTTTGCCGCCAAAAAGCCGAAATTGATGGTGATTGCCAACCGCACCATGGCCCGGGGCGAAAAACTGGCCAGCCGATTTGGTGCCCAGGTCATGCCGCTGGCGGACCTGCCGGAGCGCCTGCACGAGTTTGACGCGGTCATCAGCTGCACCGCCAGCATCTTGCCCATCATTGGCCTGGGCGCTGTCGAGCGCGCGGTGAAGCTCCGCAAGCGCCGGCCGGTCTTCATGGTCGACCTGGCCGTGCCGCGCGACATCGAGCCCGAGGTCAAGGAACTGCCCGACATTTACCTCTACACCGTCGATGACCTGGCGCAGGTGGTGCAGACCGGCCGGGACAGCCGGCAGGCCGCAGTGGCGCAGGCCGAGATCATCATCGACACCGGCGTGCAAAACTTCATGCACTGGCTGGGCCAGCGGCACACCGTGCCGCTGATCCAGCAGCTCAACGCCCAGACGGACGAATGGCGCGCCATGGAAATCGTGCGGGCCAAAAAACTGCTGGCCCGGGGCGAGCCGATTGATGCCGTGCTGGAGGCGCTGAGCCGCGGCCTGACGCAAAAAATGATGCACGGCACCATGACCGAACTGCACGCCACCGACGCATTAAGCCGTGACGCGATGGCCCAGACGGTGTCCAAAATCTTCCTGCGCGGCAACACGCCCGCGTCAGGCACTGGGGCCGACGAGCCGAAAGAGCGTTAGCTGGCTTGCTGTTGCTGGCGGGTCGCTTAAATGCGGACTGCCTTTTACTGCAGAGGCGCAGAGAACGCAGAGGGGCGCCGAGAAAAAAGTTAATTTATCTTTTTCTCTCACTCTGAATCGATTCCTCGGCGCTGACCTGAAGTTTGTGCGCCTCTGCGGTGAATCTCCCGCTCCCTCCCCTTCCCCGTTTTTCTGCCGCCCATGAAACCCTTTCTTCGCCAAACGCTTGACCGCCAGTTGCTCCGCCTGCATGAGCTTGACTCGTTGCTGTCGGCCACCGACGTGGTCAGTGACCTGTCCCGCTTTCGGGCTCTGACCCGCGAGCATGCCGAACTCAGCACCGTCGCCTTGCAATACACGCAGCTGACAGCCCGCGAGGCCGATCTGGCCGGCGCCGAACAGATGCTGCTGGAGGCCAAGGACGACCCCGACATGGCGGCCATGGCCGAAGAAGAAATCGACGCCGCGAAGGCAGACATCATCAAGCTCGACGAGGCACTGCAGCTGACGCTGATTTCGAAAGACCCGGACGACGGCCGCGCCGCGTTCATCGAAATACGCGCCGGCACGGGTGGCGATGAATCGGCGCTGTTTGCCGGCGACCTGTGCCGCATGTACACCCGCTTTGCCGAGCGCAGCGGCTGGAAAACCGAGATCATCAGCGAGTCGCCGAGCGAACTGGGTGGCTACAAGGAGGTGGTGCTGCGCATCGACGGGCCGCTGGATGCGAGCGGCGTGGGCGTGTACGGCAAGCTGCGCTTTGAGTCGGGTGGCCACCGCGTGCAGCGCGTGCCGGCTACCGAAACGCAGGGGCGCATCCACACCAGCGCCTGCACCGTGGCCGTGCTGCCCGAACCTGACGAAACCGTGGCGATCCAGATCAACCCGGCCGACCTGCGCATCGACACGTATCGGGCCAGCGGGGCTGGCGGCCAGCACATCAACAAGACCGATTCGGCCGTGCGCATCACGCACCTGCCCACCGGCATCGTCGCCGAATGCCAGGAAGGCCGCAGCCAGCACAGCAACAAGGCGCAGGCGCTGAAGGTGCTGACGGCGCGTATCCATGAAAAAGACCGGTCAGAGCGCGCCGCCAAGGATGCGGCCACGCGGAAGGGCCTGATCGGAAGTGGTGATAGGAGCGACCGGATACGGACCTACAACTTCCCGCAAGGCCGCCTGACCGACCACCGCATCAACCTGACGCTGTACAAGCTGGGCCTGATCATGGAAGGCGACATGGGCGATGTGGTCACTGCGCTGCAGGTAGCGCGGGGTGCCGAGCAATTGGCCGAGCTGGAAACCGCCAATAGCGGCCAGTAGCCGCCAGAATGGCTCAATTAATGGTCAAACAGGCCTCTAGCCCAGGTAAATCATGCGTCAATAGCTATTATTTTTATAGCGTCTTGAAAGTGATGAAGTGACTGGGCGCACCTGCGCGCAAGTGCTTGTGGCAGCGCAGAGCCTCGGCCTGGCGCGAATCGATGCCCAGTTACTGCTTCTGCACGCGCTGGGCAAATCGCACGGTGACCGGGCGTGGCTGCTGGCACACGATACCGACGTGCTGGACGACGATGTCCTCCGGCAGTTCGACGCGCTGGCGCGACGCCGCGCCGCGGGGGAACCCCTGGCCTATCTCGTTGGGTACAAGGAGTTTTTCGGGCTGAACCTGTCGGTCGACCCGCGCGTGCTGATTCCCAGGCCGGACACCGAAACGCTGGTGAACTGGTCGCTGGAAGTGTTGCAGAGCGACGCCATGCCGGCCGAGGCTGAGGTCCTTGATCTGGGCACGGGCAGCGGCGCCATCGCGCTGGGCATCGCACAGCACCTCAAGACCGCCGGAAGACCGGGACGCGTGATGGCGACCGACGCCAGCGCCGATGCACTGGCCGTTGCGCTGGAAAACGCTTCCCGGCTGCGGCTGGACGTCAGGTTTGTCGAATCAAGCTGGTTTGAAAAAGTTAGCGGACACTTCCACCTCATCGCTTCCAATCCGCCCTATGTGGCTGACGCCGACCCGCATCTGGCCGACCTGACGCACGAACCGCTGAACGCTTTAACGGCTGGCCCGGATGGCCTGGACGACCTGCGGCAGATCATCGAACAAGCCCCCGGCCATCTCCACCCGGGCGGTTGGCTGCTGCTGGAGCATGGCTTTGACCAGGCTTTGCCGGTGCGCGACCTGCTGGCGCAGCGCGGCTTTTTGCAGGTTCAGAGCCGGCTTGATCTGGCCGGCATCGAGCGCTGCTCGGGCGGTCAATGGCAGGGTTGATCTCGCCTGAAAATTTGCCCGGAGCGTTCCCGGTTAATCGGCGGGATAATCAACGGGTTGAATTTTGAAGCCCAGATTCCATATCATTTTCAATAGATCGGCAAAAACGCCGGCAAAGGTGCCAATAGTGGCACCCTCTACCCGAAGGATTTCACCATGAGCAATACCCCCGACACCCAGCAGCGCATTGACCAGATCGTCAAGTCCAGCGACGTGGTGCTTTTCATGAAGGGCACCGCCCAATTCCCGATGTGCGGTTTTTCGGGACGCGCGATTCAGGTGCTCAAGGCTTGTGGCGTCAGCAAACCGGCCACCTTTAACGTCCTGGAAGACGAAGAAATTCGCCATGGCATCAAGGAATACAGCAACTGGCCAACGATTCCCCAGCTTTACGTCAAGGGCGAATTTGTCGGCGGCTCGGACATCATGATGGAAATGTACGAGAACGGCGAACTGCAGCAGGTACTGGGCACGCCAGCGGCCTGAGCTACACCACACTGCGTTAACGCAGGGTGCCTGAAATCTGGCCGTCCGCTGGTCAATGGCCGGCTGTGTACTTGCTAAAGTCTAGCGGGTATAGCCTGCGCAAGCACCGGCGTTGACAGCGCCTTTGCATTCCCGTTGCAGTCGGGCGCTGCGCTCTTTGGTCGTCTCTTGCGAGCCGGGCGAGAACTTCGCCTTGTTTCCGGCTGGTTTATCTTTGACGGCTCGTTTCTTCGCCTGTACCTGCAGCAGCGGCGGGTTCAGGATGTCCAGCGCCTGCGCCTGCGCTGCTGGAGGCAGCACGAGAGCGGACACTGCACTGGCGATGATGGTCACCATGGCTAGCTTGTTCATTTTTCTGTCTCCCTCTTTTTGGTTTTTGCTGACGGCCTCTGCCGGCCAGGTCTTACGGATTTACTGAAGTTTGGGATCGCCGTAATTCTCATCGTCCGGTGGCGCATCCGCAGGCAGGCGAAAACCCTCACTGGCCCAGGCGCCGAAGTCAATGTTCTTGCAGCGTTCGCTGCAAAAAGGCCTGAACGGGTTGCTGGCGGCATACATGCTTTCGCCGCCGCAGCTGGGGCATACGACGATCTTCACGCGTAAATTGTCTTTTTTCATCGCCGGCGCTGCCATGACCAACTTTTCAGTTGCCTCGCCCGCTCAGGAGCAAAGCGTCAATTCAAACATCGAATCATCCGTACTGGCATGCAGGCGATCATCGCTCCCATGGCGCATCAGGCGGACCGTGACGATCAAGCGGTTGCCACTGATCTCGGGAATCAACCCGAGTGCCGGATCCATGTGAAGCCGGGCCAGCTGAAATGTACGGCCCTGGGGCAGGGTCTGCTGGTAGAGGCCACCCGGTGCGACTACTTTTTGTGGCGCACCTGAGTCGCGCAGCAAGGTCAGCAGCACGCGGATGGATTCAGCCAGCGGCACCAGCGGCGTGATCCAGCGTTGCAGATCCAGCTTGCGCGCATCGGGCTTCATATGCTGCCAGGCAAAGTAGGCTGGCAAATCAAACTCGCAGGTTCCGCCCGGAATACCAACCCGGCTGCGGATGCTCATCAGCCAGTCGTTTTCAGTCAGGGAATGACCGGCTTTGCCTGGAAGGCCGTTCAAGGCGGCAAAGCAGGCCTCGAGCTGACCAGTGACGTCGTCAAGCACCACTTCAGAGATGGCTGGATTGCCGCGAAAGCCGCTCAGCACATGCTTCTGCTTTTCCAGATCCTTGAGAACGTCGGTCTTCAGGTCGGCACGAGCTGCGACATCCATGATCTCGAAAATCGTGGTGATCGAGAAATGATGATCTGTCGGGCTTTCGCGCTCTACCAGTTCGGCCAGCCGGCGAAACAAATGCTCAAGCCGCAAGTAGGTGCGTATGCGTTCGTTAAAAGGGTACTCGTAAAGAATCACAGCGCTATTTTCGTCAACTTCTTCAGGCAGATGGGTGTCTGCGCATCATAGCCCGAAGCTGCGGGCCAGCTGTCTGGTCAGGCTATCAAGCACCTCAAGCGACAAGCCATCGTTGAAGATGCAAATATCCGCTGCAGCGAGGCGCTGCTCCCGTGTGGCCTGACCCGCGATGATTTTCTCCACCGCTTCGCGAGTCAATTTGTTTCGCGTTATGACGCGATCAATTTGCGTAGCTTCGCTGCAGTCAATCACCAGCACACGGTTGACCCGCTGGCGCCAGCGACCTGATTCCACCAGCAGGGGCACGTCGAAGACAAGGCATGTGCGCCCGCTTGCAATTGCGCGGTCCGTCTGCGCGCTCACCTCGTCCCGAACCAGCGGATGGATGATGGCCTCAAGCTGATGCCGGGAAGCCGGGTCGTCGAAAGCGCGCTGCCGCATCAGGTCGCGGTTCATGGCGCCTTCGGCGGTGATGAATTGATCACCAAACCGCTGGGCGATCGCCGGGATGGCCAGCCCGCCCGGTGCGGTCAACTGTCTTGAAATGGCATCTGCATCGATGAGAGCCGCACCGCAATCGGCCAGCGTACCGGCTACCGTGCTCTTGCCGCTGCCGATTCCCCCGGTGAGGCCGATGCGCAGAATGGCCGCAGGCATGGTGTTACAGGCCGACGAACTGCAGGATCGATTGCGGGCCAAAAAACATGGCTGTGCAACCTGCGCCTGCCAGGAAAGGGCCGAAGGGGACGTAGCCGCCCTCGCGCAAGCCGCTGGTGAACTTCAGCGCAATGCCGACAACGGCGCCGATCACCGACGCCATCAAGATCATCGGCACCAGCGCAGGCCAGCCGAACCAGGCGCCCAGTGCGGCGAAGAGCTTGAAGTCGCCATAGCCCATGCCCTCCTTGCCGGTCACCAGCTTGAAGGCCCAGTAAACCGCCCACAAGGACAGATAGCCGGCAACAGCCCCCCACAACGCCGTCGGTAGATTGACGGCTGGATTCCACTGCAGCGCGGAGACGATCAACCCAGCCCACAGCAGCGGCAGCGTGATGTCGTCAGGCAGCAGGGTCGTGTCCCAGTCGATGAGCGCCAGGGCCAGCAGAGCGGCGGAAAAACCGCACCAGGCCAGCGCCGTTAACGACCAGCCCCAACGCCAGACACAAAAAACAAACAAACCGCCAGTCACCACTTCGACCAGCGGATAACGCAAGCCATAACCGGCGCCACAGGCTGAACATTTTCCGCGCAGAAAGATATAGCTGAAGACCGGAATGTTCTCGTACCAGTACAGAACGTGGCCACACTGTGAGCACCGCGAACGCGGGGTCATCAGATTGAATTTTTCGGCTATTGTGCTTTCCAAGGACTGGCCGTTCAGCTCGGCGCATTCCTGCGTCCACTGCCGCTCCATCATTTTCGGCAAGCGATAAATGACGACGTTGAGAAAGCTTCCCAAAAGAAGACCCAGAATACCGGCGATCAGAACACCGGCTTCCCCCACCAGCTCCATCAAACCACTTGACCCAGCTTGAAAATAGGCAGGTACATCGAGACCACGATGCCGCCAATGAGTGTGCCAAGAAACACAATGATGATCGGCTCCATCAGGCTCGACAGGCCCGCCACCATCTCGTCGACTTCCGCCTCATAGAAATCGGCCGCTTTGCCCAGCATGTGGTCTACCGACCCTGACTCCTCACCAATGGCGCACATCTGCAGCACCATCGTAGGAAAGAGGTTCGCATTGGTCATGGCCGCCGTCAGGCTGGTACCAGTCGATACTTCCTGCTGGATTTTCTCGGTGGCGTCGGCGTAAAGCGAGTTACCCGAAGCCCCACCGACAGAATCAAGCGCCTCGACCAGCGGCACACCGGCAGCAAACATGGTGGAAAGCGTTCGCGTCCAGCGTGCAATGCATGACTTTTCGATCAAGGCGCCAAACACCGGCACCTTGAGCAACAGCCGGTCCATAAACTTCTGCATTTTTTCGTTGCGCTTCCAGGCCTGCATGAAAAAGTAAACGCCGCCACCGATACCGCCGAAAATCAGCCACCAGTAGGCAACGAAAACCTCGCTGATCGCCATCACGAAAAGCGTGGGCGCCGGCAAATCGGCACCGAACGACGAGAACACGCTTTTGAAAGCCGGAATCACGAAAATCATGATCACCGCAACCACCACGAAGGCGACAATCACGACGGACATCGGATACATCAAGGCTGACTTGATTTTCGACTTGATGGCCTCGGTCTTTTCCATGTACACCGCCAGCCGGTCCAGCAAGGCCTCCAGAATACCGGCGGCCTCGCCAGCCTCGACCAGATTGCAGTACAGCGCATTGAAGTGCATCGGGTATTTGCGAAAGGCCGCACTCAGCGAGGTGCCGGTTTCGACATCGGTGCGCACATCATTGAGCAGTTTGGTCACGCTGGCGTTCGGGTTGCCGCGACCGACGATGTCAAAAGACTGGAGCAGCGGCACGCCGGCCTTCATCATGGTGGCTAGCTGGCGCGTGAAGATGGCAATGTCCCGCGGTTTGATGGACTTGCCGGCGCGCATGCGGCGCTTTTTGATCTTGCTGG
>JANNKV010000059.1:0-11022 GCA_031396485.1 Polaromonas sp. | reverse complement strand
GTCTACAAAAGCAGCGTGGCCGGCAAATGCCTGATGGCGCAGGCGCCGACGGGTATCGGTAAAACCATTGGCACGATTTTCCCGCTGCTCAAAGCCACCCCGGGGCAGCGGCTCGACAAAATCTTCTTTCTGGCGGCAAAGACGCCGGGCCGCGGCCTGGCGCTGCATGCGCTGGACCGCATTCGCGATAGTGCCAAAGAACTACCGCTGCGTGTGCTGGAACTGGTGGCCAAGAGCAAAGCCTGCGAACACCCGGACAAAGCCTGCCACGGCGATGCCTGCCCGCTGGCTCGCGGCTTTTACGACCGATTGCCGTCTGCGCGCAGTGCGGCCGTGGCGCATACCGCCGCTGGCGCCCAACTGGACAAAACCGCGCTGCGCAACATCGCGCTGGCGCATCAGGTCTGCCCCTATTACCTGAGCCAGGATTTATTGACCTGGTCTGACGTGGTGGTGTGCGACTACAACTATTACTTCGACAGCAGCGCCCTGCTGCACAGCCAGAGCACAGGCAACGCGTGGCGCGTGAGCGTGCTGGTCGATGAGGCGCACAACCTGCTGGAGCGCGCGCGCAAGATGTATTCGGCCACCTTGTCGCAGGCGCAACTGCAGGCGGTGCATGACACAGCGCCGGCAGCCGTCAGGCGTGTGCTGGCGCGGCTGAACCAGGCACTCGACACCCTGCAGCAGCCGCAGACCGCGAGCTACCAGGTCTACGAAGAGATCCCGGCGCCGTTCCTGAAAACATTGCAGCAGGCGATCACCACCATCACCGATTTTCTGGCGGCGAACCCGACCCGCATGGACGCGGCGCTGCAGGATTTTTATTTCGAGGCGCTGCATTTTTCACGGATGGCTGACAGCTTCGGCGCGCATTCGCTGTTTGACATCAGCCTGAGTGACGATGCTGAAAGTACGCCCGCCGCCACTATTTTGCAGCCCGGCCAGCGTGCCGATGGCGGGGTGACGCTATGCATACGCAACGTGGTACCGGCGCCGTTTTTGACACCACGCTTTTCCAGCGCGCAGTCGGTGGCGCTGTTTTCGGCTACCTTGAGCCCGCGTCAGTTCTATACCGATACGCTGGGCCTGCCGGCAGGCACGGCCTGGGTGGATGTGCAGTCGCCGTTCATGGCCAGGCAATTGCGTGTCGATGTGGTCAGCAATGTCTCGACCCGGTGGGCGCATCGCGAAAAATCGCTGGCACCGATTGCGGCCCTGATGGCGCGGCAATACGAGGACGCGCCAGGCAACTACCTGGCGTTTGTCAGCAGCTACGACTATCTGCAAAAACTGGCTGATGTGTTTCGCATGCACTACCCGCACATCACGGCTTGGCAACAAACGCCGCGCATGGACGAGGCCGGACGCGACGAATTTCTGGCGCGCTTCACCGAAGGCGGCCGCGGCATTGGTTTTGCGGTGCTGGGCGGCTCGTTCGCCGAAGGCATCGACCTGCCCGGCAGCCGCTTGATCGGCGCCTTCATCGCCACGCTGGGCCTGCCGCAGATCAACCCGGTGAACGAGCAGATCAAGGGACGCATGGCCGAAAACTTCGGCACGGGCCGGGGCTATGACTACGCCTATCTGTACCCGGGCATTCAAAAGGTGGTGCAGGCCGCAGGGCGCGTGATTCGCACGACCTCTGACCAGGGCGTGGTGTACCTCATTGATGACCGCTTCACGCGCCGCGAGGTGCAGGCGCTGTTTCCGGCCTGGTGGGAAGTGCGGCGCGTACAGGCGCGGCATCTATCAGCACGCAACGAACTATTTTTTGAATCCGCGGCACCGGTGGTCGACGATCAATAAAAGGTCGCAAAAAAGCCCGCGGACGGCGGGCTTTTCAAAATTGTTGTGTCTACATTCACGGTAGCTGTCGGGTCTAGAAAACACCTAAAAGCAACAGGACCAATATCACACTGATTGGAACGCCAAGTAGCCAGGCAATGATAGGCATGCGGTTCTCCTTGAGGGGCTGCAGATTGAATGAGACTTCAATGTAAAGCGCACCTTGCGGGACTGTTGAGAGCACCCACGCCCTCACCGGGTAAGAAATGGCCGAATGCCCTGAAGGCTTTCACTCCTGCCCAATCTTCAAGAAATTGATCAAATACCGCCAGAAATACTAACAAATAAGCTTCCAGCCCAGGTAATACTTGCGCGAGCAGCTATAACTATCATAGCAACAGCAACAATCTATTTGACGGCCAAACTCAGTGCGCTTGCAGGTTGGCCTGCGCCGACTGATGCCCGTTGAACAGGCGCTCAACATTGTCGGTTTCGGGCAGCACATACACCACACCCCGGGTTTTGCCAAGCAACGGGGCAATGACCGATTCATAAAAACTCACGGGCACCACCACGCAGCCCAACGAAATCCGGTTGTCATCTGCCGCGGCAGAGGCCAGTCTTTCGGCGCGACGCTCGCGCGGGTCTGCAGGCCGCAAGCGGTGGATGGCCAGCTGGGCTGCGTAGTCAATCCATATGATGGCCTCGCCGGTCAGATTGTGGCCGGGCTCGGAGGCAAAGCGGCCGGCGGGTGTCGTCCGCTCTGCGGCCGTAAGGCTGCTCAACGGCCGATTGACCAGGCTGACCAAACCGCCATCGCCAGGCGACAAGCCCAGCAAGGCGGGCGACGCGCCGCGGAGCTGTCCATCGGCTTCGAAAACAAAGATACGCGCGGTTTTCTTGTCGACCACGGCAAATGGAAGGCTGCGGTTGTCTGCTGTTTGCAGAACCCACTGCAGCGCCAGCTTGGCGTCGTCAGAGGCGTCGGAAAAAATGGTGAAGGTAGCGGCGGTCGCTGAAAACCACTGGCTGCCCGACAGCGCTGGGGCGTCCAGCGAAGGGCCGGGTTCAGCAGCCGAAGCGAATAACGGGCCGAGCGACAACGATAGGGCCGCAGCCCGAATCCACGGGCTGAAGATCGTGGCGCTGATTGGCGCTTTCCATGCGCGCGCGAGACGCGTGGTCTGCTTTCGCAATGACATCTCGGGTCCTGTGAGGTTGTGCCGGCCAGTTGCGAAAGCACTGTGTCGAAGCCCTCTTGCCTTGCGGCAAGCCGGCCCGGCGTTTCATACCCTTGATGTTATCTGCGCAGGAATTTGCTTACAAGATGAAAATCCGGAAAGAATTATCCATATGCTACTTTTTTAATAGCAATAACTTCCTTTTCCGACTGGGGCTGCGGCACCATTCGGGCAAAGGCCAGTACTTTGTAACGGTATCGGGATGTGCCTGATTTTTCACAGATTCTCCGTTGCCTCCCGCGAGGCTGGGCTGGGGATAGACCGCAGCCGCGAACGATTTGGAGATTCGCTAGCCGTTGAGGTTTCGGGTGTTTCGGGTACTGACCTGCAATTGATCTGCACGTGGCAAGGAGGTGAAGACCTCCTCCAGCGCCTTGATTTCCGGCAAGACGTAAACCACGCCCCTGCTCGCGGCGAAAGCGGGTTTCAGCATCGCTTCATAAAAGTCGACTGGCACATTGATGCAGCCGTAGGAAATGCGGTTGTCGTCGGTTTCAGGCGATGCCAGTCTTTCGAGTCGGCGTTCTTTCGGTTCGTTGGCCCGCACGCGGTGCATCGAGACGGCCGCGTCGTAGTCGACCCAGACCACGTCTTCGCCACTGGCGTTGCGTCCGCGCTCACCTTCAAAGCGCCCTGCAGGCGTCGTGCGTTCATGCGGTTCCACCAACGCGATGGGCCGGCTGCCGATACCTGCGATCGAGTCATCACCGATGGCTGCACCAATCAATACGGGGGTGGCGCCGCGCAAAGTGCCGTCGGCATTGAACACGAAAACGCGGGTATTTCTTTTGTCGACCAACACGAAAAATTGTTGCTGGTTGTCTCCGGAACCAACCACCCAGTTGGCCAGTCGCCGCGCGTCTTCCGAGCCCTGCTCGGCACCAAAATAAGCTCTTCGCGAAAAGTCTGGTGCTGTGCTTCGGCTTTTGGTGAGAGCGGTACTCTGGTCAGAGCGGAGCGACGCAGTCGGTGAAAGATGTGAAACAGGGGGAAGCAGCAGCACCGCCAGGGCCACGCCCAGCAATACGCCCTGCCTGGCGCCGTCGACCCAGTCAGAGGCAGCCTGTCGAGGCAGAGGTCCGGCGTTCATGGCTCGACCCGTGAGAAATGGGGGAACAGTTCAGTAGCAAGGTCGTTGGCGCCGACCCGGATCGAATCAGGAATGAGGCCCACCGGTGTGCAACCAGAAAAAATCTGGCTGCACATCCGGTACGGGTTCACGCCGGGATACAAGACCACGGGAACCATGGCCGCAACTGAAATCGATTTAGTTGCGATCTGCCTGAGCTGGGCGCTCGGCTTGCATGCCAGCTGGCTCAGTCGTTGATGGCGTGCTTGGTGTGGTTGTGGTGGTGCTCTGGTTTTCCATGGTTACAGGCGCTGAAGGCGTGGCCGGTGGCGTCGTCGTGTCAGTCGTCTGGGCGTAGGCCAGGCCGATCGAACCTGCGACGGCTGCAGCGGCTACCAGTGAGGTCAGTGTTTTCGATGCTTTCATGTCAAAACTCCTTGAATGTTGCCGATGGGCGAACGGTTTCTGAAAAGCGCTGACCGTATTGCCAGCTGAGTTCAATTTAGGAGAGATCGAAAAAGCATCGCGTCGGTTTGGGGCGAGTACGTCTGTAGGAAAAGTCAGGTCACAAGATGCTACCGGTGTGTTCATCAGGACACATTTCGCTGGCAACCGATCGCCAGCGTCGTGTATTGACGGGTATGTCAGACGCGCACTTCTTCCGCTTTACCGATGTCAGTCGCGGTAGTCACTCTCGCGGCACCGTCGCGCGCAGAACTGACTGACGCCGACGAGGCGGACGAGGCGGACGAGGCGGATGCCACCAGCTTGACATGCCGCTTGGCGGCTGGTGGCTCACGACGTGGGCCGAACTGCAAATCGGGGCCGATCAGCCGCTGCAACTCACCGTAACCGGTTGCCAGTGCGGTGTCATAGGCCGCAAACGTGGTGTCGGAACAGCACACAGATTCGAAGACAGAACGGATGCCGTGATTTTCAAGAATTCGCCACCTGAATTCGCCAGGGGCGGCTTCTTCAACCGTCAGGGCATACGAACGCAGGGGCTCATTGAGCGAAGCTGTGACCAGCTTGGAACGGTTCATGAGGCAGGGCTCCGAAAAAAAGACAACCTGCCGCGCGCGCCGATGGATGACGGCTTTCCGGAACATCCGGGTGCGACGGATTGGTCTGGTTGATGGAATTGGCCACCAAATATTGGCTCATGACGCAAACCTCAAGCCTTGAAGGCAAGGACAGTGAAGGGATGTCAGGCGACATGCTATGGGGTGCTGAATCAGGCGGCTGGAGAGCGAAAATTTCAACGCAGCGTTCGTCGTTGCGTGCCTCCACTGTATTCACTGAGAGCCGGCAAGACTTGTGGGCCGAATGCGAAAGCGGGGTAGGACAGGTCCGACTTTACTTTTCGTTCCACGCGCGTGATCGCCTCTACACCACCACAGGAACCGATCGCGAGGATCTGACAAAAAAAACGGCCACCACAAAGTGGCGGCCGCTGCGCCGAGCCTCAACAGCCCCGGCGAGATGGTTGATCACGCACTACGTCGTATCGCGCCTTTTTACAGCCCGACACCGGCGGTTGCCCGATCGCTTGACTAATGCGACTGTCGCGGGGACGGCCCTGGGCCACGGCCGGCGATGTGGCGGAAGGTGATCCGGCCTTTGCTCAAATCGTAAGGTGAGAGCTCAAGCGAAACCTGATCGCCCGCCAGAATGCGGATATGGTTTTTACGCATCTTGCCGGAGGTGTAGGCGACCAGTTTGTGGCCGTTGTCCAGGGTGACTCGAAAACGCGAATCGGGAAGCACCTCTTCGACCAGCCCGTGCATTTCAATCAGTTCTTCTTTTGCCATGACTTGACTCCTTGGAATTTGAAAAAATTTGGTTTCGGGTTCAATTAAAAAGGTGCTTGCCGGCTCAGGCGCAGGCACGCGGCGCGCGTTCCTGAATCCAGCCCAACGCATGTTCGGTGGCGTAATGTATCGCAGCGGCGGCGCTTTCGAACAAACCGTTGAAACGCATCACGCGGTCGTGTGTGGCGCTGCCACGGCCAGAGCGAATCGAAACCGATGCGGCAAACTGGCCTTCGCTGTGCCGCTTGGCGGCTGGTGAGACAAGGTACTTGCCCACCGCTATCTGAGTGTTATCAAAATTCATAAAATGTGGCCGAAACACATCTGATCGGTCCCGGCGCTCTCGCAAAAATACAGTAAAAACAGGAAACAAGGCTCGCGAACGAGCCAGCGGGTATTCGGTTTGACCGGCCATGCCCAAAAAGGGCCCAGCCGGTTGAGCCATGTGGGGAGTACCGTCGGGAGGAGTGCTCGCCAGGAAATTGGAACAGTGCTCAGAGGGTTCAGTGTGGGAGATGCACTGAAAGCACTGTCAAAGTACTGTCGAAAATCGATGATTTCGGGCTCTGGTGAGCGCCGCATCTGAAAACGATACCCTTGAAACAGTAGCCTGCTTCGGGGTGTCGATCAAAAACGCTGAAGCGCCACCGAATCTCTTATTCTAACCGCTGGCGCAACATCACGTATTGTTTTGGCCAGCGCAACCCGCCGGAAGCGCGTCGCAGTCAGACCAAACCATGAAAATGGCCGTATTTAATAGGAAAACAGCTCTCCAGCCCAGGGGATACCTGCGCTAGCAGCTATTATTTTCATAGCAACTATCGCTGTGGCCGGCTGGCCCTCAACCCCTGCAGTCGCAGATTCAGACCGCCGCCGACACGATAAGATAGTGTGCATGGCACCGATCTTGCTCACGGTCTTCGCCGACAGTTGCAATTATTCGAATGCAACGAGACCGTAGAAGACTCATTTTTGGCAGCGCACCCCGGAGATAAAAGCAGATGGAGCTGACCCCCCGCGAAAAAGACAAGCTGCTCATTTTTACGGCAGCCTTGCTCGCTGAACGCCGCCAGGCCCGCGGCCTCAAGCTCAACTACCCCGAAGCCGTTGCGCTGATCAGCGCCGCCGTGATGGAAGGCGCCCGCGACGGCAAGACCGTGGCGCAACTGATGAGCGAGGGCCGCAACGTGCTGCGCCGCGCGGACGTGATGGACGGCATCGCCGAGATGATTCCAGACATCCAGATTGAGGCCACCTTTCCCGACGGGACCAAGCTGGTCACCGTTCATCAGCCCATCGTCTGACCCTTGCTTGCTCCGCCCAACCCGCTCGATTTAGTTGAAAAAGGCACGTCCATGACACCCGGTGAACTCTTTACCGACGGTCCCGATCATCTCCTCAATACAGGTCGGCGCACACACACCGTGACCGTGCAAAACACCGCCGATCGGCCAATCCAGGTTGGCTCGCATTACCACTTTTTTGAGACCAACGGCGCCCTCGCCTTCGACCGCGACGCCGCACGCGGCATGCGGCTGAATATCGCGTCGGGAACGGCGGTGCGCTTCGAGCCGGGGCAGCAGCGCACGGTGGAACTGGTGGACTTTGCGGGAGAACGCAAGGTCTATGGTTTTCGCGGACTCATTCAGGGATCTCTTTGATGGCAACGATTGGAAGACGCGCCTACGCCGAAATGTTTGGCCCCACTGTCGGCGACCGGCTGCGGCTGGCTGACACCGACCTGATGATCGAGGTCGAAGCCGACTACACCCTGCGCGCCGGCAGCTACGGTGAAGAAGTCAAGTTCGGCGGCGGCAAGACGATTCGCGACGGCATGGCACAGTCGCAGCGCACGAATGCTGAGGGCGCCGTTGACACGGTGATGACCAACGCGCTCATCATCGACCACTGGGGCATCGTCAAGGCCGACATCGGCCTCAAAGCCGGGCGCATCGCGGCCATCGGCAAGGCCGGCAATCCCGGCGTGCAACCGGGCGTTGACATCATCATCGGCCCCGGCACCGAGGTCATCAGTTGCGAAGGCATGATCGTGACGGCCGGCGGCATCGACTCGCACATTCATTTCATCTGTCCGCAGCAGATTGAGGAGGCACTGACCTCTGGCATCACCACCATGATGGGCGGCGGCACCGGCCCGGCCACTGGAACGTTTGCCACCACGTGCACACCCGGCCCGTGGAATATCGAACGCATGCTGCAGGCGGCCGACGCCTTTCCGATGAACCTGGGGTTTCTGGGCAAGGGCAACGCCAGCCTGCCCGCCGCGCTGCACGAGCAGATCAACGCCGGCGTGATCGGCCTGAAGCTGCACGAAGACTGGGGCACCACGCCGGCAGCGATCAGCAATTGCCTCGATGTTGCCGACGAAACCGACACGCAGGTGGCGATTCACAGCGACACACTCAATGAATCCGGTTTTGTCGAAAACACGATTGCCGCAACCAAGGGGCGGTCGCTGTGCGCATTCCACACCGAAGGCGCGGGTGGCGGTCACGCACCAGACATTTTGAGGGTCGTCGGCGAGGCGAATTTTTTGCCGTCATCAACCAACCCAACCATGCCCTACACCGTCAACACGCTCGACGAACACGTCGACATGCTGATGGTTTGCCACCACCTCGACGCCAGCATTGCCGAAGACCTGGCCTTCGCCGAAAGCCGCATCAGGAAGGAAACGATTGCTGCCGAAGACGTGCTGCATGACCTCGGCGCGATCAGCATGTTTTCCAGCGATTCGCAGGCCATGGGCCGCGTCGGCGAAGTCATCATTCGCTGCTGGCAAACCGCGCACAAGATGAAGCAGCAGCGCGGCAAGCTGGACGGCGACACTGAACGCCACGACAACTTTCGCGCCAAACGCTATATCAGCAAATACACCATCAACCCCGCGATTGCGCACGGCATTTCGCATGAAGTTGGTTCGATTGAAGTCGGCAAATGGGCTGACCTGGTGGTGTGGAAGCCCGCGTTCTTCGGCATCAAGCCGTCCGTCATCCTCAAAGGCGGCTTCATCGCGATGGCTGCGATGGGCGACCCGAACGCGTCGATTCCGACGCCGCAGCCAGTACATTACCGGCCGATGTTCGGAAGCTTCGGCGGTGCGATTGCCAAAGGTTCGCTGACCTTTGTGTCGCAGGCCGGGCTCGCTGCAGGCATCAAGAGTAACTTCGGTCTGGGCAAAACGCTGTCAGCGGTCAAAAACATCCGCGGCATTCGCAAGCAGGACATGATTCATAACGCCTACCTGCCGACCATGGAGATCGACGCACAGAGCTATGCGGTACGTGCAGACGGTCAGTTGCTGACCTGCGAGCCCGCGGCGAGTTTGCCGATGACGCAGCGGTATTTCTTGTTTTAACGATCACACCGGCTGTGGATATCGAAGAGCGTTTTGTTTCTGCTGTGATGGGCGCCCTGTGGGGCGCTTTTTTGGGGGTTTTGTTGGTAATGGTCATGTATTACCAAGTGAACACTTCATACACCTCCGCGGCATTATTTGCCAACTGGAAAAGCGTCATCTTGTTGTCGTCTGCTTTATTCGCCGTGGTTGGATTGGTGTTTAAAGCGTCTGCGGCCAGCCTGATCGCAGGCGTGATGGATTGGCTATGGGTGCTAGTAACCGGCGACAAAGATCGCGGGCTTCTGAGCCAATATCACACCTGGATAAAACTTCTGATCATTGGAATATTCTGTGTGGCCGTCTATTGGTTTGTGAAAGATTGAAATGCTGAATATTTCAAAAGTGATCCCACTCGGCCTCGGCTTGGCTCTGGTCCTGGTCAAACGCGCCTCCACGATCGAACTCGACTGGGACGTTCGCCAGAAAAGCCGTTTCGACGCGACGGATTCATTGGGCCGCCAGCTCGGTGTATTTCTGCCGCGCGGCACGCTCGTTCGTGGCGGGGACGTATTGGTAGCGGAAGACGGCTCGATGGTGAAAGTCATTGCGGCGCCGCAGGCTGTCCTGCGCATCACGGCTTGCAAAACACATGGCTCGCCGTTTGACCTGACGCGCGCCGCCTACCACTTGGGTAACCGGCATGTGCCGATCGAACTCAAACCCGATCACCTGAAGATCGAGCCTGATCATGTGCTGGCCGACATGCTGCGCGCGATGCATTTGATCGTCAATGAAGTGAATGAAGCGTTTGAGCCGGAGGGGGGCGCGTACAGCACAGCTGGCCATGCACACGCACATGAAGTACCAAACTTGCACGCTGCACCTGCACAGCATGTTCACGGCCCTGACTGCAACCATGGGCACGATCACACCCATGCAGATGCTGCGGCACCCGTGGTGGTTCAACTTCACAAGCACAAGCCCCACAGCCATTGAACGCTGCCGAGCCTCTACCCGCGGCCAGTCTGCTGCAACTGATCTGGCTCGCGTCCCCAGCGCTGCCAGTGGGCGGGTTTTCATACTCGGAAGGGCTTGAAGCCGCCGTAGAACGTGCGGGATTAGCTACAGAAAGCATAGCATCTGACTGGTTGAGCGACCAACTGCAATTGAGCCTGGCCCGCAGCGATCTGGCGGTGATTGCACAGGCCATTCCGGCGTGGCGCGCAAGCGATCTGCAGCGTGTCAGCCAGCTCAACGACTGGATTTTGCAGACGCGCGAAACCAGCGAATTGCGGGCGCAAACCGAGCAAATGGGGCGCTCTTTGGTGGAATGGTTGCGCAACCACGACGGGGTCAGCGCCGCGCTGGTAGCAGCCTGCGCCCAGCTGCCGCCGACCTACCCGGTAGCCTACGCACTCGCTGCCTCGCAAACCAGTGCGGGCGTGCACGACTGTCTGCTGGCCTATGCTTTTGGCTGGGCTGAAAACATGGTGCAGGCGGCGTTGAAATCAGTGCCGCTAGGGCAAAGCGCCGGGCAGCGCATACTGGCGCGGCTCAGTCGCGATATTCCGGCCGCCGTCGAGGCCGCGATGGCGCTGGTCGACAACGAACGCCAGGCGTTTTCACCGATGCTGGCCATTCTTTCTTCGCAGCACGAAATTCAATACTCCCGATTGTTCCGATCATGACTTTTCATCACATCGCTCACCGCACCAAAAAACTGCCACCGTTGCGCGTGGGCATCGGCGGACC
>JANNKV010000404.1:0-2588 GCA_031396485.1 Polaromonas sp. | reverse complement strand
GCGCCGAAAAATTTTCCAGTCAGTTTCGCGACTGGTATTTTCTGCCGATGATGGGTTGCATCTGGTCGTGCCCGACCGACCAGATGCTGCAATTTCCCGTGGCCACAATGATCCGCTTTTGTCACAACCACGGCTTGATCCAGATCACCGACCGGCCCCAGTGGTGGACGGTCAAAGGCGGCGCGCGCCACTATGTCGAGAAAATCATTGCAGGCATCGCGGACAAGCGGCTGAACACGCCGGTGCATTCGGTGCGTCGTGACGAAGCCGGCGTTCTCATCGTCACGGCCGCAGGCACCGAGTATTTCGACAAGGTCATCCTGGCCTCGCATTCGGATGAATCGCTGGCGCTGCTCGACGCACCCAGCGCCGCCGAACGTGAGACCCTCGGCGCCATTCGCTACCAACCCAATCGCGCGGTGCTTCACACAGACGCGTCGGTGCTACCTGAGCGCAAGCTGGCCTGGGCCGCCTGGAACTACGAGCGCGCACAGAGCCAGGGCGGTGAGTCCGCGGGTGTGTGTCTGCACTATCTGCTCAACATGCTGCAACCGCTGCCTTTTGCGCAGCCGGTGGTGGTTTCGCTGAATCCGGTTCGGGAGATCGCGCGTAAACACATCATGGGTGAATTCAACTACGCACATCCGGTGTTTGACGGGGCCGCCATCCGCGCGCAGAAAAGCGTGCCGCTGTTACAGGGCCGCCAGCACACCTTCTTTTGTGGCGCCTGGACCGGCTACGGATTTCATGAAGACGGCTTGAAGTCGGGTCTGGAGGTCGCGCGTCTGTTGCTGGCCCAGACCGATCAGTCAAGGGGCACTGCAACGCACGCCGAGGCGTCGACGCTGGAAGCCCTGGCATGAGCCGGTACCCGCTGGCCAATCAGCCCCTGATTGGCTTCGGCCAGGTTCGCCACACCCGGTTGCGGCCCAGCCGGCATGCGTTCAATTACGCCAACTACTTCCTGATGCTGCCGATGCGCAGCATGGCCGCTCATGGCAGCGGCGCGCTGGCACGCAACCGCACCGCGCTTTTAAGTTTTTTCGACAGCGACCACGGCGACAGCCGCGCCAACGCGCTCGAATGGCTGGATGAAGTGCTGCTGCGTGAAGGCGTTGACAACGCCGATGGCGAAGTCTGGCTGCACACGTACCCGCGCGTGCTGGGCTACACCTTCAAGCCCGTGAGCTTCTGGTATTGCCACCAGGCCGATGGGTCGCTCCGCGCCATCGTGGTCGAGGTGCACAACACCTTTGGCGAGCGCCACTGTTATCTGCTCGATACCCCGCGCTACGGGCGGGAACTGAAAGCCGACAAGGTGTTTCATGTGTCGCCGTTTTGCACCGTCGAAGGCAGCTACCGCTTTCGCTTCATGCGCAGCCATGAGTCTGGCGTCGACAAGACCGTGGCCCGCATCGACTACGACGACAGTGCCGGCCCACTGCTGGAAACCAGCGTCGGCGGCACGCTCGCGCCGGTCAGTGGCGCCAGCCTGCGCAAGGCGTTCTGGTGCTATCCCGCGATGACGTTTGGCGTGATCGCCCGCATTCACTGGCAGGCTTTCAAGCTCTGGCGCAAACGAGTCCCTTTTGTCAGCAAACCCCAGCCCCCTGAAATTTTTGTGACGCGATGAACACATTACAAACCACGCCACTTGCCTCCGCCGTTCAGGCTTTCGCACTTCCCAAAGATGCGCCTGGCGCGGCACGCACCACGCTGAAGCTGCTGCTGCGACTCAAGCACGGCACGCTAACCGTTTTTCTGCCGGGCGGCTCGGTGCAGCGCTTTGGCTCCGGCCAGGCGCCGCTGGCCAGCCTGCACCTGCACAACTGGAATCCCTGCAGCGCCGCACTGCGCTCGGGTGATATCGGTTTTGCCGAAAGCTATATCGCCGGCGACTGGACCACGCCGAATTTAAGCGACCTGTTGCAGGTGCTGATCGCCAATCGCAACGAAGTCGAAGACGTGATTTACGGCAGCTGGCTCGGGCGCTTCGTCTACCGCGTCAAGCATCTGCTCAATCGCAACACCAAGGCCAACAGCCAGAAAAACATCCATGCCCACTACGACCTGGGCAACGCTTTTTATGAGCTGTGGCTCGACGGCACGATGAACTATTCGTCGGCGATTTTCGAGACTCCCGACACGTCAATGAAAGACGCGCAGAACGCCAAGGTGCGACGTGCGCTCAACATGGCGCGCGTCCAGCCCGGCGACCGCGTGCTGGAGATCGGCTGCGGCTGGGGTGCGCTGGCCGAAATGGCGACGACCGAATTCGATGCGTCGCTGGTCGGCGTGACACTGAGCACCGAACAATTGGCTTGGGCGCAGGCGCGCATGGCACGGGCCGATGCCAGCGCCAAAGCTGATCTGAGGTTGCAGGATTACCGTGACATTGGCAAGACCAGTGCTGATGAACCCTTCGACGCGATCTGCTCGATCGAAATGGTCGAGGCGGTGGGCCGCGAATACTGGCCCGAATATTTCCAGACCGTGGCGCGGCTCCTGAAACCCGGCGGCCACGCCTGCATCCAGTCCATCGTCATCGCCGATGAGCTGTTTGACCGTTACGTCAGTTCAACCGATTT
>JANNKV010000400.1:0-1785 GCA_031396485.1 Polaromonas sp. | reverse complement strand
GCTGGTGCGAAAAAAGTTATTTTTTCCGCCCCGTCGAAAGACGACACACCGATGTTCGTTTTCGGCGTCAATGACAAGACCTACGCCGGCCAGGCCATCATCTCGAACGCCAGCTGCACCACCTACTGCCTGGCGCCCGTGGCCAAGGTGCTGAACGACAAGTGGGGCATCAAGCGCGGCCTGATGACCACCGTGCACGCCACAACCGCGACGCAAAAAACCGTCGACGGCCCGAGCAACAAGGACTGGCGTGGTGGCCGCGGCATTCTGGAAAACATCATTCCCTCATCCACCGGCGCAGCCAAGGCTGTCGGCGTGGTGATTCCCGAGCTGAACAAAAAACTCACCGGCATGTCGTTTCGCGTGCCGACGTCGGATGTGTCGGTGGTTGACCTGACCTGCGAACTCAACAAGGAAGCGACCTTGAAAGAAATCTGCGCCGAGATGAAAGCGCAAAGCGAAGGTGCTTTGAAAGGCGTGCTCGGCTACACCGAAGACAAGGTGGTCGCCACCGATTTCCGCGGCGACACGCGCACCTCAATTTTCGATGCCGACGCATCTATCGCGCTTGACAGCACTTTCGTCAAGATCGTCGCCTGGTACGACAACGAATGGGGCTACTCGAACAAGTGCCTGGAGATGGTGCGGGTGGTGGCGAAGTAACTTTATGCTTGCTTCAATAAAAAACGCGCTCACGGGCGCGTTTTTTTATGGCGGTGGCGCAAGGGCAGACGCCTCGTCCGACCGATAAACCAGCTTCATCGGTTGAAAAATCAGCCCGCTGCCCTGCTGCGGCCCGCCGACGGGTTCAAATCCGAAGCGCCCGTACACCGGCACGGCATTCAGACTCGCGTTGACAGTGAACTCACCCGGGTTGCCGGCTGCCAGCGCAGCGTTGCGCGCAGCGAGCCACAGTTGCTTGCCGATGCCGCGCCCTTGATACGCCGGCGCGACAAAAAGATGGTGCAGATGCCGGCACTCCCGAATCGCCGCCGCGCCGCAAAACTCGCCGTCCCACTCGCCGATCAAATAATTGATGTCGGGTCGGGCAACAAAAATACGCAGCGCCGTTGGCGTTGTGGCCTCGACAAACTTGTCGGCGCCGTAGCCATCGGGTATGGAAAAAAAGAAATGCGCCAGCGATTCGATGAGCGCGCTGAGCTGATCGGCGTCGTCCGGTGTCGCCTGGCGAACTGTCATTTTTGAGTGCCTACTCATTGCTCGATTTTGCAACCAAAACGCCAGGAGCGACTCCGCGTTATGGCTGGCTCGCAGGGCGACGGTCACTTCTACAAAAAGCCCTTGCAACAACCGGCGCAATGCCAGGCTCGTACCATGAAGCGATTGATTAAAGGAGCCTTTTGATGAACCTGCCCTACATCGGCCTCGGCACCTTCCGCCTTGAAGGCGCGCAGGCGATTGCGTCCGTCTCGGCTGCGCTGGAGACGGGCTACCGCCTGATCGACACCGCGCAGATGTACAACAACGAAACCGAAGTCGGCAAGGCTGTGGCCGCCAGTGCTGTGCCGCGCAGTGAAATTGTCGTCACCACCAAAATCTGGCCTGACAATTTCACACGGCTGGTGCCGAGTCTGAAGGAAAGCCTGGCGCGCCTGCGGATGGACGAGGTCGAGCTGACCTTGCTGCACTGGCCTGCGCCGGGTAACGGCGTGCCGCTGGCCGACACCGTGGGCGCGCTGATGGACGCGAAGGCCGCAGGCTTGACGCAGCAGATCGGCGTATCGAACTTCAACATCGTATTGATGCAGCAAGCCATCGCTATCG
>JANNKV010000398.1:0-6978 GCA_031396485.1 Polaromonas sp. | reverse complement strand
GGATCAGGCAACTGGCCGATCGCATGCCCGCCCAGGCTGTGGCCGACCAGCCAGACCTTGCCGCGTGCAGCGGCGTAGTCGACGGCGGCGGCCAGGTCCTGCCGCGACCAGTCGGCGTATTCCATCTCGAAGCCCTTGAGCTAGCCGACCTTCGAGTCGCCAATGCCGCGGTAGTCGATGGTGACGACGTTGATGCCGCGCGACTGTGCGAACTCGGCAAAGCGCCGGTAAAAGCCGCGCGGCACCGCGGTGGCGCTGGCCATCACGATGAACTGCTCGCCCGGCGCTGGAAAGTGTGTGGCCGCCAGGCGGTAGCCATCGGCGGCGTTCAGGGTGATCGGAAGGGCGGGGGCGATGGTGGGGTTGGACATTTTTTGAAGTGTAGCGCTAACTAGACCGGTCGGTTTAGTCGACGCCGTTGTTATGATGTAAAAAATCATGACAACCCCTGTATCTGTACCTTTGCACCAGCCGCAACCTGCCGCCCCGGATACCCGCAGCCGCATCCTGACGGCCGCGCAGCGCCTGTTCCGTCAGCGCGGCTACCACGCCACCGGCCTGGCCGACATCCTGCAACTGGCTGGCGCGCCCAAGGGTTCGATGTACCACCACTTTCCGGGCGGCAAGGAAGCGATCGGTGTCTGCGTGATCGAAAACATCACAGCTGGCCTGCTCGGCCTGCTGGCCGCCAGCCGCGCGCGCAGTACTGAAACGATGGTGCTTCAGGTCGGCGCGCAAATGGCCACGGTGATGGAAAAAACGCAGTACGAGCTGTGCACGCTGTTTGCCGCCTTTGCGGCCGAGCGCAAGACTTCGCCGCTGCTGGGCGACGCCGTGGCGCGCGCCTATGACGTGCTGACCTCCGCCATCGAGCAGCGGCTGAGAAACGAAGGCCACGCGCCGCGCGCCGCCAAAGACACGGCGCTCACGGTTACGGCCTTGCTCGAAGGCGGGTCCATGCTGTCTCAGGCGCAGCAGAGCACGGCGGCCTTTCGATTGAGCGTAAAGCAGGCGGCGCGGCTGTGCCGAGCTGCGATCTAACGCCCGCTGCGCGCCAGCACCCCGAATGTGCGCCCGAAATGAAGACCCATGCGGAAAACCGGGTGCGCGTGCTCATGGACCAGCTCGACACCGAATTGGCCCGCCACGGTTCCCCGCAGCTGCCGGGGAACCACTAGAGCGCACTCGGCGGTCATTCGGGTGTTTGAGGCGCAGTGGCTGGCGCAGCCCTGGATTTGACTCAAATGGGCTTTGAGCAGTCCAGCACCAGAACGGCAATCTTGTTGCGTGAAGCCTCGGGAATCGTGGCTCTTAGTCTCTGCTCCAGTTCTTGAGGGCTTTTGGGTCTTGCGCCGCCGTCTGATGGTGCCGCATTGAACTTCCCCATAAACCAGAAGACCAGATAAACCCCGTAGCCATCGCTGTCTGTTTCGCGGCTGTAGTTGGCGAGTAACTGGTTGTTGATTGCTGTCCATACCTCCCGGTGCGATTCGCGCTTGATTTCGATGGGGATGTGCCAGGGCGGAGAAATGATTTTTATGTCGGCACGCTTCTCGTCGGCATAACGACCTTCGGGCTCGGCCGCAATACCCAGCGACGCGAGATGTCGTTTTAAATCCGACAGCAGGGCATCCCGACAATCGTCTTCGACCTTGGGGCTTGATGCAGCCCAGTATTGGCGGTAGTCATTGGTGCTGCCGTTGCGAATCTCACCGCGCAGCTGAATCAAATAATCAACCGTGAGCGCCCACAGGTCGGCGGCAGTCGCCGGCCTGCGGTTAGCCAGAGTCTCGGCGACCTGGCCCACAGAAGCGGGCTTGAAAAAGGCTTTGCGCTGTGTGATGCGCTGGTTATAGAGGGCGCGCTCAAGTTGCTCTTGCCAATGCGCCAGATCTTTTCGTTGCTGCAATTCGAGCAATGCCTGCCGGGCGTCTTTGTCGGGGTTGCCTGCCAGGGTGGAGATGAGTCCATCGACGTAGCGACCCATTTCCATCTCTGGCGTCACAATCCCGGCGCTCTCGGGCCATCGCGGGTTGCTTGGCGGGGCCATCAGGCCGATAAAGAAAGCTTGGGCCGCAGCAGGAGCGTCAAGCCGGAAATCATGTCGGTCTTGTCTTTCGTGAATCAGATCAAATGCGTGGCTGGTTCGGGCTTGCGTTTTTCCGACAAAGGCTTTGGCGGGTTCCAGATAAAGCTGCGGCAGGAGATGAACGCCTGCGGTCAACCAATAAACCCGCTGCGCCACATCAAGCCTGTCCGATTCAAGTTTCTCTGCAATCAGTTTGGACTGGGTCGCGCTATCAAGCTGATTGAGCATGGCCACGATCAATAGCCGCAGGCTTTTCAACTGCGTTTTGCTGGCCTTGGCGGGAAAGGCTTCGATCAGTTGTGGCGTGATTTGTCGCGCTATCGGCGCGTAGTCGGCGTCATGGGCCAGCGGATACAGGCCATCGACATGTTCTTTCTTCGTGGCAATTTGCTTGCTAATCAGGTTCTGCGAGACAGTGGCGAATACATTAGGGCGAACTTTGACGAGCCGCTTAAACCATAGCGGAGTTCCATTGAAATTGTTGGTCAATCGAAAAGCAACCAGCGTTTCAAGCGTGGCTTGCGGCAGATCAAACGCTGAGCTAGCGTCTTCCGTGAAGCGCAAGTCGATAGCGGCCAGGCAGGGCGTGGCGAGGTTGTAGCGCCGGTTCTCGATGTTCAGGTCGATGACGCTGGCGGCTGTCGGAAAATCGGGGCGGATCAGGCAATGGCGCAGTCCGGCCAGGGCCATTTGCAGCGAATCTTTGTCCTGGTCGAACAGGTCCAGCAGTCTGAGTTCAGCGGTTTCGCCTTTGCCTCGGTGGTAGAAGTCAAGATAGGTGTTTCCTACCTCGACCAATGCGCCTAGATGGCCTGCGTCGGTCGCCAAACCGGGCAGTGTGTCGCGGAAAAACTGCAACGTTTCGCGACGTTCCTTGGTAAGTCGGGTTTTGCGAGTGAGGTTGGATTCAATATTTTTTTGTTCCGACTCTCTAGGGGGGTAAACACATTGCAGAGCGCTCTCCACTCTGTATTCGTCAGCGGCATGGGTAGCGGCCCAATGTTGAAGGAGTTCAATCGCTGAATTGGACCCATGGCTTTTCTCGGTTTCGGCTTTCGCATCAAGCACCAGCTCCCAGGCCAGATCGCCATCGGCGGTGGTCGCGGCGAGTGATAAATACCAGGACGCTACATTACCAGGTACGTCTGCCTGGCAAAGCGGCGCGCGAGCCCGCATCAACCTCAAATAGGCACTGTCGCCGGTCTTGGCTTGTTGGTGAAGACCATACTCAAACAAGCGCTTGTAAACCTGCGGATGCTCTGTCAACCATTGAGACACTGGCTTGAGATGTTCTTCCTCCAGCGTGTTGAAGCCATGTAAATCGGTTCCAAGGCTCAGCCACGCGTGTAGTCGTGAGACCTCTACCGCGTCGCCATGTTGGGTAACTCCGAATACCAGGAGTTCACACACGATATTGGGCGAATCCAAAATGCTTCTTTCGTCGTTCAGGCGGTAGCCACGTTCAACCAAGGCATCCAGCAAGTCAGGAATGTGGCCTAACGGCGCACTGAGTCGCGGCAAAAAATGCCAGAAATTCCAATAGGTGCCCAACAGGTCTTTTGACTTGGGTTGTCGGAAGTAGTCCCAGACGCGCGCTGGATCAATTTGCGTCGGATAAAGATTTTTTAGAAGAGTCCCCAAAAGTTCGTCTTGCAGGTCTTCTACCGTATTGGTCTCAACATCGGTCAGGAGTTGGGTCAGCGTCGCCAGGCCGCCCGGTAACGCGTAGCGAGCCAAAACTTCCAGGGCTTGTGTTCGCAGGTTTGACGGCGAGTACGTTTTATCGCGAACGATCTGCTCCAGCCCACGCATCAGCTCTGGCAGGGCCTCCCCATACGCCAGTGCATCAAGCAAGCAATCGACCAATGCCAGATGAGCCGGGCTTCGATCCGCAGACATCAACACGACCTTGAAGTCGTCGGCCATATCCTGCGTTGCCAGCGCACCCAAGGGCTTGCTGGCCCAGTTCTGGTTGCGAAAATGAATGTAGCTTTCCGCCTCGGCACGCAAAGCATCCATCACCTGAAGTTTTTCTGCGCGTGAAAAATGCCGCACATCGCCGTAAAGCACGATACCAAGCGGATCATGGGCGATCAGCTCACGCCGCAGGCTTTCGGGCGCGAGCGCGGCCAGCCAGGCATGCAGGCCGCGCATTTCGGGCACAACGCCTGCGTCGTGCCCGTGCATAAGGGCCAGGACACGGCGCGCTGGCAGACCCGCTTGAATCCGGGCGATCAGATAGCGCGCACCGAGGAACTCCGCAACAGTTCGATGGACGGGGACAAATTCACCGCTGCCTTCGCCCCGGAACAATCGCCTTCCAAGCGCGGCCTGGCAAATGGCAAGCGCGGGTGCCGAAGCGTGGGTCGCAAGATCGGTTAAAACCAGCGCGGCGTGCTGCGGGCTTGTGCCTGAGTTTTGGAAAGTGATAGTTGCACTGACTGAGAGCAGCATCACCGCACTCAAGTAGCCAGCCGCTTCAAGCAGGGCGCTGTTGGAGAGCAGCCGCTCGCGTTGCCCGGCCAGGTGGTGATCGTTGAATTCCAGTGCCAGCTGCGCGCAGGCGAGTTCGTAAACGTCGCGTTTGCTGGCCGGCCAGCCGTCTGGCCTTGCGGCAACGGCCTCAACCAGCATGCGCAAGGTTTGCGGGTTGTCGAGCAAGCCATCCAGGTCGTGATCCTCGGCTGCGCGAATGAATTTGTCAGCGGCCTCGGCGTTTGAGCCTTGCCAGTGGGCGATTAGCGCCGCACTTTGCGAGCGATCAAGTGCTAGCAGGTGCAGCTCTATAAATTGGCTCTCACCGACGAGGAATTCCAGCGCCTTGGCATCGGTGCTGCCGCGCCAGTCTGCCTCGCGGCAAGCAATGCGAAATTTTGGCGTCCCGAGCCTTTGCAATTTGCTGCGAATCTGCCCCAGCGCAGTCTGGCCTGCGCCCTGGCCGCTGCTGGCTTCGTCGAGGCCGTCGATGAACAAGGTTGCCTCCCCCTTGTCGGGCGGCTCAAGCTCAATAAAATTGCGCGCTGTGATGTAGTGCCCGCTCTCGTCGGCGGCCAGGCTTAGGAATACGTCGGTCTTGCCCGCACCCGGGTCGGCAAGAAGCACCCAACCCTGAATCTGGCTGTAAGCGCTCAGACTAGTTGGAGAGGCGAGTGAATCGCCGTCCATTCGCTGCCTGACTTGCCGCGCCAGCGGCAAATGATTTTCTTCTGCCTTCATGCCTAGCTCGTCGGGTTCAAGTTCAGCCAGTGCGACACGGAGTACGCTAAAAATTCTGTCAGTGCGACTCCACCAGTCCCGACCACCAGGGACCGGCAGGCGGCGTGGTTGTCTGCAAAGTGGCTCAACCCTTTGAGCTGGCCCGTCACCGCGCCACTTTTAACTTCAATGGCGGTCAGTTGAACTGCGTTCGATATGACAAAGTCCACCTCGTGCGGGCTTTCCCGCCAGTAACTGACCTCCTCCTTGCCGACGACCGTGTTGCAGAGGTGCGCGCCGACGGTACTTTCGACTAGTCTGCCCCAGTAGCTTCGGTCGGCTTGAGCCTGGGCAAAGGTGTAGGGCATCGCGCTAGACATCAACGCGGTATTGAGCACGTTGAATTTGGGTGGCGATGCTCGGCGACGTGCCACACCGACGTGGTATTTCTGCAAGCCGGTCAGCAACCCGGCCGTGCCAAGCAGATACAGGTAGTCGGCCAGCGTCGTTTCGTTGCCAGCATCCTGCAGCTGCCCTTTGACTTTGCCAAGCGCCAGAATCTGCCCCGAGTAGGTGGAACCCAATTCAAATAGCTGCCGGAGCAAGGCGGGCTTATCGACGCGGGTCATCTGCAAAATGTCGGTGTCGATGCTGGGTTGAACCAGACTCGCGAGAACGTAGTTTCGCCAGCGCGGTTCGTCGCGAATCAAGGACGCGCTGCCTGGATAGCCGCCGAAATAGATGTATTCGTCAAGCGTGAAATCGAATGCCTGATGCATCTCGATGAAGGACCAGTGCGTAGCGCGCAGCATTTCGTAACGCCCGGCCAGACTTTCCGTCAGCCCGTTTTGAATGAGAAGCGGCGAACTGCCCAGCAAGACCACATGCATGTTTGTGCCTTGGGCACGGTCTGCGTCCCAAAGCCCTTTGACGGCGGCCGACCAGCGCGGGATTTTTTGAATTTCGTCGATGACAAAAATAAACGGCTTGTCTTCGTTTGACAGCTTGGACGCAGCGCATTGCTGACGCGCTTCTTGCCATCGGCGAATCAGCCAGGCTACATCACGTGGCGCGCCGACGGTTTCGGTGCTTTCAAATGTTGCGGTGGCTGCGGGCCAAGCCGTCTGCTCGCCGCCAGGATCGACGGAAACAAACAAGTTCGAGTGGTCTTCAATAGCCTGTCGTACAAGTGTCGTTTTTCCGACCTGCCGCGGCCCCGCAACAATGGTGATGAAGCGGGTGGGTTCTTTCCAGCGCTCTCGCAGAGTGTGAAACTGGGTTCTGTAGAAGTTCATAACAATACTGAGTAAATTTACTCAATATTGTTTCATGGCAGCGATCTGCGGTCAAGAGCGACCCGAAAATGGAGCTGCGCCTACAGGCAACTTGCCTAAACGGCTCTGCTCCTATGCCACTGCGTAGGTGGCTGAACGTTCAGCGCCCGCTGCGCGCCAGATAGCGCTTGCGCCAGAACACGGTGCCAACCACCACCACGACCAGCAGCATCACGCCCAGCGTGGCCCAGAAACCCCAGCTGGTGTGAATGGCGGGCATGAACTCGAAGTTCATGCCGAAAAAACCGGTGATCAGGTTCAGCGGCAGAAAGATCGCGGTGACGGCGGTCAGCGTGCGCATCACGTCGGTGGCGCGGTGGCTCTGGGCGCTGAAATGCATCTGCACGGCGGTTTCGGCGC
>JANNKV010000380.1:0-3843 GCA_031396485.1 Polaromonas sp. | reverse complement strand
CTTGCTTAACCAGAACTACTCGCACGGCCAGCAAGTCGCCAAGTATTTCAAGGAAGGCATTGCACGCAAGCGCACAGACGTGAAGATCGCCGGCGAAGATCTGGTTCCACTCGGGCAGGTGAAAGATTTCGCTCCTTACGTGGCCAAGATCAAGCAATCAGGCGCAGACACCATCGTCACCGGCAACTGGGGTGCCGACCTGACGCTGTTCGTCAAGGCGCTCAACGATGCGGGCCTGAAGCTGCCGATGTACACCTACTACGCGCAGGTCACCGGCACGCCCACAGCACTCGCGGCCGGTGGTGAGAGCGAGGTCTATGTGATCGCCTACGGGCATGCCAATCACAAGGGTGATGTCGGCGCCATGAGCGCTGACTATAAAAAGAAATTCAACGACGACTACTACACCTATGCCACCTACAACGGCATCAATATGATGGGCGCCGCGATTGCCAAGGCCAAGTCAAGCGACCCGGTCAAGGTCGCTGCGGCGATGGAAGGCCTGAGCTTTGCCAGCTTTGCCGGCGAGGTCAAAATGCGCAAGGAAGACCACCAGCTGCAGCAGTCGATGTTTGTGACCAAGTGGCAAAAGGTCGATGCGGCCAATCCCTACAGCGTTGAAAACACCGGCTATACCTTCGCACCGGTCAAGCAGATGGATGCGTACGTTGCCAGCACGCCGACCAGCTGCCAGATGAAACGCTCGCCGGGCTGAAACCAGATTGACTAGGAGTCTGGGCGTCAGAAGGCGTCGAAGCGAAAAGTGGCCCCAGCGAGGATAGTTTTCGACGATTTCGCCGCCGAATATCTATATATTTGGCAAGAAAGCGGCGAAAAATAGACCGCTGCGGACACTTTGCAGCCGGCGCACCTTCTGCCGCCCAGACTCCTAGCGAACGCCGGCTGGGCCCGATGCCCAGTCCGGCGTTTTTTTTATCAACAAACTGGTTACCTCAGTCTCTAATCTTGCGAGTACGCCATGGAGTTTTACGCCATCTCATTGCTCAACGGCATCAGCTACGGCTTGCTGCTGTTCATGCTGAGTTCCGGATTGACGCTGATCTTCAGCATGATGGGTGTGCTCAACTTCGCCCACGCCTCGTTTTACATGCTAGGCGCCTATTTCGCCTACACCACCACGTCCCTGGTTGGCTTCTGGCCGGCTTTGGTGGTGGCGCCACTACTGGTGGGGCTGACCGGCGCCTTGTTTGAAAAGTACTGTCTTCGCCGCGTTCACAAGTTTGGTCACGTGCCCGAACTTCTCATCACATTCGGGCTGAGCTACATCATTCTTGAGCTGGTGCAGCTGGTGTGGGGCCGAAGCTCGGTGGATTACCGCGTGCCTGTGGCGCTCGACGGGCCGCTGTTCACGCTATTTGGCACCCAGTTCCCGATGTATCGGGCCTTCATGATGCTGGTGGCGATATTGATGTTGATCGCTATCTGGCTGCTGCTTACGCGCACCCGCATCGGGCTCGTGATTCAGGCAGCGTTAACGCACCCCGAAACGGCTGAAGCGCTGGGACACAACGTGCCGCGTGTTTTCATGCTGGTGTTCGGTGGCGGCTGCGCGCTGGCGGGCCTCGCTGGGGTGATCGGCGGCAATGCCTACGTGACCGAACCGAGCATGGCGTTCTCGGTCGGGGGTGTGATTTTCGTCGTGGTGGTGGTCGGCGGCATGGGCTCGCTGGCTGGCGCGTTCCTCGCATCATTGCTGATCGGCATTCTGCAGACCTTTGCGGTCGCCATCGACACGTCGCTGATGTCCATGCTGCAAAGTGTCGGTGTGTTGCTGACGCCCTCAACCTTCGGCTACGCGCTGTGGAAACTCAAGGTGAGCCAGGTGGCGCCCATCCTGCCCTATGTGCTGCTGGTGCTGATTCTGATTTTTCGGCCCAAGGGCCTTCTCGGCACGCGGGAGGGTTGAGCCATGCGAAATGAAGTGCGCAGTGACGTTTACGAATTCAAGCCGCTCAATGTCGGCCGCGCGATTGTCTGGACTTTATTTGCGCTTATTTTGCTGGTCGCGCCGCTGATTTTTACCAGCAGCCTGAGCCAGACCATGCTCAGCCAGATGGGCATCGCCATCATCGTTTGCCTTAGCTACAACATCCTGCTGGGGCAGGGCGGCATGTTGAGTTTTGGCCATGCGGTGTATTCGGGTATGGGCTCCTTTCTGGCGATTCACACGCTCAATCAGGTTTCGGGTGGCTGGCCTTTGCCAGTCAGTTTGATTCCCATCGTTGGGGGCCTGGCGAGCATGCTGGTCGCCATACTTCTTGGATGGGTCACCACCAAAAAAGCTGCCACGCCGTTTGCCATGATCACGCTCGGCATCGGCGAGCTGGTATGGGCCATGTCGCTGATGTTCCCCGAGTTCTTCGGCGGTGAGGGCGGTGTTTCGGGCAACCGGGTGGTGGGTGCGAAGACCTTCGGCATCACCTACGGTCCGCAGATTCAGCTGTACTACCTGATCGCTTTTTACACGTTCATCAGCACAGCCTTGATGTTTGCGTTTACCCGTACACCGCTCGGCCGCATGTTGAACGCCGTGCGCGACAACCCGGAGCGCGTGGAGTTTGTTGGTTACGACACGCAAAAAGTGCGCTATCTGTCATTCATCATTGCTGCTTTTTTCGCCGGAATTTCGGGTGGTCTGGCGGCACTAAATTTCGAGATCGTCACGTCCGAAGTCGTCAGCGGCTATCGGTCGGGCGCGTATCTGCTTTTCACCTTTCTGGGCGGCGCGACTTTCTTTTTTGGTCCGATTCTGGGCGGCATTTTGATGGTGCTGGCGTTCGTGCTGCTGTCTGAGTTCACGAAGGCCTGGCTGCTCTACCTTGGCCTCATTTTTCTGTTCATGGTGATGTACGCACCCGGCGGCGTGGCGTCGCTCATCATGATGAATCTGCGCGTGGCCGTTTTTGGGCACCTTCGCAAGCTTTGGGTGGGCTATCTCGCCCTTGGCGTGACCGCACTGATTGTGCTGCTGGGCGCAGCGACCATGATCGAGATGCTGTATCACCTGCAACTCAACGCAGCGCTGGGCTCCGAGCTGACTTTCCTTGGTGCAAGGCTCGATTCAAAGGGACTGAACAGCTGGTTTGGTTCGGCCTTCGTCATGTTGACCGGACTCGGATTGTTTGAAGTGTGTCGTCGGCAGTTCGTGAAGGAGTGGAGTCTGATTCAGGAAAACATCGAGAAGGAAATCAAGCGGAGGGAAAGCCTATGAGCACTGCTGCAACGCCTTCGACCTTTTCGCTTGAACTCAAGGATCTGCGCAAAAGCTTTGGCAAAACCGAGATCATCCGCGGCATCAGTCTGGCCATTCCGCCTGGCGAGCGGGTCGGCATCATCGGGCCCAATGGCGCCGGAAAATCAACCCTGTTCAATCTCATCAGCGGCCGGTTTGAGCCGACCAGTGGCGATGTGTTGCTCAACGGCCAGCGCCTGAACGGCAAGAAGCCGTTTGAGATCAACCGCATGGGCCTGAGCCGCAGTTTTCAGATTACCAACATTTTTCCGAAGCTGAGCGTGTTTGAGAACCTGCGCTGCGGTGTGCTCTGGAGCCTCGGCTACAAGTACACCTTCCTGAAATTCCTGGCAGATCTGGACGATGCCAACGATCGTGCCGACAAGCTCATGCACATGATCAAACTGGACAAAAAGCGCGACATTCTCGCGATGAATCTGACCTACGCCGAGCAGCGGGCGCTTGAAATCGGCATCACAATCGCGGGCGGCGCCGACGTTATTTTGCTGGACGAACCGACCGCCGGCATGAGCCGCTCGGAAACCAGCCGCTTCATCAAACTGATCAAGGAAGTCACGACCGGCAAAACA
>JANNKV010000370.1:0-4091 GCA_031396485.1 Polaromonas sp. | reverse complement strand
CGGCATTTCGCCTGGAACTCTGCGCGGGCATCCAGGGGCGACGGGCCGCTCCCGAGGCCTTGGGTGGCCCCCTCGGGCAGCGTGGAGGCCACGTTCCGGCCATGCAGCTTCTCGATCGCGTTTTCAATCGGCAGGCCGTGGCAGTCCCAGCCGGGCACGTAGATCGCGTCCAGGCCCTTGAGCTGGCGCGCCTTGACGATCATGTCTTTCAGAATCTTGTTGACGGCGTGGCCGATGTGTATCTGGCCGTTGGCGTACGGTGGGCCGTCGTGTAGCACGAATTTGACCGCGCCGTGACGCGCATCGCGCAGCTTTTTGTAAATGCCTTTTTCGTCCCACTCCTTGATCCAGCCGGCTTCGCGCTTCGGCAAATCGCCGCGCATCGGGAAGGGCGTGTCGGGCAGGTTCAGGGTGCTGCGGTAGTCGGTTATTTCGTTGGGGGTATCAGACATGGGCGACAAGGAACCGCTTCGACAGGCTCAGCCCGAACGGTTGAGTAAGGGGGAAAGGGGGATGAAAGGCCGCTCGCCCTGAGCCTGTCGAAGGGCAGCGACCGGGCTGACAGATCGTCTAAATTCGGTCGCGCGTGGTCTGGCGGCCAGTAGCGCTGTGCATGCTGTGCATCG
Organism: Polaromonas sp.; assembly: GCA_031396485.1. Classification (GTDB taxonomy): domain Bacteria; phylum Pseudomonadota; class Gammaproteobacteria; order Burkholderiales; family Burkholderiaceae_C; genus Polaromonas. The sequence goes on along the minus strand of JANNKV010000370.1, from coordinate 3,465 downwards.
ACGCAAAAAACGCCCGTGCGTCATCGCAGTCTTTGGCGATGCCCGCTTTCAGGCTGTCCAGACCGTCGTACCTCAGCTCGTCATGTAATTTGTGCAGCAGTTCCACGCGCACGATTTTACCGTAGCCCCCCTCGGTGCCCAGGCGGGCGGGCCAGTCGAGGCAATAGGTCTCCAGCAGCACGCGCCCGCCGTTCACGTCGGCCGGGTCCAGCGACGGCCGGATGCCCAGGTTGGCCACGCCCGTCAGCGGCTCCGGCGACAGGCCGTGTACGTGTACCGCAAAAATCCCGCTGGCTGCCGGGTTCCAGTGTGAAAAGCGCAGGTTGAGCGTGCGAAAACCCAGGTCGCGACCGAGTTTTCGGCCATGCACCACGTGGCCGGAAATGCTGTACGGCCGGCCCAACAGGCTGGCCACCTGCTGCATGTCGCCGGCGGCCATGGCCTGGCGCACGGCCGAGCTGGATACCCGCGCGCCGTGTACCTCGTAGCTGTTCATGCGCGCCACGTCGAAGCCCAGGCGCTCGCCGGCGGCATCGAGCATGGCGTAGTCGCCACGGCGTTTGGCGCCGAAACAAAAGTCGTCACCGACCAGCACGTATTTCGCGTTCAGGCCGCCCACCAGTACCTCGGTGATGAAGTCTTCGGCCGATCGCGAAGCCAGCGGCGCGTTAAAGGGCAGTACCACGCACTGGTCAATGCCGCAGCGGGCCAGTTCGGTCAGTTTGTCACGCAGGGTGGCGATGCGGGCGGGCGCCAGCAGCGGCTTGCCGGCCACAGCGGCGAAATAGTCGCGTGGATGCGGCTCAAAGGTCATCACACAGCTGGGCACAGCGCGGTGCTGGGCTTCGTTTTTCAGCAGGGCCAGCATGGCCTGATGGCCGCGGTGCACGCCGTCAAAATTGCCGATCGTCATCGCGCAGGCGGGCGCCCGCCGGGGGTGTTGGTAGCCGCGAAAAATCTGCATGATCTGAATTATCGTTTTTATAGCGCGCGAGCCCGATCGCTCATGGCTGCAGCGGGGTTAAACCGGCATATGACACTGTTTGTCACGAATTCGCGGTATATTGGCATATCGCCGCTTTTGAGGGTCGCTGGAGAGGGGTTTTTCGGTCGGCGATTCGCTGTTTTCATTCGTCATTCACTTCAAGTGGAGGTTCGTTTTGAAGGTGTTGAAACTCTCGGGTCAAGGCCTGCCACAGTCCTGGATTAGCCTCGAAGAAGCCGTGTTGCACTACGCGGCTGACGAGGTGCGCTGGGAGATGGGCGCGCGGGTAGCCACCTTCCATGGCGGCCACAACGCGATCACCGGCCACCAGTCCATCATCACCGTCAACAGCATCATCGGCACCAAGGGCGTACCCAATATCAACCCCTTTGATTTGAAGCCGGGCCTGACGAATATCAAGCTCTTTGCAAGGGACCGCAATGTCTGCGCCTACTGCGGCGACGGTTTTCACGAAGAAGACCTGACGCGCGAACACATCATTCCGTTTGCGCAAAACGGCATCGACACCTGGATGAACGTGGTCACGGCCTGCCGCGCCTGCAACCACCGCAAAAGTAGCCGCACGCCCGAGCAGGCCCACATGCCGCTGCTTTACACGCCGTATGTTCCCAGCCTGTGGGAAGATTTCATCTTGCGCAACCGCCGCATTCTGGCGGACCAGATGGAGTTTTTGATGGCGCATATTCCGAAGACGTCACGCCTGCACGCGTGACGGGCTGACTCTGGGTGCGGAAGCCGGCGGATAACTGCGTTTCCGCCTGGAGTTTTAGTGGCACTGCCTCTAGCCCGATCCTCGTCATTTAATCGCTACCAACCCGTTCGGGCTGAGCCTGTCGCAGCCTGGTTGAAACTCGAAGACCCTTCGACAAACTCAGGGCGAACGGTTAAGTGACTTATGTTGCCTCTAGCCCAGGTAAATGCTGCGCAAGCAGCTATAAAAACCATAGCGTCAAGCAAACACCCCAGCCGTGTCCTGCATCTGCTTTGACACCTCACCGAGGTGATGCAGCGTGTCGCCAAACGTCATTTCCAGCTGCGTCAGCTTGCGGAAATAATGGCTCACGATGTATTCGTCGGTCACGGCGATGCCGCCATGCAGCTGAACGGCTTGCTGGCCGATAAAGCGCATCGACACACCGAGCTGGTACTTGGCGCGCGCCATCGCGCGGCGGCGTTCTTCTGCGGGCGCGTTGAGCTTGAGTGAGGCGTAGTAGCTCATCGAGCGCGCCAACTCCAGCTGCATCTTCATGTCCGCCACGCGGTGCCGCAGTGCCTGAAAGCTGCTGATCAGCACATTGAACTGCTTGCGCGTATTCATGTACTCGACCGTGATCGCCATGGTTTTGTCCATCACGCCGACGGCTTCGGCGCAGGCGGCGGCGATGCCGATGTCAACGGCGTGTGCCAACGCCGTAATGCCGTCCTTCGTTACCAGCGTGGCCGGTGCGTCCTTGAAGGTGACTTCGGCGGCGCGTGCGCCGTCTTGCGTGCGGTAGCCGTTCGTATTCACACCCGTTGCGGTGCGTTCAACGAGGAACAGCGCCATCTGGCCGTCTGCCATTGCCGGCACCAGAAAGGCATCAGCCTGGTCGCCGGCAGGTACTATGCTTTTGATAGCTGTCAACACCCATTTTTCCTGGGCTAGAGCCGCTTTTGCTTCACATTTGTCGATGTTATAGCGCCCGGCGCGCTCTTGGTGCGCCAGCACCACCAGGCTTTCGCCCGTGGCGATTTTCGGCAGCCAGGCGGACTTCACCGCATCCGTCGCATAGCCCGCCAGCACAGCGCCAGCAATCAGCGTTTGCGTAAAGGGCTCAGCCACAATGCCGCGCCCCAGCTCCTCCATCACCACCATGCCTTCGACCGGGCCCATGCCCATGCCGCCGTGCTCTTCGGGAATGTACAGGCCAGGCAAGCCCAGTTCAGCCAGCTCGCCATAGGCCTCGCGTGAAAAGCCACCGGCTTTTTCAATGCCGCGACGGCGCTCGAAGTCATAGCCCTTGTCGACCCATCGGCGAACGGCGTCGCGGAGCTGTTCCTGGTCGTCGGTGAAATCAAAATCCATGGTTGTCTCCTGCAAATCCAAAAATCCGTTCGCCCTGAGCCTGTCGAAGGGTGCTCTCAAAAATCTGCGCAAAGGCTTCGACAGGCTCAGCCCGAACGGCGAGCTAGCCTAAAACAAACTGCGAGACAATATTGCGCTGCACTTCATTGCTGCCGCCGTAAATCGTGGTCTTGCGCATGTTGAAGTACGTTGATGCCAGCGGCGCGTTACCCGTCGCGCCGCCCGGGAAGTCACCCTGCCAGCCAGCTTCCATGGCTTCTTCAATAAAGGGCAGGCTGTACGGCCCGGCGGCGAGCATCATCAGTTCGCTATAACGCTGCTGGATTTCACTGCCACGAATTTTCAGCAGGCCCGCAATATCAAGCGAATTTTTGCCGGATTTTTCAGCCGACAG
>JANNKV010000353.1:0-6737 GCA_031396485.1 Polaromonas sp. | reverse complement strand
CAGCGCTCTGTATCTGACGCGCCTACAGCGCCCGGGCCAGCTCCAGCGTCAGCACCGACGGCAGCTGGGCCCGCATCACGTCACGGCTGACGCGCGTCATGCTGTCACTCATCCAGCTGGAAATCTCGAAGGTGTTGGACTCGTCGGCGATCTCGATAAAGCCGAGGTTGGGGTCGGTGCTCGTGATCTCGTTTTGCAGCCTGATGAACGAGTCGTCATTGAGCCGTTCATCAATGATGACGAGGTGCGGCATGCCCAGTTTGACGTAGCGTCCGGCCTGCTCCACGCTGGGCACCTTGTCGACCATAACGCCCAGCAGCCGACCGGCCTCATCGACTTCGGCGCGCACCATCGGGTCATTGCTGATCAGCAAAAGGCGCATGCCGGCCATCGGCTTGGTGCCGTTGTGAAAGGATGAATCGCCGCTGGCATCCATCTCGACGGCGGTCAGGCCTTCAAGCTGTTTCACGGTGCGGGCAAACTCCATCAACAGCATGGCTTCGCCGTTGGCGGTGATTTCACGCTCGAGCGTGACGCCCATGACCTGCGCCGTCAGCACCAGCATTTGCCAGGCCAGGGTATCGGCGTTGGCGGGGGGCGCGAGCGAGCCAGGCGGGTTGCTGGCCTTGATCGCCAGCATGCCGTGCTCGGGCCAGTTTTTGATGCCCAATGACACCACCACCCGTTTGCCCTGGCTGCAGCCCCAGGTCAGCGCGGCCTCAACCAAGCTGGAAAGCAGGCCTGGGTCGATGATGATTTCGACCGGTTTGATATTGCGATGGATTTCGACGCCGCGGGCCTGCAGCGCCGGCGACAGCTCGGTCAGTGTCTGATGCAGCAGCTCGTCCAGGCGGATGCGTTCGTGCGACTGGCGCAGCCGGCCTTCTGCCAGGCGGGCGATCTGCTGGCTCTGGCGCGTCACGTTCAGCGCGGCCTCAACCGACGACACCAGCAGCACCATCTGGGCGTGCGACATGTGGCGGCTCTGGTTGAAATCCTGCACGATGTTGTGCATGGTGTTGATAGGCTCGGCCAGCTCGGCACCGAACTGGCCAACGAGGGCGTAATCCGTCAGCGCCTGCGGAGGCGCCTCCTCCTGCAGGGGCGCTGCGGCGGTGACACGCCGGATCGGGGTTACAGCTCGGTTCATGGCTAGATACTTTCAATCTCGCTTGCGCGATCTCTGGGCCGGATTTGCGCGACTTTGAAAGTCGTCTGGGTCCCGGAAAGACACGTTTTATTACATATTCCGATTCAATCACGCTTGCTGCGGACTGACAACTTTTTTCTTGTGTAACGGATGCGACCAACGGGCAAAAAGTCACGACGCCATCTTGTTTTGCACTGCCGCCCCTGAAAAAACACCAAAAAGTCGCGCGACCAAGGAGCATGGCGTGACGTACAAACAGCACCGCCCATTTGGCGCGATTTTTAATTATAGTAAATCTAAAGTAGTCAAAACAACACGCACCGGTTGTTTGCCCCAGGTACTCTCTTCAGCTTGCTCGCTACCCAGCTTCGGCCACCCTGCGGAAAAGTCGCAGTCGCCAGCAGGTACAGGTCAGTGCCTGCGCCATAAAATCAGGTGAAATAGGGCTCTAGCCCATATAAATACTGCGCTGTCAGCTATGGTTATCGTAGTACTACGCTACGACTGCCTGATGACGCAAGGGTGGTTCAGCCCGGAAACTCCCTTTCCCGTCAGATCGCCTTCGCGCTCCTGAGCCCGGCCAGCCGTGCATCGTCGCAGTGCAGCAGGTCGCGCAAAACCTGGTCTGTGTGCTGGCCCAGCAACGGTGGCGGGAGGTCCTTGCGCGGCGCTGTGGCGCTCAGCTTCATCGGGCTGGAGACCAGCCGCAAATCGCCCTGCAGCGGATGCTGCCACGGCGTCACCATCCCGCGGGCTGCGACCTGCGGGTCGGCAAACACCTCGGCCAGGTTGTTGATGGCGCCGCACGGCACTTTGGCGGCTTCCAGCGCGGCCAGCCAGTCGGCCTTGGTCCGGGTGCGCATGACAGCCTCCAGAATCGGCACCAGTTGCGCGCGGTTGCGCACGCGGTCCTGGTTTTTGGCGAAGAGCGCGTTGGTAGCCAGCTCGGGAATGCTGGCCACGGCGCAGAACTTGGCGTACTGCGAGTCGTTGCCGACCGCCAGAATGAGATGGTCTTTGTTTCCATCGGCCGTCGCTGCCACCTCGAACACCTGGTACGGCACGATGTTCTGGTGAGCGTTGCCGGCCCGGCCCGGCACCGTGCCGCTGACCAGGTAGTTGGCGCCCAGATTGGCCAGCATCGCCACCTGCGTATCCAGCAGCGCCATGTCGACCTGCTGGCCCTCGCCAGTCCTCTCGGCGTGGCGCAGCGCCGCCAGAATGCCCACCGTCGCATACATCCCGGTCATCAAATCAGCCACCGCCACGCCGACTTTCTGCGGGCCGCCGCCAATGTCGTCGCGCTCGCCCGTCACGCTCATCAGCCCGCCCATGCCCTGAATCGCATAGTCGTAGCCGGCGTGTTCGGCATACGGGCCGGTTTGGCCAAAGCCAGTGATCGAGCAATACACCAGCCGCGGGTTGATGACTTTGAGCGCGGCATAGTCCAGCCCATAGCGCGCCATATCACCGACCTTGAAGTTCTCGACGAACACATCACAATGCGCGGCCAATTCACGGATCAGCGCCTGACCTTCGGGCTTGGCGATGTCGCAGGTGACCGAGCGCTTGTTGCGGTTGGTGCCCAAATAGTAAGCCGCCTCGTGCGTTTCCGCGCCCGCGTTGTCTTTTAAAAATGGCGGGCCCCAGGTACGGGTGTCGTCCCCGGTGCCCGGGCGCTCGATCTTGATGACATCGGCGCCCAGATCGGCCAGTGTCTGGGTACACCACGGGCCCGCGAGCACGCGGGAGAGGTCGAGGATGCGGATGCCGTCGAGAGAGTTCATGGCCCCATTTTGCCCGCAGGCCAAACGTGGCTGCGTCCGCCATTGTGTTGACAGTTTGTCGTCAAACCGCCATCAGTATTGCTTGTACGGCAGGAATTTACCCGACAGCACCACGTTCACGCGGTCGCCTTTCGGGTCGGGCTGGCGCACGATGTCCATCGAAAAATCAATGGCGCTCATGATGCCGTCGCCGAACTCTTCGTGAATCAATTCCTTGATGGTGGTGCCGTACACGCTGACGATTTCATACCAGCGGTAGATCAGCGGGTCAGTCGGCACGGCGGTGGGCAACGAGCCCTTGTACGGCACGACCTGCAGCCACTTTTGCTCTTCGGCGTTCAGGCCGAAAATCTTGCCGATGATCTTGGCCTGCTTGTCGTCGAACGTCATCTGACCCAGGCAGCCGGCAGTCACCCACTCTTTGCTCAGGCCGACCTTTTTGGCGACCGAGTCCCAAGTGATGCCTTTGGCTACCTTGGCGGTGATGATCTTTTCGGTGACGTCGTTACGATTCATGATTGCTCCGGTTGTGAAATAAAGAGGGTTGGCTCAGGCCCTGGAATCAGGCTTGGCCCGCTTGATGAGAAAGTCAACAATGTGGTTGCGCAGCTCGTAGTAGCCGTCGAGGTGGTGCAGCTCGGCTCGGGTACGCTTTTGCGGCAGCGTATTGATGACGACTTCGCCGATGCCGCCGGGTACATAACCGTTGGCAGTCTCTGCGCCATTGGTCATCAAAATAATACGGTCGGCCAGCAAAATCGCCTCGTCCACATCGTGCGTGATCATGAAAACGGTTTGGTGTGTCTCACGAACGATGCTCATCAGCTCGTCCTGAATCGTGCCGCGCGTCAGGGCGTCCAGCGCGCCAAACGGCTCGTCGAGCAGCAGCATCTTGGGCTGGATCGCGAACGCGCGCGCGATGCCGACGCGCTGCTTCATGCCGCCCGAAAGCTGCGACGGCTTTTTGTCGATGGCGCCGCTCAGGCCGACCATGGCGACGAATTTTTCGACCTGCGCCTGCACCTGCGCTGCGTTCCAGTCGGGCCAGCGCGACACCACGGCAAACGCGATGTTTTTTCGCACGGTCAGCCACGGCATCAGCGCGTGGCTTTGAAACACCACGCCGCGTTCCAGGCCGGGGCCGCGGATCTCGCGGTTGTCCATGAACACATGGCCGCCGGTGGCCGTGTCCAGCCCGGCCAGCACATTGAGCACGGTGGTCTTGCCGCAGCCCGAGTGGCCGATGATGCAAACGAACTCGCCTTTGTCGATGCTGAAACTCACATCGGCAAAGACGGGTTTGGCTGGCACGAAAGCCTTGCTCAGACCCTCGACTTTGAGGAATCCCTGCATGCTGGTTTCTTTCCTGAAGGCTTCATAAGGAATGGCGGGCGCGCCGCGAACCACCGATTCATTCCACATAGGTCACCGCCTTTTGCAACTGCGCAAAACTCAGGTCCAGCAGCATGCCGACCACGCCGATGACGAAGATCGCGAAGATCACATTCGTCAGCGACAGGTTGTTCCATTCGTTCCACACGAAGTAGCCGATACCCGTGCCACCGACCAGCATTTCGGCAGCCACGATCACCAGCCACGCAATGCCCATCGAGATGCGCATGCCGGTCAAAATCGTCGGCGCGGCAGCCGGCAGGATGACCTGAAAAGCCTTGCGCAGCGGGTTGACTTCGAGCGTGCTGGCGACGTTGAGCCATTCGCGCTTCACCGCCGACACGCCAAAAGCGGTGTTGATCAGCATCGGCCAGACCGAGCAGATAAAGATCACGAAGATGCCCGAGGCCGACGAGTCCTTGATGGTGTAGAGCGCCAGCGGCATCCACGCCAGCGGCGAGATGGGTTTGAGCACCTGGATGAAAGGGTCAAACGCGCGCCGTAGCAACGGCGACATGCCAATCACAAACCCCAGCGGAATCGCGACCACGCAGGCCAGTAGAAAGCCCAGCCCGACGCGGCCGAGCGAATGCGCCAGCTGAATCGCGATGCCCTTGTCGTTCGGGCCGCGGTCATAAAACGGGTCGCTCAGTTGCCGCACAAAGGTCTGGCCCATCTGCATCGGGTTGGGAAAGCCCGACGCTTTGGTTTGAGAAGCACTCGCCGGGTCTTTGCCCATCATCTTCTGGTATTCGATCTGCTCGGCCGTCATGCCGGAAGTACTGGACGCAACCCCCGCCGGCGACGCGGTGGCCAGATACCACGCGCTGATGAAAATCGCCAGCAGCAGGGCCGACACCAGACCCGCCTTGAAGCCCATGGTTTTGAAGACGTTCATGACCGCCGTTCACGTCATTTTGCTGATGGCAAAACCTGCTGCGTATTGCTCTGCCTTCGCCGCATCAAACTCCTTGCCCATGATGGTGAATTTCGGATACGCGCCATCGGGTGTCTTCTGGCCGAGCTCCTTCATGTACTTTTTCGCGTCCGTGATCAGGAACACTTTCTCGGCGATCTGCTTGTAGTTGACGTCGCCCTTCACATAGCCCCAACGTTTCATCTGCGTCAGCATCCAAACCGCCATTGATTGCCACGGCATCGGATCAAAGTCGGCGCGGTCGGGCACGGTTTTAATATTGCCCAGGCCGTCGGCGAACTTGCCTGTCAGCACCTGGTTCAGCACGGCTTCGGGCTGGTTCAAATACTGCGCGGGCGCAATCACTTTCGCGATCAGCTCCCGGTTTTTCGGGTCGCGCGCCATCGCGGCGGCGGTCAGTACCGCGCGGTACAGCGCCGCGAAGGTGTTCGGATTTTTCTGGATGAATTCGGTCGAGGTGCCAAAAGCGCAGCACGGGTGGCCGTTCCAGATGTCTTTGGTCAGCAGGTGAATGAAGCCGACTTCCTCGAACACCGCGCGCTGGTTGAAGGGGTCAGGGCCGAGGAAGCCATCGATGTTGCCAGCGCGCAGGTTGGCCACCATTTCGGCGGGCGGCACCACGCGCAGTTGCACGTCGGTGTCGGGGTTCAGGCCGGCTTCTGCCAGGTAGTAGCGCAGCAAAAAGTTGTGCATCGAATACTCGAAGGGAATCGCAAATTTGAAGCCTTTCCAGTTCTTCGGGTCGCGATTCGTTTTGTGCTTCAGTGCCAGCGTGATCGCCTGGCCGTTGATGTTCTGGATCGTCGCCACATTCATCGGTGTGGCGTTCGAGCCCAGGCCCATCGAGATCGCCAGCGGCATCGGCGACAGAAAATGCGTGGCGTCGTATTCCTTGTTGATCATCTTGTCGCGGATCAGCGCCCAGCCGGCCGTCTTGGTGACTTCGACATTCAGGCCCTGCTGCTGATAAAAACCCAGCGGCGCGGCCATGATCAGCGGCGTGGCGCAGGTGATCGGGATGAAGCCGATCTTCAGGTTCGTCTTTTCCAGCGAGCCGGTTTTCTTGCCGGCGTCTTGCGCCAGCGCCTGCATGCTGGCCACCGGCAACACGCTGGCAATTGCCGCCATTGCGGTGCTTTTTCCAACCGCGCGCAGGAATCGCCGCCGCACCGCGTCTTGCGGAAAAATCGCTTTCACCAGCGTGGCTTCAATGAACTCGTTGGAATACGCCTCGAACTCGCTGGTCAGGCTGCGGCGGCGCAGTTCGATGGCCGCGCCATCGGCTGCCACCGCCGCGTGGTGGTCGGCCGCGCTGTGTTCAACCACGCGAGTCCGCGCTGGATGCGCGGATCGTTGGCGGGCACGCCGGCTTCGCGCAGCACCACGATCGCGTAGCCGGTCATGTGGCCGTCGCTCAGTGGATCCGCGAAGTCCGGCTCTGCTTTCAGCTTCTCCGCGCGGTTGCCGCGAC
>JANNKV010000343.1:0-1963 GCA_031396485.1 Polaromonas sp. | reverse complement strand
GGACACACAGGTGTTCGGTAGTTGAGATGGGCCCTAGTGTAGTGGGGCATGCTCGGCTTGCGCAATTGGCGCGGCTGCACCGCAAAACGAGGCCCGTGCTCTTGCGGGCTTCGCGCAGCAAGCAAACGTGCGAGCCCCATTCACATGGGCATGCGGTCCCGTCCATCGCGCACGCCGCGCCGCACGTCCTGCAGCAAGGCCAGCACATCCCAAAACTGTTTGGCCTGTACCTTCAGGCGGTAGTCGGTCTGGGCGATGCGCTCGTCAACCATCTCGGTCACGCGCGAGTCCAGGTCTGCCGCAGGCAGCAGCAAATACGCCTCACTCTCGGAGCCTTCACGCTCGATGGTGGCACCGGCCTTGCGGGCGATGTTGAGCATGGCGGTGTTTTCGCTCAGCGCATGAATGAACATCATGTCGACGCCCTCATTGCGGGCATGGATCACGGCGCGGTCGAACAGACGGGAGCCATAGCCCCGGCCACGCGCCTGCTTGAGCACCGACACGCCAAACTCGGCGCAGCTTTTCAGGTCAGGGTTGGTGGAAAAAGCCAGGTGCGCCATGGCGATCAGTTCAAGCTTGCGGTTGTAAATGCCGAAGATGTCGTCGCGCTCGAAATTGAGGCCGTTGACGTAGCGGAGAATCTGCTCGTCATTGGCGGCGTAGCCAAAGCGCAGATAGCGGTCCTGCGCATCCAGCGCCAGCAAGTGCGCCGCAATGCGCTCGCCGTGGCTGGGCCCGATGGAGCGAATCGGCACGAGCACGGGCGCCACGGCAGGCGTACCGGGCTCAGGCGCGGGCCGCTCCGCTGCGGGCGGGCGAAAGAATTCCCTGCCTGCATTGAAGGACGCTTTTAAAAGAATGCCGGGTGTGACCATGGGCTAAATATAAGGGTTATCCCTAGAATATTCACTCTAGCGGGTTTACTGCCTCATCACGGCAGGGATATCGCTCATTCAATGATAAAAAGTGCCGATAGCCCATATGAAACCTGCGTCACCAGCTCCTGAATTCATAGCGCCCATCCAGACGAAACGGGCCTTGAACGGACCATTTACCGCGCCTTTACCGCGTTCCTACAGCGCTGTCTGGCAACTAACCTACAAAATTGTTGCAACGCAGCAACTTGCCGCTGGCGACCGCCGTCAAAAGCCGTCTCACTGCCCACGTCCAGACGAAGAAAAACGTATTAAGAACGCGCCAGAAAGTACTACCGAACAAACCACACCAACGCACTAAGCCAACGCACTAAACCACCGCACTAAACCTTGCGCTAAACCGGCACCGCCGTGGTCGCCTTCACGCGGTCCAGCACAAAGCTGGTCTTGCAGTCCTGCACGCTGGGGTGTTTGAGCAGCGTGTCCATGATGAAGCGGCTGTAGTGCGCCATGTCTTCCACCACCACGCGCAGCAAATAATCCATCTCGCCGGTGAGGGCTGCGCATTCCACCACCTCGGGCCAGGCCTGCACACTGGCGCGAAACACATCCATCGGGTTTCGCTTGTGGCTCTCGGTGTGCTTTTCAAGCCGCACGTTCAGGTATGCCGTGAGCACCAGTCCCACTGATTCTGGCCTCACCAGCGCCACATAGCAATCGATTACGCCGGTTTCCTCCAGCCGCTTCACCCGTCGCAGCACGGCGCTCGGCGACAGGCCGATCTGCGAGCCGATCTCGTCGTAGGTTTCGCGGCCGTTTTTCTGCAGCAGTTGCAGAATGTTGCGGTCGAGCTTGTCGAGTGCGGCGATGGGGTGCATCGCGCAACTTTACTGCGATAAACAACGGCCAGCAATCACTGAACTGCGTGCTGGCCTGGAGACCCTCGGCTTAACTCTGGCGGGACTGTGGTGCGCGGATCGGGATGGGCCGCAAGGCGTCTTTTTGCAGTCAATAGCCCCGCATGGCCAAGAAAAACAACGCGGCGGACCGCCCGAGTCCGCGCGCCACAGGCCGCAGGGAGTGAT
>JANNKV010000032.1:0-8092 GCA_031396485.1 Polaromonas sp. | reverse complement strand
CGACACGCGTGACCTGTTGTTGCGCAGCGTGCCGTCCACGCCGGTGATCGGCAGCGACGCCATCAGCTCGGGCATGGCGCCTGATACGTACGCGGTTTGCAGCATGCGGGCCAGGCCTTGCGGGGTGACGCGTTCGGCGCGTGACAGGCCCGAGCCGTTGTCGAACACGGGCATGTCCTGCGCGCCAAAGCGCTGCTGCCACCAGGTGCGTAGCACTTCGCGGGACGCTTCCTTGCTTGCGGGGGCCTGCGTACCTGTGTTGATATTGGCCAGTCGCGCGCCGCCGGCTTGCGGCAGGCTGAAGGTCAAAAACAGTTGCTGCGCCATCACGTTGTTGCTGAATTTGTTGATGTCACGAATCACTTCGGCCAGCGTCGGTGATGCGGCTTCGAACACGGGGCGCAGCCCTGCTGGTGCGCGGCCTTCGCGCACGCGCCCGGCGAGCTTGCCGCCCATGTCCTGCCACAGGCCGAGCACCGCGCGTTCGGCATAGCTCGCCGGGTCGGCATAGGCCACGGCCCAGATTTTTTCGCCGCAGCCAGCCGGGTAGGTGCCGGCGAAGGTCATGCGGAATGCGTCGGAGAAATCGGCTTTCAGCGCGCCGCGGTAGTCGCCGCATTCGGACAATGACGCGCCCGTGCCGACGGACAGCGGCACGGTGTCCTGCATATTCACATTGGCCAGCGGCGGGTCATAGCTGATATGGGCCACGCCGCTGCCGGGGTTGGGCGCGAACGTCATCACCACCGACTTGTAGTTGATCAGCAGAGCGTCGGGCGCGGCGTTGTAGGGCCGGAAGGGTTCGTTGTCGAAGTCGGCCGGGTTGTGCGGCGCGGCGGCAAAGGCGCTGCGGTCAAGAAAAATGTCGCCGCTGATGGTCTTGATGCCGAGCGACTGCACGCGGCGCAGCAGCAGCCAGAGCCGCTCGATGACCAGCTTCGGGTCGCCCCGGCCCTGGATGATCAGGTTGCCCTGCAGCACGCCGTCCTTGATGGTTCCATCGACGTACACCGGCGTGTTCCAGGTGTAGGCGGGTCCCAGTAGCTCGATTCCGGCGTAAGTGGTGACCAACTTCATGACCGATGCGGAATTGACCGGCGCGTTGGCGCGGTACGCCAGCAGCGGCGCCGATTTGCCGTTGATGGCCGGTGCGGCGTCGATGACGATGGCGGCCAGGGCCTCGCGCGGGACCTTGGCGCGCGCCAGTGCGGCATCGACTTCGGACGGCAGATTTTGGGCCGCGTTTGTGGCCGCGTTTTGGGCCAGGGCACCCGTACAAACCAAGCAGGTGAGGATCGCGACGACGGCAAGCGGGCTGGCGGCGGAACGGCCTTTCAATCGGGCCGGTCGCGCGGAATGCGGAGATGAATTCGGAGGCTGAGGCAGTACGGGAACAGGGGGGAGCGGCGTGAAAAGCATGCGCGGATTATCGGTTGCCGACCGTGCAAGGCCGCAGTCGCCTCGTGGTCGCCTTATCAGAGCAAGGCGGGATAATCGTTTGTATTGCGCGCCGTGTGCTTCTCATCCGACAGACCCTTCAACAAGCTCAGGGCGAACGGTTTTTATCTGGCCCATCGCGTAGCAACAGACGATAATCGCTATGATTTTAATAGCTGCTTGCGCATATATTACCTGGGCTAGAGCCCGATTTGATCCCTAAAAATGCCTGAAACCCTGAAATCAGCCGCCAAATTCCTGGCCTTCGACACCAGCACCGACCGCCTGTCGATCGCCGTAACCGACGGCGTGCGCGTGTGGCAGCACAGTGGCGCGGGCGGTGCGCAGGCGTCAAGCACGCTGATTCCGGCGATTCTGGGCCTGCTGGCCGAGGCGGGTCTGCAGCTGGGTGATCTGGATGCGATTGCGTTTGGGCGCGGGCCAGGCTCTTTCACCGGGCTGCGCACGGCGTGCGCGGTGGCGCAGGGGCTGGCCTTTGGCGCGCGCAATGGCGCCGGCATGCCGGTGCTGCCGATTGATACGCTGATGGCGGTGGCGGAGGAGGCGCGGTTTCAAGTGCGGGGGCACCCTCACCCCAGCCCTCTCCCAGAGGGAGAGGGAGCAAGAGAGGAGAACGCAGCGAGCGCGAACACCCTGCGCGTCACCGCCCTGCGCGTCACCGCCCTGCTCGACGCCCGGATGGACGAGATGTATGTGCAGAGCTATGAATTCAATAGCGGCATGTGGACGCAAACCGGGGGCTGCGAGCTGATTCGACCTGAAAATCTGGCCGATTACCTGCTGCGCGAGCCGGGGTCGCAGCTGCTGGCCGGCAACGTGTTTGAGGTGTATGCGCAGCGGCTGCCGGTTGCCTTGGCGCCCATTGCACACCTTCATGCGCTACCGACTGCCACGGCCCTGCTGCGCCTGGCGCCCGCGCTCGCTGCTGCCGGGCAGTGTGTCGACGCATCGCTCGCCCTGCCTTTGTATGTTCGCGATAAAGTAGCGTTCACCACGGAAGAGCGTGCCGCGTCCAAAGCGCTGGCCGCGACCCAGCCTGGCCCTTAAATTGCAACCCCTCCTTCTATGAGCGCCGTTTTAAAACCACCTAACGCGCTGCCCCACCTGGAGGCGCAGTTTGAGGCGATGACCAGCGACTGGCTGGAGGTGGTCGCGCGCACGGAGCAAAGCGCGTACGAGCACCCGTGGTCGGCGGGCAACTTCAGCGACTCGATCAAGGCCGGCTATCAGGCCCAGCTGCTGACCGGCGGTGTGCGGCCGTCTGTGGAACTGATCGGCTATTTCGTCGCCATGAAAGGCGTTGACGAAGTGCATCTGCTGAACATCACCGTTGCCCCCGCGCACCAGCGCCAGGGCTGGGCGCATGTGATGCTGGACGCCGTGGTGCTGTGGGCGCGCAGCCACGGCGCGCAATGGGTCTGGCTGGAAGTGCGGCCCAGCAATGCGCGCGCCAGAACGCTGTATGAACGCTATGGCTTTCGCGAAGTGGGTTTGCGCAAGCAGTATTACCCGGCCACCGGTGGCGAGCGCGAAGATGCGGTTGTGATGAGTCTGGCGCTGTGATGGCCTTGCGTTATTTGATGAGCAGGCACGCATGAGCGCCGCCCGGCCGCCCGATGGCGCTGGCGCCGCAGCGCTCACAGCACCTGGCGTGAAGGTTACCGTATGAGCCTGGCCCTGGACAAGCGCCAGCGCGCCATGCTGCGCGAGATGGGGGTGCGCCTCTGGCAGCCACCGCCTGCTGTTCTTGCGGCGCAGCCCGAATCATCCGCAGCACTTGATTCGCAACGAAACGCTACTGATTTAATAGCTGCTGACGCAAGTAATACTTGGGCTGGCGGCACAAATGACTTGAATGTCGCGGCTAAAACGGTGGCTGCGCCCGCTGTGCGTGACGCGCCACCAGCCGCCTCTGCACCTCCACGCCAGAGCACGCCGGCTGCATCCGCCCCCAACGCTGCCACCGCCGCGCCGGGTTGGCAGCTCGGCAATGCCCAAGTGCTTTATGCCAACGCCGCATCGCCGTACGGAACCCCGGCCGGTCCGCGCTGGCTGCTGCTGGGCGAAACCCCGGCGGCCAGCCTGCGCAAACCCGTTTTCGACCCTTTCGAGGGCGACGCCGGCAAACTGCTCGGCAATATGCTGCGCGCCGCCGGCTTGCACCAGTCAGGTCAACCCGGCGAAGCCGGCACGGTGCTGCTGGCGCCGCTAGCGCGGCTGGCGGCAGGCGGCGTGAGCCCAACCGCGCTGCCCGCCGAACTGGCCACGCTGATCGCGCAGACGCGGCCCGATGTGATTCTGGTCATGGGCCGCCTGGCCGCGCAGGCCGTGCTGCAAAGCAGCGAGCCGCTGGGAAAGCTGCGCGGGCAGGTACATCAACTCCACGGCACGAAAACCGTGGTGACCTACGACGCCGCCGTGCTGCTGCGCAGCCCGCTCGACAAAGCCAAGGCCTGGGAAGACTTGTGCCTGGCGATTGAGGTTTCGCAGCCCGCGGCTTGAGTCATCACCGGCCGCTCGGGCAGTTTGGGTTAATTCATTCGACTTACACGTCCAATCGGATCTGGGCTTCGATCGGTTCCGCAGTCAGCGAAAAGCCGTCAATTTTGTAGGCGCCGTCTGACAATCGTGTCACTTCAATCGATTGCTTTTCCCGGGCTGCCGTGACTGCACTCTCGCAAAACGTGACTTATTTCCGCTTCCGGAGCGCGACCTGCACCGCACCGGCGCTCAAAAATTTCAATGTGTATTGCCACGTAACTGATTGAAAGTTCTTGCCTGACCGGCATGCCGATTGCGGACTGTTAAGCAAATCAGTAATGACTTGTTAACAGGAGGGCCCATTCGAATGCACGCAGAAGAGACCATGGCCGTGTCGGTCAGCGACGGTATTAGCCGGGCCAAGCTGGCCAGCACAGCCCGTCCAGCACAGCAAGACCTGGCATCGCCTGCGTCAAAAAAAACCGCACTGGCCAGCGCTTCCGCATTTGCCGCCGCACTGCTGGCTGCCTGCGGCGGTGGTGGTGGCGGAACGGGAGGCGTTGTAGCGGGCAGCACCAGCGAGCCGCAGGCGGCACCCGGGTTCAACAACTACCCGAAAGCACAGTCTGACGAAGAAGCCGCCCGCTTTTTGATGCAGAGCCAGTTTGCCGTGACCGACGGAGGTTTGAGCGCGGTGCGCAGCGCCACCTTCGCCGCCAAGCTGCAGCAGGATTTTGCCAGCCCGCAAGGCCAGACCGGCTGGGACTGGCTGGAGCAGCGCGGCTACGGGGCGTCTGACACCAACCGCTATTTCTTCACCGAGTATCCCGCTGACTTCATGATCTGGAATCAGCTCTTCACCGCGCCGGACACCTTGCGCAAGCGCATCGCGCTGGCCTTGTCCGAATTTTTCGTGGTGTCGCTGCAGGCGGCTGAATACCAGTGGCGCAGCCACGCCATCGCCCATTACTGGGACACGCTGGTCAAAAACGCATTTGGCAATTACCGCCAGCTGCTGGAAGACATCACGTTGAATCCGGCGATGGGCTGGTTCCTCAATACCAAGGGCAACCAGAAGGAAAACACCGCCACCGGGCGGGTGCCCGACGAAAACTACGGCCGCGAGGTGATGCAGCTGTTCACCATCGGCCTGGTCCAGCTCAACCCCGACGGTACGGAGAAAACCGGTGCGAATGGCGCCAGGCTGGAAACCTACACGCAGGACGACGTCACCAACATCGCGCGGGTCTTCACCGGTTATGACTTTGATACATCGGACGGCGTACGGGTGCAGGTTTTAAAGGACGCGGGTGGCGTTGAGCCCTACACCATCGAGAGCCGCGACTTTGCGCGCAAGCCGATGAAGTTCGATGCCACACGGCACTCCACGCTGGCAGCCACTTTTCTGGGCACGACGATTCCGGCCAATACCGCCGGCCCGGCGGCGCTGAAGACCGCGCTTGACACACTCTTCAACCACCCGAACACGGCGCCTTTTTTCGCCCGGCAGATGATCCAGCGCCTGGTGACCAGCAACCCGAGCCCGGCTTATGTGGCCCGGGTGTCTGCTGCCTTCACCAACAACGGCGCTGGCGTGCGCGGCGATTTGAAAGCCGTGTGGACCGCCATTCTTCTGGACGACGAGGCGCGCAACCCGGCCAGGGCGGTCGACCCGGCCTACGGCAAACTGCGCGAACCCATGCTGCGCCTGGTGCAGTGGGGCCGCAGCTTCGGCATCGGCTCGGCCGCTGGTTCGTGGAAGATGTTCGACACCAACGGCGCAGCAGACAAGCTGGGACAAAGCCCGCTGCGTTCGCCGTCGGTGTTCAATTTCTTTCGCCCCGGCTTTGTGCCGCCCAACACGGCGCTGGCCAAGGCACAGGCGCCTGCGCCCGAATTTCAGCTGGTCAATGAAACCACGGTGGGCGGCTACATCAACTACATGCAAGGCGTGATCCGGGATGGCATCTATTGCCCGGAGCCCACCGTGCCGCAGGCCGCATACCGCAACTACATCATTGACGTGACAGCCAGCTACGCCAGCGAACTCGCGCTGGCTGTGGGTGACGCTACCGCGCTGGTGCGCCGGCTGAACCTGATTTTGTGCGCGGGCCAGATGTCAGCCGCCAACCAGAACCTGATCATTGCCGCGCTCAATGGCACCCCCGTCACCGCGTCCAGCACGGCAGCACAAAAGCTCGACCGCGTCGCCGCGGGTGTGCTGCTGGTCATGGCGTCTGCCGACTACCTGGTTCAACGCTAAGTCCTATTTTTGAGATTAACCGCATGTATCTGATCAACCCCCAAGCGCATTCCCGACGCGCGTTTTTGCGCCGCTCGATGCAGCTCGCACTGGCCGGCACGGCGTTGCCGACCGCATTGAACCTGGCCGCCATCGGCGAAGCCGCCGCCTTCAATGCACCCGGCGATTACAAGGCGCTGGTCTGCGTGTTCATGTATGGTGGCAATGATTACGCCAACACCGTGCTGGCCTACGACGACCCGACCTACAACGCCTACAGCACGATTCGCGGCGGCGGTGCCGGCCAGACGGCGGGCGGCATTGCGTTGGCCAAGGCATCGCTGACACCGACACTGCTGAATCCCACCACGGCGCTGGCCAACGGCCGGCAATATGCGCTGCACCCGTCGATGACCGGGCTCGCCGGCCTGTTCAATGCCGGTCAGGCTGCCGTGCAGCTGAACGTCGGTCCGCTCGTCGTGCCGCTGACCAAGGCGCAATACCAGGGCAGCAACCGCTCGCTGTACCCGCTGCCGCCCAAGCTTTTTTCGCACAACGACCAGCAATCGGTCTGGCAGTCGTCGTCACCCGAAGGCTCGACCATCGGCTGGGGCGGCAATGTCGGCGACCTGGCCATGGCATCGAACAGCAACTCGCTTTTCACCTGCATTTCTGTCACTGGCAACGCCGTGTTCCTGGCTGGTGATTCGGCGCTGGCCTACCAGGTCAGCACCGGCGGTGCGGTGAAGATTCGCAGCGCGTCGGACACCCGCACCTATGGCTCTGCGCTCGTCAAGGATGCGATGCTGACGCTGACGCAGCAAGCACGCACCAATGCGCTGGAAAACGAATACAACACGGTGACCAAACGCGCCATCACGTCGGAAGGCGCTGTCACCAGTGGCATCGGTTCAGGCGCAGCGGCTGCGACAGGAACCGAGTTCGCAGAAATCAATGCACTGACCGGCAATTCGCTGGCCTCGCAGCTGAAGATGGTGGCGCGGCTGATCGCAGCACGCAGCAGCCTCGGCGCCAAGCGGCAGGTGTTTTTCGTATCGATGGGGGGCTTCGACCTGCACGACAACCTGCTGGGCACCCACACCACCAACATGCAGCGCGTGAGCGACGCGCTGACGGCGTTTCACAAAACCACCGTCAATCTGGGTATCGATCAAAGTGTGACTGCCTTCACGGCCTCGGATTTCGGCCGCACGCTGACGTCCAACGGTGACGGCTCTGACCACGGCTGGGGCAACCACCACTTCGTCGTCGGCGGCGCCGTCAAGGGAAAAACCTTTTACGGCAAGGCCCCTGGCATGGGCGTGGGCAACACCGCTGGGCCGGAAGACCAGGACCATATCGGTCAGGGCCGCCTGCTTCCCACCACATCGGTGGACCAGTACGCCGCCACGCTGGCGCGCTGGTTCGGTGTGCAAGACGCAGACTTCCCTGGCGTGTTGCCCAACATCAGCCGCTTCGGCGGTGCGGACTACCCGGTCAACCTGGGCTTCCTGCCTTGATCGACTGACGGGCGACTACAGATTTTCAACAGTTTCACTCCAAGGGGCTATCGACAGGGATTTGAAGAGCGTGATCCAGAGGCAGGCGGACCGAGGGCAGACCAACTTCGGCTCCAACGGCCTGTCCATGACGCTGGGGGCTCTGTCGTATACGGCTTTTATCATGGCGCTCCCCGTAAAATAGGCGCCATGACTTTTCTTGAGATGCTGCGCGCCGCAGCCGCGCAGAACCAGTCCATGCTGTGCGTGGGCCTGGACCCGGAGCCCAGCCGCTTTCCCGCCAAATTCAAAGGCGATACCAGCAAGATCTACGATTTTTGCGCGGCCATCGTCGATAGCGTGGCCGACCTGGTGATCGCCTTCAAGCCGCAGATCGCCTATTTCGCCGCGC
>JANNKV010000289.1:0-17204 GCA_031396485.1 Polaromonas sp. | reverse complement strand
CGACACCCGCTCCAGGTGTGCAGGCTCCGGTCGGGCGTAATCCAGAAACTTGTCAATGATGGAGTCGAGCTGGCTGATGTCTGAGGCCATGTGGCTGCGCGCATCGGGGTCGGCCACGCTCATCTCGGTTTCCAGCCGCAGTCGCGCCAGCGGGGTACGCAGGTCATGCGAAATACCGGCCAGCATGATGACGCGGTCGGCTTCGATTTTGGATAACTGCTCGGCCATGCGGTTAAAGCCGATGTTGACCTCACGAATCTCGCTGGTGGCTACTTTCTCATCGAGCAGACTCGCATCAAAATCACCGTCGCGCATGCGGCTGGCTGCAAAGGAAAGCTGCTTCAGGGGGCGATTGATCAGCCGCGCGATAAACGCGGCGCCCGCCAGTGACAGCGCGCCGGCGGTGATCAGCCAGATGATCCACGTGCTGCTGCGTGAAGGCCCGACCTTCGATTGGTCGGTCAGCAGCCAGTAGGCGTCGCCGTCGATGGCAAAACCGACCCACAGCCCCTTGACGTCATTGACTTTGCTGGCCACCACCGTGCCCGAGCCCAGTCTGGTCTTGAGCTCCTGCGCAATGCGTTGGCCCAACTCATCGTTTTTGAATGTTTCGAACCTGTCTTTGGGCTCGCGCGGGGTGATGCGTACCCGCTCTTCCTCTGCCAGCGTCTTGATGAGCGACACGCGCGCGATCGAGTCGGAATAGCGCAGCGCAGCCCGACTCAGGTTCACCAGCGAGGCGAGTTGCTGGGCGCTCTGGATGGCGCGAGGCTCGGATTCCAGCGCGCGAAAAGTCTGCAACCAGGCCACGATGGAGCCGAAGAGCAGCAGGGCGAGAAAGAAAAACGTACGCCAGAACAGGCTGACGCCACGGCGTGGCCGCATTTCCAGCGGCGCGGGGGTGGTTTCTAGCGGAGCCGGGCTGGTGATGTCCATACGAAATAATGCAGCAAAGCTTTCAGTTCAAACATGGACAGCCCGGAAAAACGCTGCAATCCGCAAAATTTGTCTCACCGCGGCTTTCCGCGTGAGACGTTCTTCACCTTCAGTTCGTTCCGTCCGGCACAAACACGTAGCCAATGCCCCAAACGGTCTGAATGTAGCGCGGCACGGCGGCATCGACTTCAATCAGCTTTCGAAGGCGCGACACCTGGACGTCCAGGCTGCGGTCGAACGGTTCGAACTCACGGCCACGTGCCAGTTGCGCAAGTTTTTCACGCGACAGCGGTTGCCGCGGGTGGCGCACCAGCGTTTTCAGCATCGCGAATTCGCCGGTCGTCAGCGGCAGCTCGTCGCCGTTTTTGTGCAGCGTGCGCAAACCCATGTCGAACGAGAACGGCCCGAAGGTAATGACTTCCTGGTCGCTGGATGGCGCGCCCGGCACTTCGGCGGTCGGCCGACGGCGCAGCACCGCATGGATGCGGGCCAGCAATTCGCGCGGGTTGAAGGGTTTCGCCAGGTAGTCGTCGGCGCCGACTTCCAGTCCGACGATGCGGTCCACATCTTCGCCTTTGGCAGTCAGCATGATGATGGGCGTACGGTCGTTGGCGGCGCGCAGCCGGCGGCAAATCGACAAGCCGTCTTCACCCGGCATCATCAGGTCGAGAACGATCAGGTCAACGGCGTCCCGCAGCATGATGCGGTTCAGGGCCTTGCTGTCTTCGGCCAGTATGACCTCGAAGCCCTCCTGGGCCAGGTAACGCCGGAGCAGGTCACGAATACGGGCATCGTCATCGAGGATGAGGATCTTGTCTGCACGAGCAGTGGTTTGAGCTTGAGTCATGGTGATCTGGTAATTTGTAACAGAGCCATTTTGAGGGCTTTAATGCCGATATGTCTCATTTTTAAGTCTCTTTGACACAGTGTTACAAAGTTTGCAGAAGCGGTTTCAAACGCGCACGGGGCCGATGTGAACGTGCTTTAGCCTTCAGGCGTTATGCAAGAGCGACAGTTGCTGGGTCCCGCGCATGAAGATCTGCTGCAAAGCGGTTCCAGCCGCGGTGGCCCGGTTCGATGATTTGGCTGTGCAGGAAAAAACATGAAAAACTTCGGAACCGTCGCCGTGGGCTTGTTGATCTTTGCGGGCATTGGTGCCGCCAGCCACGCCGCACCATCTGCGCGCCTGTCAGAAGCCGAGGCCCGGCATTTGCTGGTGCGCACCGGTTTTGCGCCCGATCAAAATGAAGTGGGGGTCTTGACAGGCAAGTCAGCCTCTGGCGCAGTCAGCGCGATCATTGCTGGCGCCCAGGCCGCCACGCCCTTGCATCCGGCGCCAGATTTTGTATCGCAAAGCCCGCCCATTCCGTACCGCCTGCTGAAAAGCAAGGAAGAGCAGCAGGCGCAGCGCCAGCAACAGTTCCGCGAGGGCCTGGAGTTAAAGACCTGGTGGATGCGCGAGATGATCGAGACGACCGCGCCGCTGCGCGAACGCATGACGCTGTTCTGGCATAACCACTTTGCGACCTCGCAGCAAAAGGTCAACCGTTCGCAGGCGATGTGGCGGCAAAACCAGTTGCTTCGCTCACAGGCGCTTGGCAACTTTCGCGATTTGCTTCATGCCGTGGCCAAAGACCCCGCCATGCTGGTGTACCTGGACGGCGCCAACAGCCGCAAGGAAGCACCCAACGAAAATTTTGCACGTGAGGTGATGGAGCTGTTTACCCTGGGCGAGGCCAGCCAGGGCGGCCGCTACACCGAGCAGGACATCAAGGAAGCGGCACGCGCTTTCACCGGCTGGAGCGTGGAGCGCGACGATTTCAGTTTCAGGTTTCGCCCGGCGTTCCATGACGACGGAACCAAAACCTTATTCGGTCGCAGCGGTAATTTTGATGGCGATGCCGCGCTGGACATTCTTCTTGAGCAACCCGCAGCAGCGCGCTTCATCGTGGGCAAGCTCTGGAAGGAATTCGTCTCGCCGGTGCCCGACGCAGTGCAGGTTGAGCGCATTGCGCAGCGGTTTCGCAGCAGCGGCTACGACATTGCCACGGTTGTCAAAGAGCTGCTGCTGACCGAAGCTTTCTGGGCTGAGGCCAATCGCGGCAGTCTGGTCAAGTCCCCGGTTGATCTGGTAGTGGGTACGGTACGGCAGTTCGACTTCAGCTACACCGACGTCACGCCTTTTGCGCTGAAGGCGGCGCAGCTCGGGCAGAACCTGCTGGTGCCGCCCAACGTCAAGGGCTGGCCCGGCCAGAATGAATGGGTCACTGCCACCACGCTGCTGGAACGCAAGCGCTTCACCGAGCAGCTGTTTCGCGCGGTTGAGCTGAAGGGGGAATCCAAATTGGCGCCCCTGGACATGGCGGCTGCCGGCCGCCTGATGGACAGCGCGCAAGCAGCGACGCCGACCATGGACGCGAAGATGACAGCCATCGCGCCGATGGGTTCGATGGCGCAGATGCAGGGTGAGTTCGCAGGCGGCGCTGCGGGCGCCGGTGGCAACCGCCAGGCGCTGCGCCTGCTCGGCCGCGATGGCGTGATGCGCGTCGCCCAGGGCATTGCGCGCATCACGTTTGATCCCGACCAGTGGCTGGCCCAGTACGGCGGCTACACCGATCGGGAGCCGGGCGACGCGCTGAAGGCCCGGCTGACGCAAACGCTGCTGCCCGTGCCGCCGACCCAAGCCATCGCCGGTGGAACGGTGGGTGTTGCCTATCTGCGCACCTTGACACTCGATCCGGCGTATCAATTGAAGTGAGGAAGTGAGCCCATCATGATGAAACGCCGCCAATTCGTCAGCCTGTTTTCCAGCGCGACAGGTGCCGCGCTACTGTCTGCGCATGCACCCGGCTGGGCGCAGGCGGTTGCCCAAGGCGCTGCCTCCTCTGACGAACGCATCCTGATTCTGGTCGAGCTCAAAGGTGGCAATGACGGCCTCAATACCGTCGTGCCCTACACCGACGTCACCTATTACCAGCTGCGCCCGGTGATTGGCATCAAGCCCGAAGAGGTGATCCGTCTCGACGAGAAAACCGGCTTGCATCCCGAACTCAAACCATTGCAGGTGCTGTGGGACAAGGGCGAACTCGGCATTGTTCAGGGGGTTGGCTACCCGCAACCCAATCTCTCCCATTTCCGGTCGATCGAGATCTGGGAGACCGCATCGAAATCAACCGAGTATCTGGCCGATGGCTGGGCCGCCCGGGGCATGAAGGCCGGCTACGGCGCACGGCGCAATTTCACCGCCGAAGGCGTTCTGATCGGTGGTGGTGAACTCGGCGCGCTGAACGGTGCCCGTGCGGTCAGCCTGAACAATCCCGAAGCGTTTGTGAATCAATCGAAATTTGCGCAGGGCATGGAAGCCGCGTCCGTCAAAGGTAACCTCGCACTGAAGCATTTGATGCAGGTTGAAAGCGATATCAACCACGCCGCGCAGGGCCTGCGCGGTGAAACGTATAACTTCACGACGCAATTCCCGGCGGGTGCCTTTGGCAATGGTGTGAAAGCCGCAGCACAGGTCGTAGCCTCGCAGCGCGGCAAAGCCGGCGTGCCGGTGATCACGCTCACGCTGGGCAGTTTTGATACGCACCAGAACCAGTTGGGCTCACATGCCAATCTACTCCGGCAATTGGCCGAGGGCATGGCCGCCTTGAAAAGTTCACTGACTGAACTCGGTGCCTGGGACCGCACGCTGGTGATGACCTTTTCAGAGTTCGGCCGCCGCGCGCGGCAGAACAATTCGAACGGAACAGACCACGGCACGGTGGCGCCGCATTTTGTGGCGGGTGGTGCGGTACGCGGCGGCTTGTATGGCCAGCCGCCTGACCTGACCCGGCTCGATTCAACGCAAAATGCGCAGTACAGCACCGACTTCCGACAGCTCTATGCGACCGTGGCGAAAGACTGGTGGGGCGTCAGTCCGGACGCCGTCACGCGCGGCAACTTTGAGCCGCTGCGATTTCTGAAAACCTGACTCACATTTCTTTTTTTATTTTCAATCTTGGCTGATTCGCCATTCACCGAAGGATCATTTTGTTTATTACCACTAGATCTACTACTAAATTCATAGCTGCTTGCGCAATGATTGCCTGGGCTGGAGCCACATTGGCGCAACAAAATGCGGGACGCGACACCTTGCAGAACGTGGCGCAGCTGTCTGCCATCGGCTCGGTGGAAGTGCAGCAGGATCTGCTGTCGATTTCGATGAGCACCACGCGTGACGGCGCCGATGCCTCCGCGGTTCAGACGCAGCTCAAGCAGGCGCTTGACACCGCGCTGGCGCAAGCCAAGCAGGCGGCGGCTCCCGGCCAGATGGAGGTGCGCACTGGCAATATCAGCCTGAACCCGCGCTATGGCAAAGACGGCAAGCTCAATGGCTGGCAGGGTTCGACTGAGCTGGTGCTCGAGGGCAAAGACTTTTCACGCATCACCACCACCGCAGGGAAGATCCAGACCCTGACCCTGGCCAACGTCAGTTTTGCGCTGAGCCGCGAGCAGCGCGCCAAAGTCGAGGGTGAAGCGCAAACGCTGGCGATCGAGCGGTTCAAGGCCAAGGCAGGCGAAATTGCCAAGGGCTTTGGTTTTAGTGGCTACACCTTGCGCGAAGTTGCCATCAACGCCAACGATCAGGGTCCCTCGCCGCGCCCGTATGCCATGTCCATGCAGGCCAAGTCCGCGATGGCTGACGCAGCGGTCTCGGTGGAGGCCGGGAAAAGCACGGTGGTCGTCAACGTCTCAGGCTCGGTGCAGATGAAGTAATTCCTGCTCGGGCGGGAGAATGCGGCGCGGGGGCGCTTACAAAGAGGCGTCAGCTGACACGGCACCTCGATCTCAGACGGTACGCTTTATGCATGACCCCATCTTTGAAGGCGGCTGAACACGCCGCCCGCACCGGCCCGTTTTTTATCGTGATGAATGCCGCCTCCGGTCATAACGACGCCGACGAAGAGCGGCAAGTCATGGCCAGCGTATTTGAGGACGCAGGGCGCAAGTTCGAATTTCTGAAAATCGCAGATCCGTCGCAGATCGGTGAAGTCTGCCGGCGCGCCGTCAGGCTGGCGGCAGAACAAGGCGGTGTGGTGGTTGCTGCGGGCGGCGACGGCACCATCAATGCAGTTGCCAGCGCGGTACTAGGCACCTGCTGCCCCTTCGGCGTGCTGCCGCAGGGCACCTTCAACTATTTCGGACGCGTCAACGCTATTCCGCAGGAAACGCGCGCCGCGGCCACCGCCTTGCTGGGCGCCAGTGTTTCACCGGTGCAGGTAGGCGAGGTCAACGGGCGGCTCTTTCTGGTCAACGCCAGTCTGGGGCTTTATCCGCAGTTGCTGGAAGACCGCGAAGCCTGGAAGCAGCAATTTGGCCGCAGCCGGTTTGTGGCGTTCGTGTCGGGTTTGTCGACCTTGCTGAAGGCACGCGGGCAACTCAGACTTGAAATTGAACTGGCGGGGCAAAAGGCTTCCCTGCGCACGCCGACCCTGTTTGTGGGCAACAACCATTTGCAGCTGACCCGGGTGGGCATCGACGAAAACCATGCGGGTGCCGTCAATCGGGGCGAACTCGCGGCGATTGCCCTGCGGCCCATCGGCACGCTGGCGCTTTTCGGCCTGCTGGCGCGCGGCCTTCTGGGGCGCCTTGGTGAGGCGGAGAACATCGACAGTTTTTCCTTTCGCAGGCTCACGGTGTCGCCCCGCGGCCGCAGGCGCGTGAAGGTGGCCACTGACGGCGAAGTGGCGTGGATGAAAGCGCCGCTGGTTTTCCAGGTTGCCGCCGAGCCGCTGCTGTTGCTGGTTCCCGCACCCGAAGACCGTGCGGAGGTGGCATGACCCGACTGCTTCAAATTTCAGACACGCACTTCGGCACCGAGCAACCGCATGTGATGCGGGCGCTGCTGGCGCTGGCCCATGCTGAAAAGCCGGATGTGCTGGTGTTGTCCGGGGACGTCACGCAGCGTGCCAGCGCGGACCAGTTCAGCCGGGCGCGACGTTTTTGTGACGACCTGGCCATTCCGCGCATGCTGTCTCTGCCGGGCAATCACGACATACCGTTGTTCAACATCTTCGCCAGGCTCTTCAAGCCCTACGCCGCTTACCTGCGCGCGTTTGGCCCCGAACTCGAGCCGCAGTTGCAAACCCTGTCGCTGTGTGTGCTCGGCGTGAAAACCACGCGCCGCTGGCGGCACAAGAACGGCCAGATATCCGGCGAACAAATCGAGCGTGTGTGCGCGCAGCTGTTGAAAGCCACGCCGCAACAGTTGCGGGTGGTGGTGGTTCATCAACCGGTGCATGTATTGAGAACCTCAGACGAGCATGACCGCCTGCATAACTGGGAGCCAGCGGTACGCGCCTGGGCCAAGGCAGGCGCTGACGTGGTGATGGGCGGGCATATTCACCTGCCCTATGTGTGCGAGTTGTCCGCCAGCATGGTGGGTCTGGGCCGGCGCATGTGGTGTGTGCAGGCCGGCACCGCGCTGTCTTCGCGGGTGCGCCGGGAAGCGCCCAACTCGGTCAATCTGATTCGCTATCACGCCAGTCAGCCCAGCTTGCCATGCGCGGTCGAGCGTTGGGATTTCGATTCTGTCACCGGCCGTTTCGCAGTTGCTCACAAGAGCGAACTTCGGCTGGACCGGGGCGAGGTCGGGTCAATGGTTTGACAGTCATTACAAGCCGTATTTGGCTGAAAATTGAATGAAATCGGCTTCCAGCCCAGGTAAATACTGCGCAATATGCTATCAATAAAATAGCATCTTCCTTGCGCGCGGTGCAGGCGTCCTGACAAATCGCAGGCATAAAAAAGCCCGCCACCGTTTAACGGATGGCGGGCAAGGATTTTCAAGGCGTCGTTCAGCGCCAGGAAAAATTAGAAGCGGTAGCGCAAGCCCAGCGTGGCGGCGCCAATGCGGTCGCGGCCGGTGCCGGCGAATTTCAGGCGATGCTCGTCGTACTGAACAACAGCCGACAGCTGGGGCGTGAACAGGTATTCGGCACCGACGCCGTAGGAAATACCGAAGCCGTTTTCCTTGCCGGCTGAAATACCGGAACCCGGCAGCGAAGACACCTCGGTGCGGCCATAGGTGGTGCCGACCTTGCCGAGCAGGTTGAACGAGGTGCCAAGCGGATACTTGCCCACCAGGCTCAGGTTGAAACCCATGGCTTTTGTGTCACCGCCGCCGCGCTTGGCTTTGCCGAAGTCGGTGTAACCCAGTTCCAGACCGAGGTAAGGATTGAAATAGCTGCCTGCGTAGATGTTGTACGCCGTGTCTTTGTCGTCACCCGAGAAAAGGCCGGTGCCGTTGCCCAGTGAGAAATCAGACTGGCCGGCATTGAAGCCGATGTAGCTGGAGCCTGGCGAATACATGGAAAAGCCTGAGCCTGAGCGCGACGCGCTGGTCTGCGCCTGGGCGCCGGTTACTGCTGCGAACGAGGCACACGTAATGACGAGGCTGGACGCTAGTCGACGGGAATATTTCACTTAAGGAATCCTTTGATAGGTTGGTTGCACCCCGGCATCCAAGAGGCAGGGGCCAAAAAGCGTTTTTCAGACAGGTTGAAAGTACGCGTGATCAATGCCGATGGCTGTCAGCAGGCGTTGAAGCTGCTTGTAGGACGAAGCTTTCGCCTGCCGGCTTTGCTGACAGCTTCTCGCGCAGCGTGCCGTATGAATCCGTTCACGGGCCCGCCGCATCAATCGAAACTTTCACCGAAACTATCACTTATGGAAAAAATAGATTGCGTCGTCATCGGCGCTGGCGTGGTGGGCCTGGCTGTGGCACGCGCGCTGGCGCTGCAGGGTCGTGAAGTGCTGGTGCTGGAGGCGGCCAACGCGATTGGCACGCGGGCGAGTTCCCGCAACAGCGAGGTGATTCATGCCGGCATTTACTACCCGCAAGGTTCCCTGAAAGCCCGGTTCTGCGTGCAGGGCAAGGAGATGCTTTACGCGTATTGCGCCGAGCGCGGGCTAGAGCACAAGCGCTGCGGCAAACTGATCGTGGCCACTGATGATGCGCAGGTCGCCCAACTGGAAGCCACCCGGGTCCGGGCCGCGGCCAACGGCGTTCATGACCTGGTGCTGCTGTCGGGTGAAGAGGCCAGGGCGCTGGAGCCTCATCTGGCCTGCCGGGCCGCCCTGCATTCGCCCGGCACCGGCATCATCGACAGCCACGCCTACATGCTGGCGCTGCAGGGCGATCTGGAGAATGCAGGCGGGTTTGTAGTGCTAAATACGGCGCTAGCCCAGGCGGAATGTGCGCAGGCAGCTATTATTTTAGTAGCGGAAGACGGCACTGAACTGGAGGCCAGATGTGTCGTGAATGCCGCTGGTGCGCATGCGCAGGGCCTGGCCCGGCGCTTTGCAGGCTTGGCGCCGGCTTATGTGCCGCCCAGTCATTTCTGCAAAGGCAACTATTTCACGCTGTCGCAGCGGGCGCCGTTCAGCCGGCTGATTTACCCGGTGCCGGAAGCCGCGGGGCTGGGCGTTCACCTCACGCTAGACCTCGGCGGACAAGCCCGGTTTGGCCCTGACGTGGAGTGGGTGAACTCGCCCGACGATCTGGTGGTGGACGCATCGCGCGGCGAGGCGTTTTATGCCGAGGTGCGCAAATACTGGCCTGCTTTGGCCGATGGCGCGCTGGTGCCGGACTACGCCGGCATCCGGCCCAAAATTCAGGCACCCGGTGAGCCCGCGCGGGATTTCCTGATCCAGGGCCCTTCAGACCATGGAGTGCGGGGACTTGTAAATCTGTTCGGCATCGAGTCGCCTGGCCTGACGAGTTCGCTGGCGATCGGGGCTTGCGTGAGCCAGCTGGTATTGGCGCCCTGAGGGTCTGGCGTGTCGCCGGATGATTTACCATGATTGCACGGGTCACTGCTCTCTGGTTCTTTGGTTCTTTGGTTCTTTTGTAGCCACCCGTCGTGAAAAAATCAAACACCGCTCGCAAGCTTTTTCAAATTCATTACCGGCTAAAAACCACCACCGCCATGACCGATGTAACGCTTGATTTCGTCAACTGCCCCGATGCCGCGGGTGGCCACCGCATGGCCTACTGGCAGTGGGGCGACGCGGCCAGTGATCATGTGGTGGTGTGCGTGCATGGGTTGTCCCGCCAAGGGCGTGATTTTGATGTGCTGGCGCAGGCGCTGTGCGAAGCCGCACTGCGACAACAACGCACGATACGCGTGGTTTGCCCTGACGTGGTTGGCCGCGGCGAAAGTGACTGGCTGAAAGACCCGATGGGCTACCAGGTGCCGGCGTATGCCGACGACATGGTCGCGTTGCTCGCGCAATTGCACGCGCGTTCGCCCATCAAGACGCTGGACTGGGTCGGCACCAGCATGGGCGGCCTGATCGGCATCGTGGTGTGCGGCTCGGCAGCGTCAAGGCCAACCGACATGCGCGTGCCGTTGGTGCGCCGGCTGGTACTCAATGACGTGGGACCGGCTATCGAGTGGCAGGCGATTGTGCGAATCGGCACCTACCTGGGTCAGGCGGGTCACTTTGATACCGAAGAGGACGCCGCCGATGCGATGCTGGCGATTTCAAGCGGCTTTGGACCGCACACCCCGGCGCAGTGGCTGGCGCTGTCGCGTCCCATGCTCAGGCCCGTCAATGGCGATGCCGACAGCCCTCTGCGCCTGCATTACGACCCGGCCATCGCCGGGCCTTTCAGGATGGCTACAGAAGAATCCACGCGGCAGGGAGAGGCCATTTTGTGGCAGCTTTACGACCAGATTTCAGCGCAGACCTTGCTGCTGCGCGGTGCCCATTCCGACTTGTTGACCGTGGCCACAGCCCGCGCCATGACCGAGCGTGGCCCCCGTGCACAGCTGGTCGAGTTTGAAGGTGTCGGTCATGCGCCCACCATCGTGGCGCAGGATCAGGTCGAAACCGTGACCAGCTTTCTGCTTGGCTGATTTCCTGCGTATGAAAACCCATGCTGCCACGCGTGAGAGTTCTGGATCGGCCCCGGTTGCGTCTATTGCAGGGGCCGAGGAAAGCGCGTCCATCGTCAGGGCCACCGCTGCCAGTTTGCCCGACCAGCCTCATGCCCTGGCCAGAGCGCGCGCCTTCGCTGAACCGCTGATTGCCTTCGAGACGCTGGAAAACGGAGAAAACACGCTGGCGCATGCCGACGCCGTGGCTGCGATTCTGAAATCCATTGGCGGTTCGGAGGCCATGCAGGCTGCGACTTATCTGGTGTATTGCTGCCAGCATCTGGCGCGGCCGCAGGAAGTGATTGCCAAGGCATTCGGCAGCAACTTCGCTGCGCTGGCGATAGAGACCACCAAGCTGGTCAATTTGCAGCGTCAGGCGCGCAGCGCGAGCGCCCGGGCGCAGTTGCTCGAAGACCCGGCCGACCAGACCGAAAACGTGCGAAAGATGCTGCTGGCTTTCTCGCGTGACTTGCGCGTCGTCATGTTGCGGATGGCGTCGCGTCTTCAAACGCTGCGTTACTGCGCCGCGACCAAGACCCCGGCCGCCGCGAGTCTGGCGCACGAGTCGCTGCATGTGTTTGCCCCGCTGGCCAACCGGCTGGGCATCTGGCAGATCAAGTGGGAAATGGAAGACCTGGCGTTTCGTTTTCTCGAGCCGGCCGTCTACCAGCAGACCGCGCGGCTGCTCGATGAAAAGCGCGCCGAACGCGAGGTATTCATGGAGGCGCTGCGGCTCCAGCTGGAGCGCGAACTGAACAAGAACGGCATTGCTGCGCTGGTGCGCGGCCGGCCGAAACACATCTACAGCATTGTCAAAAAAATGCGCGGCAAGTCGCTGGGCTTCGAGCAGGTGTTCGATGTGCGGGCCTTGCGTGTGATTGCTGCCGACGTCAAGGGCTGCTATGCCGCGCTCGGTTTTGTGCATTCGCGCTTTTCGCCCATCGCGGGAGAATTCGACGACTACATCGCCAAACCGAAAGCCAATGGCTACCAGTCACTGCATACCGTGGTTCGTGATGAAGCGGGCCGGGCTGTCGAAATCCAGATTCGCACGCAAGCGATGCATGACCACGCCGAGCATGGCGTGGCGGCACACTGGGCCTACAAGGAGGCCGGAACCAAGGGCTATGCCGGCGTATCGGCCAGCAGCGAATACGACGCCAAGATTGCCGTGCTGCGTCAGTTGCTGGCTTGGGAGCGTGATCTCTCCGGCCCTGCATCGCAGCGAGCGCGCGAGTCGAAGCAGGGGCTTTTCGAAGACCGTATTTACGTGTTGACGCCCGATGCGGCCATCGTTGAATTGCCGCAGGGTGCTACCGCGGTTGACTTTGCCTACAGCGTTCACACCAACCTTGGGCACCGCTGCCGCGGCGCGCGGCTCGATGGCGTGATGGTGCCGCTGAGCACACCGCTACAGAACGGGCAAACGGTTGAAGTGATCACTGTGAAAGAGGGCGGTCCATCGCGCGACTGGTTGAACCCCGAACTGGGTTTTCTGGCCAGTCACCGTGCCAAATCGAAAGTGCGCGCCTGGTTCAACGCGCTGGCGATGGAGCAAACCGTTGCCCGCGGACGGGATGCCGTTGAAAAGTTGTTGCAGCGCGAGGGCAAGACAGCCATGAAGCTGGACGACCTGGCCAGCCAGCTCGGCTTCAAGGCCGCCGATGATCTGTTTGAAGTGGTGGGTAAAGACGAGTTGTCGCTGCGCACGATTGAAAACATGCTGCGACCGCCCGAACTGGTGCCGGAACTGGAACCGCAGACCTTCACAAAAAAGCCGCGGCCCAGCGACCGCGCGAGCCAATCGGGAGGCGCCGGCAAAGGCAGCGTGCTGGTGGTGGGCATCGACTCGCTGTTGACGCAGCTCGCCAAGTGCTGCAAGCCGGCACCGCCCGATTCGATTCTGGGTTTCGTCACCAAGGGCAAAGGTGTCAGCATTCACCGAAGCGACTGCAGTAACTTTCGCAACATGGCCTCAGGCAGTCCTGACCGCGTTATTGAAGTCGCCTGGAACGCACCGAAAACGGCCAGCGGGCAAGCCCCGAGCAACGTGGTGTATCCGGTCGACGTGTCCGTCGAAGCCGCCGACCGGCAAGGCTTGTTGCGCGATATCTCCGAGGTATTTGCCAAGGAAAAAATGAACGTGATTGGCGTGCAGACCCAGTCAGTAAAAGACAACCGCGGAGGCACCGCGTGGATGACCTTCACGGTGGAGGTCGCGCAGTCAGGGCGGCTGGCGCAGGTGCTCGCGGTAGTGTCTGAGGTGCCCGGCGTGCGCTCTGCGCGCAGGCGTTGAGAAGGCGGAATCAAACCCAAGGTGACAGCGAGCTACACGAAGCGAGCGAACGTGGGGCCCTGAGATGCAAGCAGGGGCCGCGGGACTGGCTTTGCCAGACCGCAGGCGCCGGGCTGCGAGACGCAGCCCTTCTGCGTGCCGTCGAAGCCTGCACTGCAGGCTCGGAGCCGCGGCACACAGCCCCCTCGGGGGGCAGAGAGCGACACGCAGTGCGCGAGCGTGGGGGCCACATTCCACTCTGATACAATTTGCGCTCGAACAGACTTTCAGGCGCATAGCTCAGCTGGTTAGAGCACCACCTTGACATGGTGGGGGTCGTTGGTTCGAGTCCAATTGCGCCTACCAATTTCCTTGAAACTGCACAGCAGTCCCGTTGATGTTTTTTCGCTCCCGTGTGTGGTGCGAACAGGCACTTGAGGGTAAACCAAGGTCATTGTGTATCTTCCCTTTTCCTAGAATACAGTGAACCTCAAGGCACTTCCTCGAAGTGCTGCCAGACACCGTCATTCATTGGAGCATTCAGTGCAAAAAAGCAAAGTCACCAGCGCGCAAGCCGGCGTTTCGCCACCGAAACGCGCCAAGGCGACTGGAGACGTTCCGGCAACGAAAAGCGCCCGCGCCACGTCCGATAAAACTGAAGGCGTTCGCGTGATCAAAAAGTATCCGAACCGCCGGCTGTATGACACCGAGACCTCCACCTACATCACACTGGCCGAGGTACGGCAACTGGTGATGAAAAGCGCGCTGTTTGTTGTGCGCGACGCGAAATCCAACGAAGACCTGACGCGCAGCATTTTGCTGCAGATCATTCTTGAGGAAGAAACCGGCGGTGCGCCGATGTTCACCGAAGCTGTGCTGGCCAACATCATCCGTTTTTACGGTAATGCGATGCAGAGCTTCATGGGCTCGTACCTTGAAAAGAACGTACAGAGTTTCATGGACCTTCAGGTCAAGATGGCCGAGAAATCCAAGGGGCTGAGCCCCGAGATGTGGGCTCAGGTCATGAACGCGCAGTCTCCGATGATGCAGGGCATGATGGGCACATACGTCGAGCAGTCGAAGAATGTCTTCACGCAGATGCAGGAGCAAATGCAAAAGCAGAGTGAACAGATGCTGGCGGCCCTCGGGCTCAAGCGCTGAGAGACCTTGATTCCTGCGCTCTGAGACAATAGGGGCATGAGCGAAGTTATCTCCCCGACCCCTCCCGTCACACTCAAAGCCGCCCCGCGCGTGGGCTTTGTCAGCCTGGGCTGCCCCAAGGCGCTGACTGATTCTGAATTGATCCTGACCCGTCTGAGCGCTGAAGGCTACCAAACGTCCAAGACTTTTGAAGGAGCGGACCTTGTGATCGTCAATACCTGCGGCTTCATTGATGATGCAGTCAAGGAAAGCCTCGACACCATTGGCGAGGCGCTGGCGGAAAACGGAAGGGTCATCGTCACGGGTTGCCTGGGCGCGAAAGCCGGCGAGGGTGGCGGTAATCTGGTGCGCCAGATGCACCCCAGCGTTCTGGCTGTCACCGGCCCGCATGCCACGCAGGAAGTGATGGATGCAGTGCATCTGAACTTGCCAAAACCGCATGATCCGTTTGTCGACCTGGTGCCCAACGCGTTCGGCATTGCTGGCATCAAGCTGACCCCGCGGCATTACGCGTATCTGAAAATCAGCGAAGGCTGCAACCACCGCTGCACGTTCTGCATCATCCCGTCGATGCGCGGTGACCTGGTGTCCCGGCCTATCGGCGATGTGTTGAACGAGGCGCGCGCGTTGTTCGAAGGCGGCGTGAAAGAACTGCTGGTGATCAGCCAGGACACCTCGGCCTACGGCGTCGACGTGAAATACCGCACCGGCTTTTGGGACGGCAAACCAGTCAAGACCCGTATGCTGGAATTAGTACAGGCGCTGGGTGAAATTGCCGAGCCCTACGGTGCCTGGGTTCGTCTGCACTATGTGTATCCGTACCCCAGCGTAGACGAGATTTTGCCGCTGATGGCGAGCGGCAGGGTGCTGCCTTATCTGGACGTGCCTTTGCAGCACAGCCACCCGGATGTACTCAAACGCGTGAAGCGCCCGGCCAGCGGCGAGAAAAATCTGGAACGGCTTTCGCGCTGGCGCGAGATTTGCCCTGAGATCGTCATTCGAAGCACTTTTATCGCCGGTTTCCCGGGCGAAACCGAAGCTGAGTTCGAACACCTCTTGAGCTTCATGCGCGAAGCGCACATAGACCGCGCGGGCTGCTTCGCCTACAGCGCGGTGGCGGGCGCGACGGCGAACGACATCCCTGGGATGCTGCCGATCGAGCTGCGTGAAGAGCGGCGTGCCCGTTTCATGGCCGTGGCGGAAGCCGTGTCAAGCCAGAAACTGCAAAAACGCATCGGCGCCACCATGCAGGTGCTGGTCGATTCGGCGCCTGCGCTGGGCCGCAAGGGTGGCACCGGCCGCTCGTATGCCGACGCGCCCGAGATCGACGGCATCGTCAAGCTGCTGCCGCCGGAACAGATCAGCAAGACGATGAACGTCGGTGAGTTCACGCGCGCGCGCATTGTGGGTACGCAGGGGCACGACCTCGTTGCCGTACCGGTCTGATTCCATTTCTAAATCATCCGTGGACTTTGCCGGCTTCGCTGGCCGTACGTCTGTACTGCCTGCGCTTCGCCTTCGCGGGCCGTTTGATCTGGAAATGGAACGAATCGCCGCTGGCTATGGAAAACAAGCCGCTGGCTGTGGAAAACAAAAAAGCCACTGCAAAAACAGTGGCTTTTTGTTTAGATCTCAATGATCTGGGTATTTGTGGTGCCCGGGAGAGAACTCGAATCTCCACATCTTGCGATACACGGACCTGAACCGTGCGCGTCTACCAATTCCGCCACCCGGGCACAGCTAGCAGTGTACCATTACATCAACGATTTTCCAGCCGCCGGACGTGAAATTTTCGGTGGCAACATGACCGTGCCGGGTTAATTCTCATGGAGGCCCCACGGACCAGACAACACCTTGAACAACGAGATTTTTATCAAAACAAGTAACCAGAACCCCGGCGCCTCTGCCGGACTCCTCGCAGAATTTGAAGGCACCGTATCCGGCCATCGCGATGGCCACGGATTCGTCCAGCGTGACGACGGCGAGCCCGATATCTATCTGCCCCCCAATGAGATGCGTGCCGTGCTGCACAAAGACCGCGTCAAGGCGCGCATCGTGCGCCACGACCGGAAGAACCGGCCCGAAGGCCGCGTCACTGAAATTCTCGAACGTTCTTCCAACCCCATCATTGGCCGCCTGTTGCAGGAAAGCGGCGTCTGGCTGGTCGCGCCTGAGGACAAGCGCTACGGCCAGGACGTGCTGATTCCCAAAGGCGCCACCGGCCCCGCCAAACCCGGCCAGGTGGTCGTGGTGCAGCTAACCGAGCCGCCCGCGCTGTTCGGCCAGCCGGTCGGGCGGGTCAGGGAAGTGCTCGGTGAAATTGACGACCCGGGCATGGAAATTGAAATCGCGGTGCGCAAATATGGCGTGCCGCATGAATTCAGCGACGAAGCTATGGCGCTGGCGCGTACCTTGCCCGACGCCGTGCGGCCCGCAGACAAGAAGCACCGCATTGACCTGACGGATATCGCGCTGGTGACCATCGACGGTGAAGATGCCCGCGATTTTGACGACGCCGTGTACTGCGAGCCCGCCAAGGTCGGGCGCGGCAAGGGCTGGCGTTTGCTCGTCGCCATCGCCGACGTCAGCCACTACGTGGAAACCGGCAGCGCCATTGATATCGACGCCTACGACCGGGCCACCAGCGTTTATTTTCCGCGTCGCGTGATTCCGATGCTGCCGGAAAAACTGTCCAACGGCCTGTGCTCGCTG
This sequence comes from Polaromonas sp., assembly GCA_031396485.1. Lineage (GTDB taxonomy): Bacteria > Pseudomonadota > Gammaproteobacteria > Burkholderiales > Burkholderiaceae_C > Polaromonas. Next base: position 194 of record JANNKV010000289.1, on the reverse strand, counting down.
AACCCGAACGTCGAGCGCCTGTGTATGGTTTGTGACATGCTGGTCAACGCCAAGGGCGAGGTGCATGCCTACCAGTTTTACCCGGCCGTGATGTTCAGCCAGGCTCGGTTTACTTACACCGAGGTGGCCGCCATTCTGGCCAACACGCGCGGCCCGGAGGCGGCGCAGCGCAAGGCGCTGGTGCCGCATCTGCT
>JANNKV010000276.1:0-12715 GCA_031396485.1 Polaromonas sp. | reverse complement strand
CCTGGTTGAGAAAATGCCGCCTGCGGCGCCGGCACCGACCAGGGAATCCGCGATCTATACCTTTAATCTGCTGTCGGCCACGGGCACTGGCATTTTGCTGTCGGCCATCGTCGGCGGGCTGGTGATGAAGTACAACCCTTGGGAATTAATCAAGACCTACGGCCGTACGCTGGTGCTGGTGCGCTATTCGCTGCTGACCATCGTGCTGATGCTGGCGTTGGCCACACTTTCGAAATTTTCAGGCACCGACACCACGCTGGGCCTGGCGTTTGCCAACACCGGCGTGTTCTACCCGTTCTTCGGCACGCTGATGGGCTGGCTGGGCGTGGCACTGACGGGCTCAGACACCGCATCGAACGTGCTCTTCGGTGGCATGCAGAAAGTGGCGGCCGAGCAGCTCGGCTTGTCACCCAATCTGATGGGCGCGGCCAACAGTTCGGGCGGCGTGATGGGCAAGATGATCGACGCGCAATCGATCGTCGTCGCCTCGACCGCCACGCGCTGGTTCAACCACGAAGGTGACATCTTGCGATTCGTCTTCTGGCATTCGATTGCGCTGGCCTGCCTGGTCGGCGGGCTGGTGACGTTGCAGGCCTATGTGTGGCCGTTCACGGCGATGGTGGTGAAGTAAACACCGAGGATGCTCAAGGCACGGAAAATAAAGGCAAACAGGCTGCCAGCCCAAGTAATATCTGCGCGAGCAGCTATGACTTTTATAGCAAGTAACCAAACCAGTCAGCGCCGCGCTTGATACTTGGTACAGGCGGCAGGCGGTCTGGACGCTCAAGCCCGCGCCTGCATCAAATGCCACAGCTTCGACGCCGACAGCGGCATCTGCAACTGGCTCGCCTGCGCGGCCATGCCGCCCCGCGCCAGCGCATCGGCCACCGCATTGACCACCGTCGGACCCGCACCGATGGTGCCTAGTTCGCCGACGCCCTTCACGCCCAGCGGGTTGTTCTTGCACGGCGTCGACAAATCCATTTCGGTCTTGAAGGGCGGCGTGTCGCCGGCGCGCGGTGCGGCGTAGTCCATCAGGCTGCCGGTCAGTGGCTGGCCGGTTTCAGCGTCGTACACCAGGTGCTCGCACAGCGCCTGACCGATGCCCTGCACCGCGCCGCCATCCAGCTGGCCGCGCACGATCATCGGGTTGACGACGCGGCCCACGTCGTTGACCGACGCATAAGCCACCACTTCGACATGGCCGGTGAGCGGATCAATTTCGACTTCGCTGATGTGGCAACCGTTGGGCCATGACGGGCCGGCGACCGCCGTGACGGATTCCATGAAGATGCGCTGCTCAGGCTGCTTGCCCGCGAGCGTGAACAGGTCGATGCCGACATCGGTGCCGGCCACCTTGAAGCGGCCACCTGCGTATTCAATGTCCTGCTCGGCCGCTTCAAACTCTTTGGCGGCAAGTTGCCTGGCATTTGCAATGGTGCGCTCGGCGCCGACCTGCAAGGCCGAGCCGCCGGTGAACAGCGAGCGCGAACCGGCGCTGCCAAAACCGTCACCGCGGTCGGTGTCGCCCATCACCACGCGAATTTTTTCCATCGGCACGCCAAACGCATCGACCATCAGTTGCGCCAGCGAGGTCTGAATGCCCTGGCCCATGGCGTTGACGGCGGTGAAGACTTCGATGATGCCGTCACTGCCCGTCGACGGCGCCTTGATTTCAAGGGTAACGCGTTCCTCTAATGCATTGCCGCCGGTCCACTCGAGGAAAGTAGCAACGCCCTGCCCGCGCAGCAGGCCGCGCTGCTTCGACTCAGCCGCGCGCGCGGCAAAACCGTCCCAGTCGGCCAGCGCCAGCGCCTTGTCCATCACGCCCTCAAACTGCCCGCTGTCATAGGTCTGGCCCATGGGGTTTTTGTACGGCATCTGCGCTGGTTGAATGAAATTGCGGCGACGCAAGGCGATGCGGTCGATGCCGGTCTGGCGCGCGGCCTCGTCCATCAGCCGCTCCATCGTGAAAATCGCTTCCGGCCGGCCCGCGCCGCGATAAGCGCTGGTGGGCGCGGTGTTGGTCATCACTGCCATGAAATGAAAGTCGATGGTCTGGATGTCGTACACGCTGGTCTGCACCCACGGGCCGATCATCAGCTGAATCGCGACGCCGGCGCCGGTCGGGTAGGCGCCGACGTTGGCGCGCGAGGCCAGCCGTAGCGCCAGAATCTTGCCGTCTTCGGCCAGCGCCAGCTCGGCGTGGCTGTGTAAGTCACGGCCGTGCGTGCTCGATACAAATTCTTCACTGCGCTCGGCCACCCATTTCACCGGGCGCTTGAGGGCGTGGGCGCAGAATGCGACCGCCACGTCTTCGGGATAGGCGCCGGTCTTCATGCCAAAACCGCCGCCCACGTCGCCGACCAGCACGCGCACGTCTTCTTTCGCCAGGCCCATCGACTCACAGACCGTGTTGCGCACGCCCGAAGGCATCTGCGTGCTCATGCGAATCGTCAGGCGCTTGGTGGCGGTGTCGAACGCGGCCAGCACCGAGCGCGGCTCCAGGCTCAGCGGCGACAGGCGCTGGTTGATGATCTCCAGCTTGACGACATGGCGGGCGCTGGCAAACGCCGCTGCAGTCGCGTCCTTGTTCCCGTAACGCGTCTCGGCGGCGATGTTGTCGGGCGCTTCCGGGCACAGTGCCGTCGCACCGGCCGCGGTGGCTGCGTCCATATCGACCGCCATCGGCAGCTCTTCATAATCAATATAAATGGCTTCTGCGGCATCTTTAGCCTGCTGCAGCGTGAGCGCCACCACGGCAGCCACGGGCTCGCCGACAAAGCGAACCACTTCATGCGCCAGCGCACGGCGCGGCGGTGCGGCACTCGGCGTGCCGTCGGCGCGCTTGAAGCCGGCCGAACCGGCCATCGGCTTCACGCCGGCAGCCACCAAGTCTGCGCCCGTCACGATGTGCAGCACACCCGGCATGGCGCGCGCGGCGGCCGCGTCGACCGAAGCGATGCGCGCATGTGGGTAGGGCGAACGCACGAACACCAGCCGGCTTTGTGCTTGAGCCTGGTCAGCGGCGCCTGCATCGCCCATGAAGTCGTCGGTAAAGCGGCCTTTGCCGGCCAACAGCGCATTGTCTTCGAGGCGGCGAACCGCCTGGCCGCTGCCGAAGCGCGTGGTGCTGGCGGGAAGGTCGGCGCGGGTGTCGGTACCGGTCGTGATGGGTTCGAGGATGGTCGTCAAAAGATGCCCCTGGGCGATGGCTGCGCTGGCGCAAGGATGCGCGGCGTCAACATGAAAAATGGCTGAGCAGCCACTATAAACCGGGGGCTGAAAAACCGTGCGGTAGCGCTGGCGCAGCGTTTGATCGTGGCGCGCCGGATACGTTGCATTGCTTGTCAACAGGCAACCCGGCGCAGCGATGGTCACCGGCATGCTATGAATTCAATAGCTGCTGGCGCATGTTTCATCTGGGCTAGAGCATCATTTGGCTCAAAAAATAGGTCTTTTGACTATTCCCCGGCCGCTGGACTGTCCCGCAACTGTTACAAGACGCTTCCGTAACCCCGGTTTTCCCTGCTAAATTCAACCAGCGCTTCCTCGTCGCGACAGCGCCTTTCCAGCATTTTCTGGACCTTACCGGGCCTTATCGGACCTTACCGGACCTTTCCGCGAGTTTTTTCCAGACTCTACCTGTCTTCCTCTCTTCCTCTCTTCCTGATCTGACAAACCTAAAACTACATGAACAGCTCCCCGTCGACCTATTCCCCGCCTTCCTCGTTCCGTCGTGTCGCCCTGCTCGGTCTTCTGGGCAGCAGCTTCGCCCTCAGCGGCCCGGCCTTTGCCTTCGGCGACAACGAGCAGATCACCGACATCCAGAAGGCGCCCGGCAGCGCGGGCCTGGGTTATGTGCTGAAGGCAGAACCTTCGCCCTACAAGGACGCTACGACCCGCCTGGAAATCCAGCCGCTGTTCCTGTATGAAGGCGAGCGCATTTTTCTGCATTCCAGCCGCGTCGGCGTCAAGCTGTTTGACAGCCCCGAGCAGCGGCTGGACGTGTTCCTCGACAAACGGCTCGAAGGCTTTCCGCTCAAGTCGCCGCCGGCCAGCCTGTCCGGCATGGCGATTCGCAATTCGTCGACCGACGTGGGCCTGGCTTACCGCTACAAGCAGCCATGGGGCACGCTGCAGGCCGAGCTGCTGCACGGCGTCAGCGACACGCAAAGCGGCACCGAAGCGCGGCTGGGCTACAGCACCGAGGCGCAGTCCGGCCGCTGGACGCTGCGCCCCAGCGTGACGCTGGCCTGGCGCAATGCCAAACTGAACGACTACTACTACGGCGTGACACCCGCCGAGGCCACCATCGGCCGCCCGGCCTACTCGGCTGGCGCCGGCCTCAACGCCTCGGTCGGCCTGTACACCACATACCAGCTGTCGCAAAACTGGCGCCTGCTGGGCGGTGCGTCGGCCACGCTGCTCTCTGGCCAGATCAAGGACAGCCCGGTCGTCAGCAAGCGCTTCCTTCCGTCGGTGTATGTCGGCGCGGCGTATGACTTCGGCGCCCCGCGGCCGCGCAGCGCGGATGCTGGCGGTTCGCCCACCTACATCAAGCTGCTCTACGGCGCATCGACCGACGACGGTTGCCACCTGGCCAAGATCGTCACGGCACGCTGTTTTGCGACCTCTTCCAAAGACCGGACCGACATCCAGGCGATCCAGATCGGCAAACCCTTTGCCGAAAACTTCAACGGCTGGCCGGTCGATATGGTCGGCTACGTCGGCCTGACGCGCCACGACGAACGCGGCCTGCAGCCCAACGGCATGCAGATCGATGTGTTCATGAAAGCCTACTACCACGGCTTTCCGTGGCGTGACCGGGTCAAGACCCGGCTCGGCTTTGGCGCCGGCTTGTCGCTGGCGCAGCGCGTGCCCTACATCGAAGCCAGCAGCGCCGCCGTCGGCAAAGACCCGTCGTCCAGATTGCTGCAGTACCTGGACCCCACCCTCGACGTCAGCCTGGGTGACATCATCGGCGCACGCAGCCTGAAAGACACCTACATCGGCGTCGGCGTCTCGCACCGCTCCGGCATCTTCGGCGCATCGCGCCTGCTGGGCAATGTCAACGGCGGCTCGAACTACCTCTATGGGTATGTGGAGTCGGCGTTTTAAGGCGGACAGCGCTACGAAATGAATTGCTGACTGCAACCCGCGTCCGTGCGGGTTGCTTCTCGATCCCGGCTTCGTTCAAAAATCAGCCAAACAGAAAATCCGCCTGGGTGAGGGCACCCGCACTCGGCTGGCCGACCACCGTCACTTCAATCCGCCCGGCGGACGAGGTGATGATGGCGGAGTAGCCGGAATCGTCGATGGACAGATCCGCGAAAGTCAATCCGCTGCCGCGCAGGTCGATCTTGTCCAGGCCGTCCTCGAAATCAGCGATGACGTCCTGAAAGCCGATGGCGGACGTCCAGGTGGCGCCGAAAACAAACAGGTCTTTTCCGGCACCGCCAAAGTACACATCGTCGCCGGCGCCGCCTATCAGTTTGTCGTTGCCGCCCTCAAAATCCACCAGATCGGCACCTGCCGCGCCGGCCCGCAGCGTGTCGTTGCCAGCGCCGCCATCAAGCGTTGAACGGGTGGTGTCGCTGCCGATCAGCACATCCGCGCCTTCGCCGCCATAGGCACTGCCGCCAAAATCACTGTCTTTCAGGCTCAGGTTGTCATTGCCCGCTTCGCCATAGAGCGTGTCAAATCCGGCGCCACCTTTTATCGTGTCGTTGCCGGCGCCGCCGTAAAGCAGATCATTGCCGGCGCCGCCGTCCATTCGGTCGTTTCCGCCGAGACCAAACATCACATCGTCGTCTTGCGTACCGACCAGGGTGTCGGCCCGGGCGGTTCCGGCGATGGCGAAGTTGCTGCTGGCGGTGAAATCGGCCTCGGTGAAGGCCTGCACGCCGCTGAACTGGATCGCGGTGTCGGTCGCATCCAGAACGCCGTTGTCGTTTTCATCGGCCAGCAGCCAGGTATTGCCGTCCTTCAGCGTATAGAAAACATCGGTAAGTCCGTTGCCCGCGCCGGCCAGTGCAGCGCCAGAGACCGGATTGGCCGTGAACTGGCCCTGAAAACTCAGGTAGGGGCTGCTGGAGAGATTGACCACGTCACCGCCCGCGGCGCCGGCGCCCTCGAAGTCGAGCACCCGCGCGGTCGACGACAGGGGCGAGCTGGCGTTGAAGAGGAAGAACTTGAACTCATCGGTGCCGCTGCCGCCTTCCAGCGTGTCGCCACCCCGGTACGCAATCAGCTCGTCATCGCCGTCGCCCCCCGAGAGAAAGTCGTTGCCGGTGAAGCCACCTTCCAGGACATCGTTGCCGGCGCCGCCGAACAGCCGGTTGTTGCCGTCCAGCCCGTTGAGGTAGTCGTTGCCCTCGTCGCCGTACAAAATGTCGTCGCCGCCGTCACCCCACAAGTCGTCGTCGCCCGCGCCGCCGAACATCAGGTCGTTGCCGTCACCGCCGTTCATGTTGCCGTCATCACCGTCGCCGCCATAGATCACGTCGTCGCCGGCATCGCCGTTGAGGATGATGTCGGCACCGGCGCCGCCGTAGATGAAATCGTTGCCAACGCCACCAAAGATGCGGTCGCGGCCTGATTCCCCGAACAGCGTGTCGTTGCCGTTGCCGCCGCTGATCGTGTCGTCGAGACCGAGCGAAAGGCTGTCGCCGCCGTAGATCAGATCGTCGCCGTCCAGGCCGTTCAGCGTGTCAGCCCCGCCGAGCCCCCTGATCGTGTCGGCCCCTGCGGTGCCGTTGATGATGTCGCTATTCGGTGTCCCTTTGATAACTGCCATGAAAGTCTCCTGAATGGGTCATGGATTGCATCGCGGTTTGGGGTGGCGATGCTTTTGTGCGGCAGGCATTGTTCGCCTGCTCGGGGTCATCCGACCTCGAGCCGAGGTCCTCTCCCTTCGTCTGTGTTGAAGTTTCCGGTGCGGCACGCATTAGGCGCTTGTTCAGGCTCGCCGGTCAATCGAGGGAAGAGCCTCTCGCCGGTACGGAAGAAAGCCGGTAAGGTCGCTCTCGCATGGCGCCGGGCTGGCGATCAGGCGGTGCCGCGTCACCCTCTGGGCGCTATTAATTCAGGAGCTGCTTGCGCAGGTATTACGTGGGCTAGAGGCCGATTTGACCACTAAACGGCTATCAACAGCGCCCATCAGCAGCGCGGCGCAACGACAGCCCGCGCAACGCCGACAGGCTGCTGTCCGCGCCGGTGACCCGCAGGGCATCGCCTTGAAGCTCGATCGTCAGCAGCGCCGCAGCGCCGCTGCGTGCTTGAAGCACCGGGCCGGTGATGCGGCCCGTCAGGTCGCGCGCTTGCGTCTGCCCGCCCACCTGCCGGCGCAGCACCCCCTGGAAATTTTGAAAACTCTGCGCCAGCTCGATGCTGAAGCTGCGCAGCCCGGCCGCGCCGCACCACAGCCCCGCCACCCGCGCCGGCACCACCCACAGGTGAAGCCGACTCGACTTTTCGCGGCCTATGGGTTTGTCGGGGGCCGCCACGGTGACGGTCTGGTCGGGCTGCCAGTCGCCCATGTCCCAGTCGTGCGACACCAGCCGCGTGCCGGGCTTGAGGCCCAGGAGCGCGGGACGCAGCTGCAGGTTCACCTCGGGCAGCAGGTACATGGTGATGACGGTGGCCGCCGACAGATCGGTTTTGAACAAGTCCTGCTCGCGAAACTCGGCGCGGTCGGCCACGCCCGCAGCGCGTGCATTGGCGTTCGACTGGCGCACCAGATCGGGCACGATTTCGACCCCCAGCCCGCGCGCGCCAAAGCGCCGCGCCGCCAGAATCACGATGCGCCCATCGCCGGAGCCCAGATCAAGCACGTAGTCCTTCGGCCCGACGTTCGCGAGCTTCAGCATCTCCAGCGTGACGTTGTCGGGCGTGATGACGAAGGGAACGTCGGTGTCGCTGAAGGGCTGTGCCCCTGCGGGCAGGCCCATCAGCGTGGTGGTCAGCACAGCGGCGATAAGGGTTTGAAGGCGGCACATGCGGTTGATCGTAGCGCCTCCCGCACTGTGGCACAGGCGATCAGGACTCACTCCGGCTGGATGCCAGCGTCCTTGATGATCTTGCCCCACTTGTCGACCTCGTTCTGGATCACCTTGCCGAATTGTTCGGGCGTGCCGCTTTGAATTTCGATGCCGGCGCCGATCAGGCGTGTGCGCACGTCCTCCAGTTTCAGGGCGTCGTTGATGGCCACATTGAGTTTGGTCACCACGTCTTTGGGCGTGCCTGCCGGCGCCAGAATGCCGCCCCAGGTGCTGGCGTCATAACCGGCAAAGCCGGGTGATTCGGCCACCGTCGGCAAGTCGGGAAAGGCGGTGGACCGGTTGCTGGTCGTCACGGCCACACCGCGCAACAAGCCCGCCTTGACGTGCGCGCGAATCGCCGGCACCGGGTCAAAAATCATCGTAGTGCGGCCCGCCAGCAGATCGGGGTGCGCGGCCGAACTGCCTTTGTAGGGCACGTGCTGCATGGTCGTCTTGCTCATGCTCATGAACAACTCCGCGCCCATGTGCAGCGAGCTGCCTGGGCCACTCGACGCGTAAATCGCCTTGTCCGGATTGGCCTTGATCCAGCTCACCAGTTCGGTGACGTTTTTGGCCGGCACCGACGGATGCACCGCCAGCAGCAGCGGCACCACATGCGTGTACGCCACGGGGGCAAAGTCTTTCACCGGGTCGTAGGGCAGGCTTTTGAACATGTGCTTGTTGGTCGCATGGCTGGACGCCACGATGACCAGCGTGTAGCCGTCGGGCGCGCTCTTGGCAACCAGGTCGGTGCCCAGGTTGTTCGAGGCACCAGGCTTGTTTTCAACCAGCACCGGCTGGCCCAGCGACACCGTCAGCTTGTCGGCCAGCGAACGCGCGATCAGGTCTATGGCACCGCCGGGCGTCGCCGGCACGATGATCTTGATGGGACGCGTGGGGTAGCTCTGCGCCGCCGCGGTCTGGGCCGCCAACAGGGTGCCGAGCGCCAGCGTGGCGAGTTTCAAAAACTTCACGAGATTCATGGCGATGTCTCCGATTTTTTGTGGAGTCATCGTTGTACACCCGGCCACGACCGGCCTGATGGAAATTTGGGCATGGTAAACACCGCCCCTGCACGCCTGTATGCACGTGCCTAGACCGTTCGCCCTGAGTTTGTCGAAGGGTCTTCGCAGTACGAGCAGGCTTCGACAGGCTCAGCCCGAACGGGTGGGGGTAGCGTTTGTTCGCCAGTATTCTGGCCAGAGGCCGATTTGCCTTAAGAACTGACCAACCCGGGCTGGCGCACCGGCGCCGCGACGTTCTGCACGTTACTGCCCGTGATCACGCCGCCACCCAGGCACACCTCGCCGTCATACAGCACGGCAGATTGCCCGGGCGTCACAGCCCATTGCGGCGCATCAAAAACCAGTTCGCACTGCGTTGACGTGTCGGCGCGCAACTCGCATGCCGCGTCCAGCTGCCGATACCGGCTCTTCGCCGCCAGCCGTCCCGGCGCGGGCGGCGTGCCGGCGACCCAGCTGCAGTCTTGCGCGCTCAGTTCCGTCGACTGCAACCACGGGTGGTCGTGGCCCTGCACCGCCCACAAAATATTGGTGTCCAGGTCTTTGCGGGCGACGAACCACGGTTCATGCTCGCCCACGCCCCGCTGGCCACGCGCCAGGGCGGCTTTCAAATCAGCGCCCTTGGCTTTGACGCCACCGATGCCCAGGCCTTGCCGCTGCCCCAGGGTGTAAAACGACAGCCCCACATGCTCTCCGATCACGCGGCCGGTGTCGCTTTTGATCGGCCCCGGCACTTTGGCGATGTAGCGATTCAAAAACTCACGGAACGGCCGCTCGCCGATGAAGCAGATACCAGTCGAGTCTTTTTTCTTCGCATTCGGCAGCCCGATCTCGTCGGCGATACGGCGCACCTCGGTCTTGTGCAGCTCGCCGACCGGGAACAGTGTTTTTGACAGTTGCGCCTGATTGAGTCGGTGCAGAAAATAGCTCTGGTCCTTCGCCGGGTCCAGGCCCTTGAGCAGCTCATGCAGGCCGGTGGCTTCGTTCAGTCGCACGCGTGCGTAGTGACCCGTAGCGATCTTGTCGGCGCCAACCTGCATCGCGTGGTCCCGAAACGCCTTGAACTTGATTTCGGCGTTGCACAAAATGTCAGGGTTCGGCGTGCGGCCGGCCTGGTATTCGCGCAAAAACTCGGCGAAGACGCGGTCTTTGTAGTCGGCGGCAAAGTTGACGTGCTCGATCTCGATGCCGATCACGTCAGCGACGGCGGCGGCGTCGATGAAGTCGATGTTGGACGAGCAAAATTCGTCGCCGTCATCGTCTTCCCAGTTCTTCATGAAGATGCCGACGACCTCGTGGCCCTGCTGTTTAAGCAGGTAGGCCGTCACCGCAGAGTCCACGCCGCCGCTCAAACCCACCACGATTCTTTGTTTTGCCTTTGATACTTCACCCATGGGGTCAATTATCCCCGTGTCCTGGCGTTTTTGACGCCACCGATGCAGTGCTGCCCTGATTGACAAACCAGCTGCCGCGAAATCGTCTAGGCCCGAACCAGCCTTTGGGTCAACAGCGTCTGCATATCTCTGCGTCCATCCACGATCAAGTACACAAACACCTTGCCATCCATCACGCGGTAGATCACGCGGTAGGGTTTGAAGTACACCTCACGGTAGTCGCGGATGCCGACGTCGCGCAGTTCTTTGGTCACGGCACCGCGTTCGGGGAAGTTGCTGAGGGATGCGACCAGGGCTTCAAGTTTGTCAAGCAATGCATCCGCTTTCGCGGGCGCGTCGTGCTCGGCGATGTAGTCGACCAGTTCTTGTAAATCAGCTCGGGCGTCGTCCGTCAGCAGCACCGTGTGCTGTTTCATGCGGCAGCTTTGATGCTGGCTTAGGGGCGGTTTTTGCGCACTTGGCCAAACGCTTGTGCTGCGGTGGAGACACGGCCTTTTTCAATCTGTGCGTTGCCCAGAGCCAGAATCTTGAGCAGAGCCATCGTCTCCTGATTTTTTTCAAACGAGCGCACGTCTTGCAATACCGCCGCCGCCTCACCATTTTGAGTGATCACCAAGGGCGTCTGGTTTGCAGCCAAATCGCGCAGCACCTGCGCCGCGTTGGCCTTGAGAAAGGAGATGGGTTTGATGTGGGTGCTGTAAGTCATAGACTAAATATAGTCTTTATTTGGTCTCGCATGGGTACAAATCCATCACTTTTTGTTTCGCTAATTCCGGGCTGCAGTACTTGCCAACGAGGCCAGCACCCGATCCACCATCATCCCGGCCTGGCCAAGGTTGTTCATCGGGTCGCAAAAGGTCGCCAGTTGCTCGCGCGTGACGTGCTTGTTGATTTCGGGATGCTCGGCCAGCAGATCAATGAGCGGGCGTTTCTGTTTGAGCGCATCGCGGCAGATGTCATACACCAGATCATGCGCGTATTCACGGCCGATGTAGCGGCCCATGCCCATCATCACGGCCTCGCTCATGACCAGCCCGTGCGTCATGTCGATGTTGCGGCGCATCTGGTCGGCGTCGACTTCCAGCCCCTGCAAAATGAATTTGGTCTGCTTCAGCGCGCCCGACATCAGGCAGAAAATATCGGTCATCGCCACCCATTCGATTTCCCACGGGCCGGTGGAGCGTTCGTGGTCGGCCACCATCGCGTCCATCAGTGACGCCGCGAGTTGGCGCACCACCGAAATGTTGGCGTGAATGTAGAGGCAGGAAATCGGGTTGCGCTTTTGCGGCATGGTCGATGACGAGCCGCGCCCCGGGGCGAAAGGTTCGAACACTTCCGCGACTTCGGTCTGCATCATCAGCTTGACGTCCATCGCGATCTTGCCGAGCGAGCCGCCGACGATGCCGAGGAAGGCGCCGACTTCGGCAAAGTTGTCGCGCACCGTGTGCCATGAAATTAGCGGCTGGCCCAGACCGAGCTCTTTCATCAGCCCGGCCTGCGTTTCCATCGCGCCGGTTTCCAGCGACGACAGCGTGCCCGACGCGCCGCCGAACTCGCCGACCAGCACGCGCGGCTTGAGTTGCTCCAGCCGCTCGCGGTGGCGTTCAATGCCGGCCAGGATGCTGGCCATCTTGTAGCCGAAGGTGATGGGTGTGGCCTGCTGCAAATTGCTGCGGCCGATGATGGGCGTGTCACGGTGGGTTTTGGCGAGCTTCGCCAGCGCGTCGGAGATGTCTTTCAAATCAGCTTCGACCAGGCCCAAGCCTTCGCGGATCTGCAGCACGGCGGCGGTGTCGGTGATGTCCTGCGTGGTGGCGCCCCAGTGGCAGTATTCGCCGAGCTTGTCTTTGCACTGCGCGTTGATCTGGTTGACCACCGCGATGATCGGGTAGCCGATCTGCTCGGTCTTGGCCTTGAGCTTGACCCAGTCGATATCTTTCAATTCGCAGCGCTTGACGATCTCGTCAGCGGCTTCTTTCGGAATGATGCCGAGCTCGCCCTGCACTTTGGCCAGCGCGCGTTCGATGTCGAGGTATTTGGCGGTGCGGTTTTCATCGCTCCAGACGTGGCGCATGGCGGCGTCGCTGAACATGTCGCCGAAGATTTTGGAGTCGATGATGGATGCGGACATGGGTTTTCTTTTCTTTGAGTCAGGGTTCAGGCCAGCGTGGCGGTCGCGTCCATGGTCAGCCAGCCTTCGTGGTCGCGGGCCCACAGGTGCACGGTCTTGCCGTCCGCTGACGGCTGGCCGTGGACC
>JANNKV010000265.1:0-13406 GCA_031396485.1 Polaromonas sp. | reverse complement strand
GGCCAGGCCAAGCGCATCGAAGTCGGCAAGGAAAACACCATCATCATCGACGGTTCCGGCGAAGCCAAAGACATCGAAGCCCGCGTCAAGCAGGTTCGCGTCCAGATCGAAGAAGCGACCAGCGACTACGACCGTGAAAAGCTGCAAGAGCGCGTGGCGAAACTCGCCGGCGGTGTTGCCGTGATCAAGGTGGGCGCTGCCACCGAAGTCGAAATGAAAGAGAAAAAAGCCCGCGTGGAAGACGCGCTGCACGCAACCCGCGCAGCCGTTGAAGAAGGCATCGTGGCTGGCGGCGGCGTCGCACTGTTGCGCGCCAAGCAAACCGCTGGCGTCATCAAAGGCGACAACCCTGACCAGGACGCCGGTATCAAGCTGGTGATGCGCGCTATCGAGTCGCCACTCCGCGAAATCGTCTACAACGCAGGCGGCGAAGCCTCTGTGGTGGTGAACGCCGTGCTGGCCGGTAAAGGCAACTACGGCTTCAACGCTGCCAACGACACCTACGGCGACATGATCGAAATGGGTATCCTGGACCCCACCAAAGTGACCCGCACGGCCCTGCAAAACGCAGCGTCTGTCGCCAGCCTGATGCTGACGACCGAAGCCATGATTGCTGAAGCACCAAAAGACGACGCAGCAGGCGGCGGCATGGGCGGCGGCGGTATGGGCGGCATGGGTGGTATGGGCGGCATGGACATGTAAGGTCCGGCTGAGCCTTCAGGCGGAAACGCCTGAGTTCTCAAAACGAACCCCGCACGGTGCGAACCCTGCGGGGTTTTTATTTACACTGAGTTTTTTATTCACGATGCATGGCGGATAACTTAATAAATACTGCGTCAGATTGCGCTTTGGTGGCAATGCAACATGAAGTGAGCGCAAGTTGGGACGCTGCATGCTTCGTGTGCAGCAATACGAGCGACTGATGAAGGCTATGTTGGCCAGAATGGCGCTGGGAGGCACAGAAGCAACGATAGAAACCAGCCTCACAGTCAAAGCCAACGAGGTAAGTGACAAGTCTCTTGGAGTCTTGCTGCAAAACTATTTTTTAAAAGAGTTTCTCGTTGATTCCGGCACGAAGAGCAATCAAACGGAGTCAGCTGAATTTGCCGAGTCTCAAGCCATAGCAGCCGGACTTCCGTACTTCAAATTCCGCTTTCAGATGCAGATGTCGCCTGAAGACATTGAGCAAACCAAACAGGCCCTGCTCAAGTTTCGAGACTTGCGCAATGCAGTCGTCCATCATCTGCTGGATCAGTCTGACATATCCAATGCATCAGGTTGCCTCGGCGCCATTGCATACCTTGACACCAGCTATGTAACCTTCGACGCCCACTGCCTTCAGCTCAAAGAATGGGCCGAGGGCATGGCGCGAGCTCGTAGCTCGAACGCGTCGTTTATGGGCTCTCAGGTGTTCGAAGATTCGGTAATTAACGGAATCAATCCAGACGGAAGCATCGACTGGCCTGACAGCGGCATCGTGCAGGCCTTGCGCGAAGCTGAAAAGGCTCGCGCTAAAGAAGGCTGGACGCTGCTTGATACGGCAATTGCCTGGCTTCGCACCGATCATTCCGATCAGACACCTCCCAAATACCAATGCAAGACTTGGAAGCAGGTTCTCAAACGCTCAAATCAATTTGAGGTTCGAGTGGAGGTTCACCCAGTGAGCAATCAAGGGCAGACGTGGTTTCGGTCCAGAACCAGCGCTTAAGACCGCCACGGCCACCACACTTGCCCCTTGAACCCAATCACGCAGAAGCCGTGTCGTACTTCACGGCACTTTCAGCCGTCGGCTGCGCCCACCAGTACATCAGCAAAAAGTAGCCAATGCCGGTCAGCATGATGAGTTGCCACCAGCCGGTTCTGCCGATGTCGTGCAGGCGGCGGGTGCCGACGGCCAGACCCGGCAGCAGCAGAAGCAGAACGACCACACCGTTGAGCCAATCGCCGATCAGTGAAGCGGCCAGCGAGGCCAGTACCTGGAACAGGAAAAACCACCAAAATTCGGGGCGTGAGGCACGGCCGGAAAAGCTGGCGTACTTCGACAGGCAGGTTGAAATGGCTTGACCGAATTCCATGAAATGCTTTCTTCACAAGAGGGAAGGCAACGTAATACCATCCCAATCATAAACGTGAAGGCGCACCTTTGCTATGACATTAATAGCTGCCTACGCACGTTTTCCGTGGGCTGGAGGCCTATTTCTTATAAATTTTCTGCAAAAGACCAGCGCTGGAGCCGTCCAGCCCTGCCGCGTCGCCCGTGCCCAGCCGCGCCTCCATGTCTTTGGCCAGCACCTTGCCGAGCTCGACGCCCCACTGGTCAAAACTGTTGATGCCCCAGAGCGAGCCGCTGACGAAAATGCGGTGCTCATGCAGCGCGATCAGCGCGCCCAGGCTGGCGGGCGTCAGCTCGTCCAGCAGAAAAAACGTACTGGGGCGGTTGCCCGGAAAGTTTTTGTGGCCGCCCGCAGCGCCCTTACCACTCATCAAAGCCTGCGCCTGCGCCAGTGCGTTGGCCAGCAGCTGGGTGTGGTGGCCCGGCAGGCTCTTCGCGGCCTTTTTCACAGCCACAAACTCGACCGGCACCACCGTCGTTCCTTGATGCAGCATCTGAAAATACGCGTGTTGGGCGTTGGTGCCGGGCTCGCCCCACAGCACCGGCGACGTGTCAAACGGCAGTAACTCGCCGCTTGCATCGACACGCTTGCCGTTACTTTCCATCTCCAGCTGCTGCAGGAAGGCCGGCAGGCGGCGCAGCGGGCTGCTGTAGGGCGCAATGCTGCGGCTGCCAAAGCCGTGGAAGTTGCGGTACCAGACGTCGAGCAGGCCGAGGCGCATCGGCAGGTTTTGCGCCAGCGGTGCGGTGCGGAAATGTTCGTCCATGGCATGCGCGCCGGCCAGCAGTTCGCGAAAGCCGGCCGCACCGATCGCGATCGCCACCGGCAGACCAATGGCCGACCAGAGCGAAAACCGGCCGCCGACCCAGTCCCAGAAACCGAACGTGGTCTGGATACCGAAGGCGTTGGCAGCCGCGACGTTGCTGGTCAGCGCCGCAAAATGGCGGCTGATGTCGGTACCGCCCTGCGCTTCAAACCACGCCTTGGCCGAGCGGGCATTGGTCATGGTTTCGGTGGTGGTGAAGGTTTTCGACGCGATCAAAAACAGCGTGCTTTGCGGTTTGCACTGCGCCAGCACGGCGGCCAGCTCCTGGCCATCGACGTTGGAGACGAAATGCACGCGCCTGGCTGGCGTGGCGAATTCTGCCAGCGCCAGCGTCACCATTTGTGGCCCCAGATCAGACCCGCCGATGCCGATGTTGACGACGTCGGTGATCGCACCATCCGCGCGCACCTGCTCGGCATAGGCCAGCATGGCCTGCCGTGTTTCCTCAACCGCTTTCAATTCGTTCGCTATGTTTTTTATAGCTGCTTGCGCATGTTTTTCCTGGGCTGGAGCCGGTTTTCTCAATAAAAAGTGCATCACAGCCCGGTTTTCGGTGCTGTTGATGGGCTCGCCGGCAAACAGGGCGTCGCGGTGCTGCTCGACGCCGCATTGCCGCGCCAGCTCCAGCAGCAAATCCTGCACGCCAGCGTCAATCAGGTTTTTCGACAGGTCGGCAAAGACGTACGGCGCCTGCTGGCTGAACGTGGCAAATCGCTGCGGATCGGCGGCAAACGCGGTGCGCAGGTCGAAATTTTCACCTGTTGAATCAAAGCTGCGTTGCAGCTGCGCCCAGGCGGGCGTCCGGTCGCAGCGAACCTTGCTGGTGGTCATGATGCAGCCTCCTTCATCAGTTGCTCCAGCTTCACGGCGTCAAGCGCAAAAGCGCGTATGCCTTCGGCCAGCTTTTCGGTCGCCATTGCGTCGTGGTTGAGCGCGTAGCGAAAACCCGCCTCATCGAAGCTCACGGCGGGCACATCGAGTGCCTTCGCCGCATCGGCGTCCAGCGCACGCGGCACGGGCGCGCTGCTGGCCGCCAGTGCTGCCAGCAGTTCCGGGCTGATCGTCAGCAGGTCGCAGCCCGCCAGCGCGGTGATCTGACCCACGTTGCGAAAGCTGGCGCCCATGACTTCGGTCGCAATGCCGAAGTGCTTGTAGTAGTTGAAGATTTCTCGCACAGACTGCACGCCGGGGTCGTTGGCGCCGGCACTCGTTGTTTCGTTCCATGTTGCGCCCGCCGAATTTTTATACCAGTCGTAAATACGGCCGACAAAAGGCGAGATCAACTGCACATGCGCCTCGCCGCAGGCCACGGCCTGACAGAACGAGAACAGCAGCGTCAGGTTGGTGTGAATGCCGCGCTGCTCGAGTTTTTGAGCAGCCTTGATGCCTTCCCAGGTCGCGGCGACCTTGATCAGCACGCGGTCGATGTGAATGCCTTCGGCCTGGTACAGCTCGATCAGGCGTTCGCCGCGCGTCACGGTGGCATTCGTGTCGAAGCTCAGTCGCGCATCGACTTCGGTGGACACCCGGCCGGGAATCAGCGACAAAATTTCACAGCCGAAACGCACCAGCAGGCGGTCCATCGTCTCGTCCATCGCCCTGCCGCGGAAGCGCTCCATCGTGCTGGCCAGCAAGGGCTGGTAGTCAGCCTTTTGCACCGCTTTCAAAATCAACGACGGGTTGGTGGTGGCGTCTTGCGGTTTGAATTGGGCGAGTTGCTTGAAGTCGCCGGTGTCGGCCACCACGGTCGTGAGTTTTTTCAGGGCTTCAAGTTGATTCATCCGGAAATTATCCTTGGTCTGGCTAGGCGAGCTTGTAGGCGCATATCTACCCTGCACCGCTACCCCGCACCGCCACCCTGCACCACTGAAACACCATGACCGGCCAGGCTCAAACCGACGTTGGCGCCCAGATCCAGCGCATGCTGCAGGTCAGGCGACACCACGAAAATCGAGCCGAGGTCAGTCTCAAACGTGTATTCGTAGCTGCCGCCCAGGTAGGCCGATTTGCGCAATCGGGCGGCGATACCGGTGCCTGGGGGCTCGATCCGCCAGGCTTCGGGCCGCACAGCGACCTTCACCGGCCCGGCACGCACCGCGCGTTGCGGGAACAGCGTCAACGGCCCCAGCAACACGCCGCCATCTTCACGCGACGTGCCCGGAAACAGCATTGCCTCGCCCATGAAGCCGGCGACGAATTCGGTAGCCGGTAATTCATACAGTTCCTGCGGCGTGCCGGCTTGCGCAATCACGCCGTGGTCCATCACGATGATCTGGTCGCTCACGGCCAGTGCTTCGCTCTGGTCATGCGTGACGTACGCCACCGTAAGTTTGAGGCGCTGCTGCAGGGTGCGGATTTCTTCACGCATTTCGCGCCGTAGCCGCGCATCCAGATTCGACAGCGGCTCGTCGAACAGCAGCACGGCGGGCTCGAGTACCAGCGCGCGTGCGAGCGCCACGCGCTGCTGCTGGCCACCCGACAGCTCGCTCGGCAGTCGTTCGTCGAAGTCTGGCAGACCGACGTTTTTGAGTGCCTCACGCGCCCGCGAACGCGCCTCAAGCTTCGCCACACCCGACATTTTCAAACCGTAATTCACGTTTTCAATCACATTCATGTGCGGGAACAGCGCGTAGCTCTGGAACATCATGCTCACGTTGCGCTCGGCCGGGCCGAGCGTGGTGACGTCGCGCCCGCCCATGATGATCGAGCCCGAGGTCGGTGACTCGAGGCCCGCGATCATGCGCAGCGTGGTGGTCTTGCCGCAGCCGGACGGGCCCAAGATGGTGGTGAGCGTGCCCGTGGGGATCACGAAGCTGATGCCGCTCACTGCCAGCGACGCGGACGCATCGACGCCGTAACGCTTGGAGATATTGCGGAATTCGACGCCGGTGCCGGATTGAGTCATGATTTTTTCAGGTGTGAATGGCGGCGGGTGTCAGTGCGTTAGCGGTCGATTTGCGGCGACCCAGCTTGCGTTCACCGACCACGAACTGGATCAGCGCCGTGACCAGCGACATCAGCACGATCAGCACCGTGCAGTACGCCAGCGCCACGCCGTAGTCGCCGTTGCCGACGCGGCCGATGATGTAGGTGGTGGCCAGCTCGTTTTCGGCGGTGACAAGAAAGATCACCGCGCTGACGGTGGTGATGGCGCGCACGAAGCTGTAAACCAGCGCGGCCACCAGCGCCGGTTTCAGCAGCGGCAGCACGACGTAGCGCAGTGTCTGCACACTGCTGGCGCGCAGCATCATCGACGCTTCATCGAGTGATTTATCAAGCTGCTTGAATGCCGCCGCGCCGGCCCGCACGCCAACCGGCAGGTTGCGGAACATGAAGCACAGCACGATGATGAGTGCGGTACCGGTCAGTTCGAACGGCGGCACATTGAAGGCCAGGATGTAGCTGACGCCGAGCACGGTGCCCGGAATGGCGAAGGCCAGCAGCGCTGAAAATTCAAACGCACCCTGCCCGCGAAACTCGGTGCGCGCCAGCAGCCAGGCGATCAGCAAACCGAGCGTGGCAGTCAGTGGCGCCGAAATCGCCGCGAGCTTGATGGTGGTGAAAAACGAACTCCACGCCGTGCCTGCCCAGACGATACCGAACTGTCCCCACTCCATTGAAAACGCGGTGCGGAAATGATTGAACGTGAACGTGTAGTCGCGGCCCCAGGTCTGCACAAAACCGCCGGCAAACGCGAACAGGTACACCACCAGCGTGAAAGCCATCCACGGCAGCGCGACCGCATACACCAGCTTGCGTACCTGCGCGGGCAGCGGCAGCGCGATGCCCGCGTCGCCCTTGCCTGATACGGTCGTGAAGTTTTGCCGGCCCAGCAAGCCGCGCTGAATCGCGAAAACGACCAGCGCGAACAAAGTCAGAATCCACGCCAGCGACGCGGCGCGCCCCTGGTCGTATTGCGCGCCGACGATCGCAAAGAAAATTTCGGTCGATAGCACCGCAAACTGCCCGCCAACGACGATGGGGTTGCCGAAGTCGGCCATGCTTTCAATGAAGCCGACCAGAAACGCGTTGGCCAGCCCCGGTTTCAGCAGCGGCAGCGTGACGGTGGTGAAGGTGCGCAGCGGGTCGGCGCGAAGCGTGCGGGCGGCTTCTTCCAGGCTGGGCGACACGCCCTGCACCACGCCGCGCATGATCATGAAGGCGATCGGCGTGAAGGCAAACGTCTGCGCCAGCCAGATGCCAAACCAGCCGTAAAACCAGCGCGTCGGCGCAATGCCGAAAGCGCCCTCCAACAGCTGATTGACGACGCCGGCGCGGCCGAACAGCAAGATCAGCCCGAGACCGACGACGAACGGCGGCGTGATGATGGGCAGCATGGCGATCACATTGAGCGGCTTGCTGAAACGGCTCGAGCGGCCGGACGTGCGTTCAGCCATCAGCGCCATCAAGGTGCCGAGAAAAGTGGTTGCCGCGGCCGTCATCAGACCCAGAAACAGCGTGTTCCAGGCCACGCCGCAGGGCTGGCCGCTTCCTGCCAGCGGCAGGCAACTGAGACCGAAATTGCGCGCATTGCCGACGCGCTCGAACAGCGCGCCGAAGGCAAACTGGCCGTCTTCGGTAAAAAATGCGGCGCTCAAGGTTTTGAGCACCGGAAAAACAATGAACAGCGCCAGCAGACTGCCACAGGCCAACACCGCCGCGGCGACAAACAAATCGCCCTTGAAGTAACCACGCCGGGCCAGCCCGAATGCCGCCAAAACCAGAAGTGCCGTCAGCGCCACAAAACCGCCCCAGCCCATGCCCGGCTGGCCCACGGCCATCGCGCCAACACCCGCCGTGATCGACTCGAACGCCCAGCCGCGCGAACCGATCAGAAAGCCGCTGACCAATAGCGCGATGAGGCCAAAACCGCCGCCCAGCAGCAGCACCATGCCTTGCCGGCGCCCCGGCGCCATCAACGCACCCGCACCCGCGACGACCAGGCCGACCAGGCCCAGCCACAGCCAAGTCCGACCGAACACAGCCGCATGCATCAGGCCGTTGCCGGTTTTTTCACCCGCAAACACCTGCGGTATCGCCAGCAGGCCATTGGCATCCTGAATGGCAAACCACGGCAAGGCCACATAGCCGAGGCCGCCCAGCAGCAGCCAGAGCCAGACCGCCCGGTTGGTGAAAAAATGCATGTGCGCCGCGTTGGTCAGGGACAGCCCAGGACCCTGCTCAACGCGCCTGATTGAAAACGTCTTTCTCCCACTTGGCAATCAGGCGGCGGCGCTCGGCGCTGGCGCCGTACTTGGCGTAGTCGTAGTTGATCAGCTTGATCTTGCTGGGGTTGGTCATGCGCGGGTCGACCGGCACTTTCGTGTTGCTGGGCAACTGGAACTGTTTGGCGGCCAGGCCGAACTGCTGGCCCCCGGGCGTCAGGGCCCACTCGTAAAACTTTTTGGCCGCGTCTGCATTCGGGCTGTTTTTGACAATGCTCATGGAGCCGATTTCAGCACCCGTGCCCTCCAGCGGCGTGACCGATGCAACCGGAAACCCCTGGGCTGCTTCGGTGGTCACGTCATGCACAAAGCTGATGGACACCGCGGTTTCGCCCCGGGCGGCTGCCTTGGCCGGGGCCACGCCCGAACGGGTGTAAGTGCTGACGTTCTTGTGCAGCGCCGCCATATAGGCAAAGGCCTTGTCTTCACCCATCAATTGCACCAGCGTGGCAATCACGGTGTAAGAGGTGCCGCTGGAGGCGGCATTGGCCATCTGGATTTCGCCCTTGTATTCGGGCTTGAGCAGATCCGCCCAGGATGTCGGGGCGGCCATCTTCTTTTTGGCCAGCAGCTCCGTGTTGTAGCCGAAACCCAGCGGCCCGAGGTAGATGCCGACAGTGCGGAACTTTGAATCAGACGCCTGTTTTTGGGCCCATGGGTACAGCGAGTTCAACTGCGTCGACTGGTATTCGAGGCTCAGGCCCTGCTCGGCCGCCTGCAGATGGGGGTCGCCGGTGCCGCCGTACCAGATATCGGTTTTCGGGTTCGCCTTTTCGGCGTTGAGTTGCGCCAGCGCTTCCCCCGAGCCTTTGGCCGTCATGTTGACTTTGACGCCCGTGGTCTTCGCGTAGACCGTCGACATCAGGCTGCACCACTCGGCCTGCACCGAGCAAATAATGTTGATCTGGCCCTGGGCATTGGCCATTGAAGCCAGACCCGCCAGAAAACCCGCCAGAATAACTTTTTTCACACTGTTTCCCGGTAATTTAATTACGCCGAAAGCATAGCGTATCGCCCCAAGGCGCTTCTTGGGGAAAGTACTAGGCCAAATTACCTACCGTTATCGCTCGCAGGGCAGGGGCGCAAGCTCGTCGGCTGGGCAGCTGCCAGCTCAAAATCAGTAAAATCATGAAACCCAGTTACATTAACCACGATTAACTGCTTCAACTTAATCGTTTCAACTTTTGAGTCAACCCATGAGTTTTGATCTTGTTCTTTTCGGCGGCACCGGCGACCTGGTGTGGCGCAAAATCATGCCGGCGCTGTTTCAGGCCTTTCGCCACGGCTCCTTGCCCGCCGGCGGCCGCATCATTGGCATTGCGCGCGACCACCATTCGGACGAGCAATACCGTGCGCTCATCAAGGCGCGCTTTGACCATGTAGACCTGGCCAAACGGCCAAGTGAGGAGGAATTCTCGCGTTTTGCCGCACTGCTCAGTTACCTGCGCATGGATCTGTCTGACCCGGCCGACTACGCCGCCCTGGCAGAAAAACTCGGCCAGCGCCCCGCCGACGTGGTGGTGATGTATGTCGCCACCGCCCCTAGCCTGTTCACCACCGTGTGTGAGCAGATCGCTGCGGCTGGGCTGAACGGCCCGCAAACCCGCGTGGTGCTTGAAAAGCCGCTGGGCCATGATCTGGCGTCGAACCGGGCCATCAACCAGACGGTGCGCAGCGTTTTAGCCGAGCAGCAGATCTTCCGCATCGACCATTACCTGGGCAAGCCGTCGGTACAAAACCTGTTTGCGCTGCGCTTCGGCAATGCGCTGTTCGAGCCGGTCTGGAACCGCGACATGATCGCCAATATCCAGATCACGATTGCCGAAGACCTGGGCGTTGAAAAGCGCGGTGCGTTTTACGACAACACCGGGGCGCTGCGCGACATGGTGCAAAACCACGCGCTGCAATTGCTGTGTGCCGTGGCTATGGAGCCGCCGATCAACGCGGGTGCCGACGCAATTCGCGATGAAAAGCTCAAGGTGCTGCGTTCGCTGAAACCCTGGACGCCGCAAAGCCTGAGCCAGCACGTGATTCGCGGCCAGTACGCCGCCGGCAGCATTGACGGCCAGGCGGTGCCTGGCTACCGCGGCGAAAGCGGTGTGAGCCCCGACAGCAATACCGAAACCTTTGTCGCCCTGCGCACCGAGATTGCCAACTGGCGCTGGGCCGGGGTGCCGTTTTACATCCGTACCGGCAAGCGCCTGGCCGGGCGCGACGCGCACATCGAAGTCAATTTCAGGCCCGCTGCGCACGCGATTTACCCGTCGCCGCTGGCCAACGCCAGCACCGCCAACCGGCTGGTCATCAACCTGCAGCCCAAAGACGGGCTGGAACTGCACTTGCTGGCGCAGGGCGCCGACCAGCGCAACGGCAAGGGCACGCCGACGCTGGCGCCGGTGCAGCTAGATCTGGACTTTGACAAGCGCTTCGGCTCCGAGCGCGTGGGCGCGTACGAGCGGCTGCTGCTCGACGTGCTTGCCGGCCGGCTCAATTTGTTTGTGCGCAGCGACGAACAGGAAGAAGCCTGGCGCTGGGTCGAACCCATCATGGACGCCTGGACCAACGACACCGCCGGGCCTCGCCTGTACCCGGCCGGGACGTGGGGGCCGAGCGCTGCGAGCGGAATGATTGCGCGGGATGGGTATTGCTGGAGCGAAGAATGTTAGCCCCCACGCTCCCCACTTCGTGTGGTTCGCTGCCCCCCGGGGGGGCCGCTGCGCCTGCAGCCCGGCAAAGCCGGTTCTGCGGCCCCTGCTTGCAGGGCGAAAGCCCGCGTCCGATTGCGCCCGGTCGTTTTTTAAACTTTGCCCTTCCCGATTTCCTCCCTCTCCCTCTGGGAGAGGGCTCCCCGCGCCTCCTTCTTCGCGCAGCCCTCCCCCATCCCAACCTTCCCCCAACGGGGAAAGGAGCCTGCAAAACCCGCAAAGGCGCACCAGATGCTTGACCGGATCAAGGCATCCCTTTCTTCGCTCGCCCCCGCCGAGCAGCGCGTCGGCAAGCTGGTGCTGGCTGACCCGCGTGCGTTTGCGAATCTGCCGATCAGTGAGCTGGGCTTGCGCTCTAACGTCAGCAAACCTACCGTGGTGCGGTTTTGCCGCAGCATGGGCTATGACGGGCTGAGTGACTTCAAGCTCAAGCTGGCCGGCAGCGTGAGTGAAGGCGTGCCCTTCATTCACCGCAGCGTCGATGCCGATGACAAAACCAGCGATGTGATGGTCAAGGTGATTGACAACACGGTGGCTGCATTCCTGAAGTACCGCAATGACGCCAGCTCGGTCGCGATTGAAAAAGCCGCCGACGCCTTGATGGCCACTTACCACGCCGGCAAACGCATTGAGTTTTTCGGCGTCGGCAATTCAGGCATCGTGGCGCAGGACGCGCAGCACAAGTTTTTCAGGCTGGGCATCACCAGCATTGCCTACAGCGATGGTCACATGCAGGTGATGAGCGCGTCGCTGCTCGGGCCGGGCGACTGTGTGCTGGTGATTTCAAACTCGGGCCGTACACGCGACCTGATGGACGCCTGCGACATCGCACGAAAAAACGGCGCGACCACCATCGTGATCACCGTGACCGGATCGCCGCTGGCCAATGTGTCGAAAGAGGCCGGCCACATTCACCTGGCCGCCGATCACCCGGAAGGCTACGACCGCTACAGCCCAATGGTCTCGCGCCTGATGCACCTGATGATCATCGACATTCTCGCGACTTGTGTGGCGCTACGCATCGGTCCCAAGTTGCAGCCGCTGCTCAAAGAGATGAAGAACAATTTGCGCAACAAGCGCTATACCTGAGCCGGTAGCGGCAGTTCGGGTCTTTTTTCAAGTAAAAAGTGCCTCTAGCCCATGTAATACATGCGCGAGCAGCTATTATTTTTATAGCGTCACCGAAGCAACTGGATACGTTCACACCGGCGGCAGTGATCGCTCCACGATGCCTGCGAAGAGCGCCGAGCCCAGCGGCAGCACACTGTCGTTGAAGTCGTAGCAGCTGTTGTGCAAAAAGCGGCTGCCTACACCACCGACGCTGGCGCCCTTGCCATCGGGAATTTGTTCACCCTGCCCGAGCCGCAGATACGCGCCGGGTTTGACCTTGAGCATGAACGAAAAATCTTCCGAGCCCATGCTGGGCTCCAGATCGCGCACCACGTTGTGCGAGCCAACCAGTTGATCGGCCACTGCGGCCGCCACGGCAAATTCGGCCGGCGAATTGATGGTGGCCGGGTAGATGCGTTCGTACTTCACCGTGGCCGTCGCGCCGAAGCCCTGCGCCATGGCCGCACACAACTCGTGCAGACGCCGCTCGACCATGTCCTGCACGGCGGGCTTGAAGGTGCGTACGGTGCCGACCAGCGTAGCCGTGTCGGGCACCACGCTCATCGCGCTGGGGTCGCCGGCCTGCACCGCACAAATGCTGATGACGGCGCTGTCCATGGCCTTGACGTTGCGCGACACGATGCTCTGCACCGCCGTGATGATGTGCGCGGCGGCCAGTACCGGGTCGACAGTGAGGTAGGCATGCGCGCCGTGGCCGCCCTTGCCGGTCACGGTAATGGTGATGCGGTCGGCCGCGGCCATCATGGGCCCGGCGTTCAGGCCAATGGTGCCGGGCTGCATGGCGGGCCAGTTGTGCATGGCGTAGATGGCCTGCACCGGAAAGCGCTCAAACAGGCCGTCGCCGATCATGGCCGAGGCACCGCCGCGCCCCTCTTCGGCCGGCTGGAACACCAGTACCGCGTCGCCGGCGAAATTTCGGGTCTCGGCCAGATACCGCGCTGCGCCCACCAGCATCGTGGTGTGTCCGTCGTGGCCGCAGCCGTGCATCAGCCCGGGCCTGGCGGACTTCCAGCCGAAGGCGTTGTGCTCGGTCATGGTCAGCGCGTCCATGTCGGCGCGCAGGGCTACCATGGGCTTGAGGCCGCCATGCAAGGGGCCGCTTTGCCTGCCCTTGATGACCGCCACGACCCCGGTCTTGCCAAGGCCGGTATGCACCTCGTCGACACCACACAATTTCAGCGCCTCTGCCACGCGGCCAGCGGTATAAATTTCTTCGAACCCGAGCTCCGGGTGTGCGTGCAGGTCGCGGCGGAAGGCGGTGAGCTGGGGATGAAATTGGGCAATGTGCGCAAACGCGCGGCCATTGGCCCGCAACACCGGAGTGCGGTCAAACGCCAGCGAGCTGGGGGCAGCTGGCGGTGATGGGGTATCCAGTCGGCTGGATAGCGTGTCGTCGATGGTGGCC
>JANNKV010000251.1:0-2137 GCA_031396485.1 Polaromonas sp. | reverse complement strand
AAAACCCTTTTGTTTTTCTGCGCGTGGTCGGCCAGCGCCAGCCCGACGTTGGACAAGAATCCGCCCGCGAGTACGTCGACTTTTTCCCGCGATGTGAGTTCAATCGCGTGGCGCAGCGCTTCCTCGGGCTTGCCGCCATCGTCACGCGCAATGACTTCGACCTTGCGGCCCAACAAACCACCAGCCTGATTGAGCTCTTCGACGGCCAGTTGCCAGCCCTGCCGATACGGCAGGGTGAACTGCGGAATGTTGGAGTAGCTGTTGATCTCTCCAATCTTGATCGGCGCCTTGCCAGACGCTTGCGCCAGCAGCGAACTGCTCGCGCCAGCCAGCAACACCAGCAGCAAACCGCCCACAAGGGCAGACTTTGAAAATTTCAAGGGTTTCTCCAGAAGTAAACAGGTGGCCGTTGCAGGTGGCCGTTGCCGGCGGGCCTTCGATCCGCCATAGATCCGCCTTAGATCCGCATTGGGCGTTTGATCGATTCATAAAAGCAGGGACTGTACCAGTGCACACAACGTTTCGTGTCACCTGTGTGCCGACAACAACCGAAGCACTTGATTCACGCTGGAACGAATAAGCTTATTTGCATAACGGCAGAACAAATCTGTCGTTTGCGTTCTAAGGCCGCAAAGCTACATTCGCTGGCTATGCATGATCTTGCCTTCGTTTTTGCCGGGTTCGTGGTTGGCCTGGTGGTCGGTTTGACAGGGGTCGGTGGCGGCTCGCTGATGACGCCGCTGCTGATCTTCGTTTTCGGCATCAAGCCTCATCTGGCGATTGGCACCGACCTGCTTTTTGCCGCTTTCACCAAAATGGGTGGTACCGTGCGCCTGGCCCGAAAGCGCGCCATTGACTGGCGCATCGTGGTGCAGATGGCGGCGGGCAGCATTCCTGCATCACTGGTGACGCTTTATGTGCTGCAGCGGCTGGGGCCAGCGAACGCGGCAACGCAAACGTTGATGACCACCACGCTGGGCCTGGCGCTGCTGCTGACGGCAGCGGCCACGTTCTACAAGGTGCTGCGCGGCAAAGCCGTTCCCACGGCTATCGCGCCCGACAAGCTCGCTGAGGCCACGCGCCCAAGCCACTGGGCGCTGCCCGTGGTGTTTGGAGCGATCGTGGGCACCTTGGTCACCATCACCTCGGTGGGTGCTGGTGCGATCGGTGTGATTGTGCTGATGCTGCTCTACCCCACGCTTCCGCTGTCGCGCATCGTCGCCGCCGACATTGCCCACGCAGTGCCGCTGACCTTGGTGGCCGGCCTCGGCCATGCGTCGATAGGCTCGGTCGACTGGTCGCTGCTGGCGTGGCTGCTGGCCGGCTCGCTGCCCGGCATCTGGCTGGGCACGCATCTGATGCACAAAACGCCCGAACGCGTGATCCGCTCGCTGCTTTCCGTGTTGCTGGCCTACGCCGGCGCCAAGCTCATTTCGATATAGTCAGCCCTTTTCGTCATTTACCGACTCTGCTTCGCACGTCGTCATCCATGTATCAATACACAGAATTTGACCGCCAGTTCGTCAAGGCCAGAGCCGACCAGTACCGTGACCAACTCACGCGCTGGCAGACCGGGCAGTTGCCCGAAGACGAATTTCGCCCGCTGCGCCTGCAAAACGGCTGGTATGTGCAGCGCTACGCGCCCATGCTGCGCGTGGCTGTGCCTTACGGCGAACTTTCCAGCGCGCAGCTGCGCGTGCTGGCCACCATCGCCCGCGACTATGACCAGCCTGATGCAGCGCTGATCGAAGGCGCACAGGCCGCGCAAGACAAACTAGGCGCCGTTCCGGTTCCGAACGGCCCGCCGGTGCACAGCCGCCTGACCAAAGGCTACGCACACTTCACTACGCGCCAGAACGTGCAATACAACTGGGTTCCGCTCGACAAGTCCGCCGACGTGATGGACCTGCTGGCCAGCGTGAACATGCACGGCATTCAGACCAGCGGCAACTGCATCCGCAACATCACCAGCGACGAACGCGCTGGCATCGCCGACGACGAGCTGGCCGATCCGCGCCCGTTTGCGGAAATCATGCGTCAGTGGAGCACGCTGCACCCCGAGTTCGCCTTCCTGCCGCGCAAGTTCAAGATCGCTATCACCGGCGCCAGCGAAGACCGCGCCGCCACCGCGTGGCAT
>JANNKV010000225.1:0-6461 GCA_031396485.1 Polaromonas sp. | reverse complement strand
GTCAAAGGTGAACAATGCCAGCGCGATGTTGTTGGCGCCTTCGCTGGGCATGAAATAGCCGTGGTGCCTGCCACCGAATTTTTCAACCAGCGGAATCCACAGCTTGCCGTAGTGCTCAAACTCCTTGAGCTTGCCGGTGTTCAGCACATAGCGCAGGTAGATGGTGACCATGTCGCGTAAGCACCCTCTGCATAACTCCCTGCGGTCTGTGGCAGCGCGGGCTCGGGCGGTCCGCGGCGTTGTTTTTCTTGCCAATAGCCCTGCTATTGGCTGCAAAAAGACGCCTTGCGGCCCATCCCGATCCGCGCACCACAGTCCCGCCAGAGTTATGCAGAGGGTCCCTAGGAGTCTGGGCGGCAGAAGGGTGCGCCGGCTGCAAAGTGTCCGCAGCGGTCCATTTTTTTGGCCACTTTCTTGCCAAATATCCAGATATTTGGCGGCGAAATCGTCAAAAACTAGTCGGCGCTGGGGCCACTTTTCGCTTCGACGCCTTCTGCCGCCCAGACTCCTAGTGCAGGGAGACCGGCGTATTGGCCAGGCCGCTATAGCCTTCCAGTGTGTCTTCGATTTCTTCCTGCGTCGGCGTGTTCTGCGCCCAGGCGCTCAGACGCTGCTGGAACATCTCGGCCCAGGAGCCGTCCAGATACACTTCCTTACCAGATCGCTTGTCGACGATCTCAAAACCGTGGCGTGCGAGTTGGGGAATGGCGGGCGCAGGCGCCGATTCTTCGGGCGCGTTGGCGTGGATCTGCACCACCACAAAAGATTCCGAGTCGTAGAGCATGTGCATTGCGTATTCCTTTGAACCTATATTGCAACGCTCGTGCCGACTTCAAGGCCGACAGGGATAACCGTAACTGGTGTTTCTGTGGACTTTGACACGTGAAAGCGCGATCTCTTTCGGCGCTCCCCTAAAACATCCTGACCGCGCTGAGCTGCTGGTCCACAAAGGCACCATCCGCCTGGGTGACTTTGCTGCGCACCGGCAGGTAGCCGAGCGATGGCGCCAGCCAGAGCTCTACCTTGTTGTCATACTCGCTGCGCGGTTTTCGGGTCAGTTTGAGCGCCTGCATGTCGCCGGCGGGCAGGTTGATGGACTCGATGGACTCGACCACGAAGGTCCAGAGGTCGGCGCTCCGGGGCCCCACCGTGTAGAGCGAAATGCTGGAGCCGGGCGGAAACGCCGACGGGTCGCCGGCCAGCATGCCGGCCAGCTGGATAAACACCGTCGCTCGGTCTTGCGCGCCCTTGATCCATGGCGCGCTGGGCGTATTGGCGCTGAAAATGATCTGCCCCTTGTCGGGCTCGAAATGAGCCGCGACTTCACCGCGTCTTTTTTCGGCGAAGCGGGTGGGCGCCAGCCCTTCCGGCGTGACCTGCCCGGCGCTGGACCAGACGAACGAGCCGACGAGGAAGGCCGACAGCGTCATGCGGGTGTTGTAGCTGCTGCCATCATGGAACCACGCCAGTTCGGTGTTGGCATGGTAGGTCAGGCCCTTGGACAAACCGGTCGCCTTGTATTTCAGTTCGGCGCTGCCGGGCAGCGCCATGGCGGTGACGGCGGTGGTTTGCGGAAGCGCCGGCAAGGCTGGGGTCGCTGGCTCGGCGGGGCTGCTTGGGTTGCTGGCGGCCGAGGCTGCAGCCATCGCCGCGCTGGCTGCGCCCGCCTCGTCTTTTCCGGCCTCGCTGGCGTTTGCGCTGGGCTGCGCGTCGGGTACCGGTGCCAGAGGCGACTCTTCCGTCGGCACAGGTGTCGCTATTAATTCAGGAGCTGCTGGCGCAGGATTTACCTGGGCTGGAGGCTGTTTTTGCTTAAAAACAGGCTTGCGGACGGGTTTGGGTGCCGGTGCAGCGGCAATCAGTTCAGGCGCCACCACGGCGGGTGTCGGCGGGGGCTCAATGCGGCGAATTTCCAGCGCTGGCGTTAACTCCGATCGGGTCGCTGGATTCTCCGCCGGGCTGACGTGGCTCGGGGCTGACGTCAGCAGCCAGGCGTGAACCGCCAGCACCCCCAGCGCCAGAAGCGCCAGCGCGGTCAGTGGCGGCCGCTTCGCCGCGTGGGGCGTGGGTGGCGCGAACGATAAAGTGGCTGAAGCCACACGTGAGGTCATGCGCCTCTGAACCCCAGATCGCTGGAAAGTTGCTGCGCCGCAGCGGCCAGCTGCACGGCCACCGGGCCGTCCCAGGCCACCTCAAAGCTGGCCAGCGACCCGAGCGCCACCATGCCCAACACCAGATGCCCGTCGGCGTCGAACACTGGCGCGCAAAACCCGCCGACGCCCGGCAGCAGCGTGCCGACCACGCGCGCCAGGCCGCGCTGACGCACTTCGGCCAGCAAGCCGTTCACCTCGCTCAGGCTGGCTGGCAAATCGGCGCGTGTCAGCCGCTGGCCGCGCGTCAATTCTTCATTCAGTAGCAAGGCAACCCTCGGGTGCAAGTCAGCCGACGCCACGCCCCGCGACATGAACGCGGAAAAGCACAGACCGGTGGCCGACGACAGCAGCGGCATCACATCGCCCAACCGCAGACTGACGGTGATGGCACGTGGCGATTCTTCCCAGTGAACAATCGTCGGCCCCTGATTGCCCCAGACGGCGAGGGCCAGCGTGTGACCGATGCGGTTCATCAAGTCAGGCAGCCGCTGGCGCGCGAGCTTCACGCTGTCCAGCCTTGAAATGGAGGCGAGCCCTAGCTTGAGTGCGGCCGGGCCGAGGTCATACCGGTTGCTGGCCAGGTCCTGCACCACCAGCCCCAGGCGCTGAAAGCTCACCAGATAGCGGTGCGCCTTGGCGGCGTTCATGCCGGCCGCAGCGGCCAGGTCGCGCAGCATCAGCGGGCCGGGCGCGGCGCCGAGGGCGGCCAGCAGGGTGTAGCCGACCTCGACCGACTGGATGCCGGCGCGTGGCGGGGGTAGGTCTGTGAGCGATGGGGTGAGCCGGTCCGGATCGATCGCCGCCACGAAGGCCGGATGTAGCGTGTCTGCAGTAGCGGTCATGATTGGCTGGCGGGTTTCAGATTACAGTTAGGTAAACTCATTTCACTTACCGTAATTTTGCACTGTAACCTGGGCTCTCGATGAAACTCGCCACCTACAAAGACGGCTCGCGCGACGGCCAGCTGGTCGTCGTCTCGCGCGACCTGTCGACCGCGCATTATGCGACCGGCATCGCCACCCGCCTGCAGCAGGTGCTCGACGACTGGGGCTTTTTGTCGCCGCAGCTGCAGGATTTGTATGACGCCCTGAACCAGGGCAAGGCGCGCCACGCCTTTCCGTTCGAGCCCGCCCGCTGCATGGCGCCGCTGCCGCGCGCCTACCAGTGGGCTGATGGTTCGGCCTTCATCAACCACGTCGAGCTGGTGCGCAAGGCGCGCAATTCCGAAGTGCCGCCCACTTTTTATACCGACCCGCTGATGTACCAGGGCGGCAGCGACGACTTCATCGGCCCGTGCGACGACGTGGTGGCCGCGAGCGAGTCCTTTGGCATCGACTTTGAGGCCGAAATCGCCGTCATCACAGCCGACGTGCCCATGGGCAGCACGCCCGAGCAAGCCATCGACGGCATTCGCCTGCTGATGCTGGCCAACGATGTGTCGCTGCGCAACCTGATTCCTGACGAACTGGCCAAGGGCTTCGGCTTTGTGCAGAGCAAGCCGGCCACCGCTTTCAGCCCGGTCGCGGTCACGCTCGACGAAGTCGGCGACGCGTGGGAGGGCGGGCGCCTGAACCTGACGCTGCAAAGCACCTGGAACGGCCGCAAGGTGGGCTTCTGCGAAGCGGGGCCGGAAATGACGTTTCACTTTGGCCAGCTGATTGCGCACCTGTGCAAAACCCGCAATGTGCGCGCCGGCAGCGTGATCGGCTCAGGCACGGTCAGCAACAAGGACTGGAGCCACGGCTACAGCTGCATCGCCGAAAAACGCGCAATCGAAACCATCGAGGACGGCAAGCCGAAAACGGCCTTCATGAAGTTCGGCGACACGATTCGCATCGAGGTCAAGGGGAAAGACGGGCAGTCGGTATTTGGCGCGATCGATCAGAAAATCGTGGAACTCGAAAAACCCGAGTCGGGCAAGAAAGCCGCGAAGGCAGCGCCGAAGGCTGACTTGAAAGACGACCTGAAAGACGACGACAAGGAAGACTGAACTCGACCGCCGGATATCAGGCGCCCGACAGCTGCCCGGCAAAAGTCTTGATGCCGCGCAGCATCATTTCGATAGCCACCGCCACCAGCACCAGGCCCATCAGCCGTTCCAGCGCGGTCACAAAGCGGTCGCCGGCCACGCGCTGAATGCGCTCGGCCAGTACCAGCACCACGGCGCTCACCACCATCGTGACGCACAGCGCGGCAATCCATTCCATGCGCTTGTCGGGCTGCTGCGACACCAGCAGCAGCACGGTGGCCAGCGCCGACGGCCCGGCAATCGCCGGCACCGCCAGCGGCACGATCAGCGGCTCGCGCACTTCGTCGGCGACCTGCGCGGCGGGTGGCGGAAAAATCATGCGCAGCGCGATCAAGAACAGAATCACGCCGCCGCCGATCTGCAGCGACAGCGCGCTCAGGTTCATCACCTGCAGAAAACCCTCGCCGACGAACATGAAGGTCAGCAGCAGCACAAACGCAATCAAAATTTCGCGCAGGATCACCAGCGGGCGCCGCGCCGGTTCCACATGCTTGAGCGCATTCGCAAAAATCGGAATGTTGCCGACCGGGTCGGTGATCAGAATGAGCAAAATCGTCGCGGAAACGAAGGTGTAGTTCATTCGGCGGGCCCGCTCAGGCAGAGCCCAGCCCGGCGGTGCGGGAGCAGGTCGGGTGCATCAGTGACGGGGGGCGACGCGCTTTTCATGGCGCAAGCTTATCAGGCGCCGGCAACGCGCTGCTGCGTGATCGGCTGGTGCTGTCCGTGAAGTCAGTCACTATCAAAATAGTAGCTGCTTACGCATATATTACCTGGGCTAGCGGCCATTTTTACTTGAAACAGGCTTGAAAAAGGCTTGAAATAGCTGTTTTGAAGGCTGTTGCGCCGCCCTGGAGTCAGTGCAAGGCGCGCTGCAGCAAAATTGATTGACGTGGCGCTGTGGCGTTGCACAATGAAGCAGTCGCTTGCGGGGTGGTCGGGGTATTGAAAAACGAACGCCGCGCAGCGCCGCTTATTCAACGAGATGCACTATTGCACAACCTGCCAGGAGACAACCATGAGTGACGCAGACAATTCTTCCTTTGCCGGCTTCGGCAAGCTGGTGCCCGGGTTCGATTTTTTGCAGAACCTGGCCAAGCAGGCCGCTGGCAGCGCCGCGCAAAGTATTCCGCAGCTGCCCAACCTCGGCAACTGGGTCGCCCCGACCTTGAACGTCGAAGAGCTCGACAAGCGCATCCAGGAACTCAAGGCGGTGCAGTTCTGGCTGGATCAGAACGCCGCCGCGCTGAAAGCCACCATTCAGGCGCTTGAGGTGCAAAAAATGACGCTGGCGACGCTGAAGGGCATGAACTTCAACATGGGTGATGTGGCCAACGCCTTCAAGCTCAAGGTGGCCGACACCGTGGCCGGCGGCGTGCAGCGGGTGGCCGACAAGGCCAAGACTTTTTCCGGGCTGGAAGTACCGGAAACCACCTTTGGCACCGGTAAATCCGAGGCATCAGAGACCCCCGCCCCTGCGCACAAACCCAAATCCGCCAAGGCCGCCGAAGCCGCAGGCGTGGTCGACCCGATGCAGTGGTGGGGCGCACTGACGCAGCAGTTTCAGACCATCGCCGCCGACGCGATGAAAGATGTGGCGCGAAAAACCGTCATCGACACCGGCAAGAACATGGCGACCGGCATGGCCAAAGACGCCATGAAAAGCGCCACCGGCATGGCCAGGGGCATGGCGAAAAACATGGCTGAAAGCGCCGGCAAAACCATGGCCGACGGCGCGCGTTCGGCCATGAACACGGCTTTGCGAAGCAGCCAGGCCTGGCCGTCACCGGGCACCGGCAAAACGGCCCGGGCCGCAACCCCTGGCAAGTCAAAATCCGCTGCTGCCAAGAAGACCCCGCGCAAGACGGCGGCCAAAACGACTGGTAAAACAGGGCGTTAAGAACCTCGTTGTTCCCCGTAAATCCCCCTTAGTCTCTGCCAACCCACCGTTAATCCCCCGCGACCAGCGACCGGGCAACCGCACCCGCCTGCCGGTCGGCTTTTTCAAGACGATTCATGAAGCTTTTCCCCTACGGTCATGCCACGCACCCGCAGTGGCAGATGGCAGCCGGCCTGGTGCTAGCGCAGCTGCGCGCGCACCGGGCGCTGCCTGGCTACGCCAGCGCGCCCACGCTGGGCCTGCTCTACATCACCGACCACTACGCCAGAGATGCGCAGGACATCCTCGACCACATCAGCGCCGAACTGCCCGACATCACCGACTGGAGCGGCACCGTCGGGGTCGGCATCGCGTCCAACAATGTCGAGTATTTCGACGAGCC
>JANNKV010000210.1:0-23798 GCA_031396485.1 Polaromonas sp. | reverse complement strand
GCCGCAGTATCCTGGATTTGTTCAGAAACTGAGCTTCAGCCCCGCCTGCTCGCTCGCGTAGCGCGTGAGATTGGCGAAGAATTCGCCGTTGCCCTTGGTGTCCATCCAGTTGCTACCAATGAACTTGTAGTGGAAGCCGCCGGCCTTGGCGGCCATCCAGATTTCGTGCAAGGGCTTTTGCAGGTTGACGACGATCTGGCTGCCATTGCGAAATATGAGGGTGACCATTCCACCGACGCGCTGGTTGTCGATGTCCGCATCGGTCTCATCGTTGATGCGGTCGCACGCCAGCTCGATCGCGTTCAACGCGCGTTCGGCATGGTTCTGGTATTCGAGGTCGGTCATTACAATCCATTCATGGTTTTTTCACCTCAAATTTTAGGCCCGCTGCGAACGCCTGCTCCCACGCATGGCCTTGCTGCCCTCGTGGTCGCGTCAGCGATGATGACCGGCTGCGGACAAAAAGGGCCTCTTTTCATCGCCACGCCGCCCACCGCTCCTGCTGGCACTGCCGTCAACCCGACTCCGGCCAACACTGCTCCGGCGCCTTCTGCGTCGGCTCCCCGATGAACAATGCCGTCTCCCACGCCATGCTGGCCGCCGACCCGGCGGTCCTGCCCGGCCATCCCTTCACCGCTTACCGTGATGAAGCGCTGTTTGTCGAAGATGTGGCCGTATCGAATCTGGTCGAAGCTCATGGCACGCCACTTTTTGTCTATTCAAAAGCCGCCATGCTGTCCGCCCTTGCTGCCTACCAGCGCGGCTTCGAAGGGCGGGACGCTCAGATTTGCTATGCCATGAAGGCCAACTCGTCACTCGGCGTATTGCAGGTGTTTGCCCAGGCCGGTTGCGGTTTTGACATTGTCTCTGGCGGCGAACTGGAACGTGTGCTCGCCGCCGGTGGCGACGTTCGCAAGGTGATTTTTTCAGGCGTCGGCAAAACGCGCGCGGAAATGAAACAGGCACTCGAGGCAGGGATTGGCTGCTTCAATGTTGAAAGCGAAGCCGAGCTCAACGTGCTCGCCAGCGTCGCCAGCGCCATGAACCGGGTTGCCCCGGTGAGCATTCGCGTCAATCCCAACGTCGACCCGAAAACGCACCCGTACATTTCAACTGGCCTGAAGGGCAACAAGTTTGGCGTGGCGCACGAAGACGCGCTGCGAATTTACCGACACGCTGCGTCATTGCCCGGCTTGCACGTGGCCGGTATCGACTGCCACATTGGCTCGCAAATCACCGACAGTACGCCTTACCTGGATGCCATGGACCGGGTGCTGGACCTGGTGGCTGATATCGAAGCCGCGGGTATACCGCTAGAGCACATCGACTTCGGCGGCGGCCTGGGTATCAACTACAACAACGACGCACCGCCCGCAGCAGATGCGCTGTGGCGCGAGCTGCTCGCCAAGCTTGACGCACGAGGTTACGGCCAGCGAAAACTGATGATCGAGCCGGGCCGTTCACTGGTCGGCAACGCGGGCGTCTGCCTCGCCGAGGTGCTGTACGTGAAACCTGGCGAGCAGAAGAATTTCTGCATCATCGATGCGGCCATGAACGATCTCCCACGGCCTGCGATGTACCAGGCTTTTCATGCGATCGTGCCCGCCTTGATAAACCAGCAAGCCGGGAACAACGTCATGTACGACGTGGTAGGCCCGGTATGCGAAAGCGGTGACTGGATCGGCCATGACCGCCTGCTAGACGTCAAAGCCGGCGACCTGCTTGCGGTACTTTCAGCTGGCGCCTACTGCATGAGCATGTCCAGCAACTACAACACCCGCGGTCGCGCGGCCGAAGTACTGGTCGATGGTGCCAAGGTACATGTGATCCGTCAGCGTGAAACGGCGCAGGACCAGATACGCCATGAACACCTCGTCGCCGACTAGGCCGCAGCTGCTTTCGCTATCATTACGATAGCTGCTCACGCACGTTTTGCCTGGGATGCAGCCTCTTTTTCTTTAAATATTGAGCTACACGCCAGCCCAGCAACACGGCGACGATGACGGCATACACAAACACTTCAGCGAAGTTGTTTTTGGCAGCACGCATCCAGAAGAAGTGCAGCAACCCCAGGCCGGCGATCACATAGACCAGCTTGTGCAGCAGCTGCCACCGCCTCGCGCCCATGGCCTTGATTGCTGCGTTGAAGGACGTCGCAGCCAGCGGCGTCAACAACAAAAATCCTGAAAATCCCACCAGAATAAAGGGCCGCTTGATGATGTCCTTGATGATATCGGCCACGTCAAAACCCATGTCGAACCAGCTGTAGCTCAGCAGGTGAACCACCACGTAGAAATACACGAACAGCCCCAGCATTCGTCGAAAGCGCGCCAGCGCGGGCAACCCGGCGATGGTTCGCAGTGGCGTTACCGCCAGCACGATGCACAGGAATCGCAGCGTCCAGTCACCGGTGGCACGAATCAGCGCTTCCTGCGGATTGGCGCCCAGCTGCATCGTCAGCGCGCTATAGAACAGCCAGGCAAACGGCAGCAGGCAAATCGCGAAAAGAGTGGGCTTTGCTGCCGGATGCAGCAGCAGCTTTTGGCTGGACATCATGGCGCCGGAACGTCAGAAATTCTTTTTCAGATCCATACCGGCGTACAACTGGCCGACCTGCGCCTCGTAGCCGTTGAACATCAGCGTCTTGCGCTTTTTCGCGAACAGGCCGTCTTCGCCAATGCGTCGCTCGGTCGCCTGGCTCCAGCGTGGGTGATCGACGTCCGGGTTGACGTTGGAGTAAAACCCGTACTCGCTGGCCGCGGCCTTGTTCCAGGCCGTGCGCGGCTCTTTGTCAGTGAAACGGATCTTGACAATGCTCTTGCCGCTCTTGAATCCATACTTCCACGGCACCACCAGGCGCACCGGTGCGCCATTCTGGTTGGGCAACACTTCGCCGTACATGCCGAACGTCAGCAGCGCGAGCGGGTTCATCGCTTCGTCCATGCGCAGCGCTTCCACATACGGCCACTCAAGCACGCGTGAGCCCACAAAAGGCATGGTTTTCGGATCCGCCTGCGTGATGAACTCGACGTACTTGGCGCCGCCCAGTGGTTCGACTTTCCTGATCAGCTCAGACAGCGAATAACCGACCCACGGGATCACCATCGACCAGCCTTCGACACAGCGCATGCGATAAATGCGTTCTTCCTGCGGGCTGAGTTTGAGCAGGTCTTCAAGCGTGTAGCTTTTCGGCTGCTTGACCATGCCTTCGATCGCCACCGACCACGGCTTGGTCACCAGCGTGCCGGCATTCTTCGCGGGGTCGGCCTTGTCAGTGCCAAACTCGTAGAAATTGTTGTAGGTGCTGGCGTCTTTGTACTCGGTGATTTTTTCCATCGTCACGGCACCGGCGACTGCCGACTTGCCACCGGCCAGCGCCGCCAGCTTGCCCGGCTTTTGCACCGTTTGGGCGATCGCCTGCCTGCCTGCCCAGCTCGCCAACGCAGCGCCAGCCGCACCGGTGGCCATGAGTTTGATCAGGTCCCGACGTTGCTGATAGGTGCCCTGCGACGTGATCTCGCTCGAAACGGGGTGATTGAATCCGCTGGCACTGGTTTTGATGAGCATGGGTGAGATCCTTATTCAATGGCTGTTTAGTCTGCTAATTAGTCTGAATACGCAGCCAACTCTTACATGGATGTGTCCTGGATATCTCTATAACGTGCCGTAGCTGTGCAGGCCCGACAAAAACATGTTGACACCCAGAAACGCAAAGGTGGTCACCGCCAGACCCGTCAACGCCCACCAGGCCGCCACCGTGCCGCGCAGGCCCTTCATCAGCCGCATGTGCAGCCAGGCGGCGTAATTGAGCCAGACAATCAGGGCCCAGGTTTCTTTCGGGTCCCAGCTCCAGTAGCCGCCCCACGCCTCGGCTGCCCACAGCGCGCCCAGCACCGTGGCAATCGTGAAAAAAGCAAAGCCGACCGCAATTGCCTTGTACATGACATCGTCCAGCACCTCGAAGCTGGGCAGGCGCGCGGCAATGCGCTTGCGACCCAACAAGATTCCTGTCGCGATCAGCCCCGACACCAGCAAATAGCCAGCCCAATAACTGCTACCGCCAACATCCGCGGGCGATTTGCGGAAAACAATCGGTACGAAGCACAACACCACACCCAACAACCACAGCGGCGTCAGCCGGTACCAGCGCGTCTCGTCAGCCTGCTGCTTGATCAGGTACGACAGCGACACCATCGCCGCCAGCGCAAACATGCCGTAGCCAATGAAGTTCGCCGGCACATGCAGCTTCATCCACCAGCTTTTTAGCGCCGGCACCAGCGGCTGGATTTCATGGGCTTCGCGCACCACCGTGTACCAGAGCAAAAAGCCCACCGCCGCGCTGACAACCAGCATCACGAAGGCGCCGAGCGCGCGTGTGTCGTATTGCTCTTCAAAATACAGATAAAACGCTGCCGTCATCCAGCAAAACAGTACGAACACTTCATACAGGTTGCTGACCGGGATGTGCCCGACGTCGGCGCCTATCAAATAGCTTTCATACCAGCGCACCATGGTGCCGATCAGCGCCATACCCACCGCCACCCAGGCGATGCGGGAACCCAGCAGTTCAAGCGTCGCGCTGTGACCGCTTTGGGTCGAGCTGAACATGCCCAGCCAGTAAAAAGTCGTGCTCATGAAAAATAGCACGCTCATCCACAAAATGGCGGACTGGCTGGAAAAGAAATACTTGAGCCAGAAAACCTGTTCAGCGCGCGCCAGGCTTCCCGCACCATCGACCTGGTACAACGCAATCGCCAGCAGCGAAAAACCGGCAACCAGCAGCATCAGCGCCCGCAGCGGCCGCCAGAACCACCCCATCGAAACTGCCGCGGGAATAGCTGCCAGCAGAATGCCTTTTTCGTACACATCCATGAACGCGTTGTAGCGGGCAAATGCGTACAGGGCACCCGTTGCCACGATCACCGCGAAGACCCAATCGAACGCATTGCGGCGGGCAAAGTAGCCCTGATTCAAGCTCAGCGTCGCTCCATCAGGTGCGCCGCGGTTGGCGCTCAGCGTCGTCGTAACGTTTTCGTTGTTGAGGGTGGTTGTGTTCATCCGTGTACCTGCAGCAGTTTCGTCTTCAACATGTCAAATTCCTTGTCGCCGTCCATGGTCTTGCGGTTGGTTGACAGGGCCATCGTGGCGTAACTGCCTCGCTTTGATTCTGGCACTGAACCCGCCGCGCCGTCACCCGAGGCGGCATTGTCACTAACGGGTGCGAGCCAGACCCAGACACGACGCTCCCGCACATACAGCATCGCAAACACGCCCAGAATCAGAAGAGCGCAGCCCAGATAGACAATGGTTTTCCCCGGTGCGCGCGTGACCTGGAACACACTGGCCTGCACCTGCGTGAAATCTTTCAGCTCGAACGCCATCGGCGCCGGATAGTGGTACGCGTCCGACAGGCTGAGCACCGCCTGCGACATGAAGCCCTGCGTTTTTTCGTCCTGCGGCAGCGGCTTCAAACTGGCTTGCTCACGTGTCATCTGCGTCAGCTCGAACAGCACGCCATTCAGGATACGGATCAGCACGTCGCCAGCCCGTTCGCGCTCGGCCTCGGGCACATTGACTTCCATGAAGTTCGAAATCGCCTGCAAGCCGGCGGGCGTTTTTGCGTTGGGGGTGCCACCTGCAGGTGCCGCGTCTGGACTGGCGCCGGCAAACAGGGCCAGCGCGCGCGAGGCCGATGCACCCAGTTGCTGAACCAGCTCGGGCTTGTCGCTGCCCACCGCCTTGACCGCATAACGGCGCACGGCACGCTCGCGCTGCACCGGATCAGCCAGCGCCGCACGCAAGCCAAGGAAAGTATTCATGCCGCCCTCGGAATCGGCAGGAATACGCAGGTACTGAAACGCTTCGGCCGGTGTTTCGCGCACACCCATCAGGAACACGGCCGGGACGTCAGCGGCGGTATCCATCTTCACGGGCAGCATGTAGTTCTGGTATTCACGCGCCTGGCCCGCCGCATCGCGCAATTTGTAGGTCACGCTCGGGCCGACATTGCGCAGCTCTTTTTGCGTTACGGTTTTATTGGCCGCACCGAGACGCGAATCAAGGGCCTGCCGCAAGTCGACCTTGCGCACATCGGTGCCACTCAAACCGGAGCCACTGGCACCAAAGTTTTCGACGTTGATGACCCGCAGCGCGGTGTATTCCAGCGTGAGCTTTTCGGCGCCGTTAGAAAGATCGGAGGTAGAACCAATCGTCCCCTTGATTTCAAACGGCTTCGAGGCCGCCGCCATCGGAATCGCTTTGAGCGTGACGCTCGAGCCGCCGTCGTCAAAGCTCGATTGATAAATCTCGATACCGCGGTGACTCGCAGGATGATTGACCTCGACCCGTGCCGGAATCTTCTCGCTGGTTTCCTTGTCGTGGATGACGATGTCACTGGCAAACAGCTTGGGCATGCCGGTCGAGTAGTACTCGACGATGAATTTTTTCAGCTCGATTGAAAAAGGCAGGTCTTGCAGAAGCACGCCGCCCGGCTGGTTCAATATCGCTGTGCCGGACTGCGCACCTTCGGCCACCAGCAGGTTGGCCCTGAATGTCGGGTTGCTGGCGCTCAGGCGGTGCTGCTGCGGCACATCGGCAATCAGGCCGCCGCCGGTGAAGGTGGATTTGTCGTTGAGCCACATCTGCGCACGCACGATCAGGTCGCCGTCCAGCAGCCCGCCCACGCACACCAGCACGATGGCACTGTGCGCGGCGATATAACCCAGCTTGTTGGCCGAGCCCTTTTTGGCGGCGACCATCCAGCCACCCCCGTCGGGTCTTGGTCGATGCTGCAGCTTGACCTTCCAGCCGCTTTGCACCAGCGTCTGGCCGAAGCGGTTCGCTGCTGCCTCGGGCGACTCGGCCAGCGCACCTTCCGCACGATGGCCAAAGGCCTTGAGGCTCTGCTCGCGCACATTCTCCTTGACCTGGTTGAGGTCAGCCAGAATTTTGGGTGTATTGCGGGCGATGCACAGGCTGCAACTGACCACCAGAAAAACCAGGATCAGCAAAAACCACCACGCGCTGTAGATGGTGTTGAGGTTGACCAGCGTGAAAGCCTGGGCCCAGAACGGGCCGAACTGATTGACGTAGTTGCCCAGCGGCTCCTGCTGCTTCAGCACGGTGCCGATGACCGACGCGATGCAGATCACCGTCAGCAACGAGATGGAAAAGCGCATGGACGACAGCAATTCGACCGACGCCCGGAGCGTGCGTGAACCCCAATTGACGCTCAAGCCTTGTGTGGAAACTGTCATGCCTTCGATCTGAATGGGTCTAGCGTGGATTTAGCGGCAGGTGCCCGGCACCGGCCAAAAAGAAAAGGCGGGCTTTCGAGGGAAAAGCCCGCCTTGCTGTGATCAGTTCCACCGGCTTCGGTTCAATTGATCTGTCGATTCAAGAGCCGTTTTCTGGAAAAAAACCTGCGACCCCGAATCTGCTTGCGTCTTCAGCGCAAACCGGCCACGTAATCAGCCAGCGCGCGAATCTCGCGGTCATTGAGCTTGGCGGCAACCTGGTTCATCTGCAGGCTGTTTTGACGCACGCCGTCGCGAAACGATGTCAACTGCGCGGCGGTGTATTCGGCATGCTGACCCGACAGGCGCGGATACTGCGCCGGAATGCCGGCGCCGCTGGGGCTGTGGCAGCCTGCGCAGGCGGGGATTTGCCGGTCAGCCACGCCGCCACGGTAAATCTTTTCGCCCAGCGCGACCAGGTCTTTTTCCTTGGCAAAACCAGGCTTGGCTTTTTTCGTGGTGACCCAGAAGGCGATGTTCTTCATGTCTTCTTCTGACAGCGCCGCCGCCATGCCCTGCATGATGGCGTTTTTGCGTTTGCCGCTCTTGTACTCGGCCAATTGCTTGACCAGGTACTCAGGGTGCTGCTGGGACAACTTGGGATTGGCAGGCGTGCCCGAATTGCCGTCGGCGCCATGGCAGGCGGCGCACACCGCGGTGAAGCTGGCCTCGCCCTTGACCAGGTCAGGCTTGGCGGCCACTTTGGCAGGTGCAGCGGGCCCGTCTGCGGGGGTGACAGCAAACGACGAAGTGCCAGGTGCGACCAGCAGCAGAGCCAGCAGGGAAGAAAGAAACAGCTTCATATCGGGATGTGGTTGAGTTGGCGCAGGAAACTTGAGCTTAGCTTCTGATTTTACAATGGGTTCGATCCGTTCCCCGGCGCCGGGGAATACCGGGGTGCTTTAGTCGGCCAGCGACCCGGCCAGCAAGCTCAGCCTTCAGCCTATCCACAACACCCTTTCCATGACTCAGCCAACACCCAGCAACACCCCCAAACCGGCCCGAATCCAGGCGCCGCCCGGCCCGGACCCGAAAATCGCGATGGGCTGGCTGCACACCGCCAAATTCCTGACCACGGCGCCCGAACTCAAGCATCTGCCGCGCCTGGACGTGCCTGAAATCGCCTTCGTGGGCCGCTCCAACGCCGGCAAATCGACCTGCATCAACACGCTGACGCAGCAGCACCGGCTGGCCTACGCGTCCAATACGCCGGGCCGCACGCAAAGCATCAACCTGTTCACGCTGGGCAAACAGGGCGTGACCGACGCGGTACTGGCCGATTTGCCCGGCTACGGCTACGCGGCCGTGCCCAAAGAGGCCAAATACCGCTGGCAGCAGGTGATGGGCAACTATTTACAGACGCGCGACAACCTGCATGCGGTCGTGCTGCTGTGCGACCCGCGTCTCGGCCTGACCGAGCTCGACGAAATTCTGCTCGACGTGATCAGGCCGCGCGTGGAAGACGGCCTGAAGTTTCTGGTGCTGCTGACCAAGTCAGACAAGCTCAACAAGACGGATGCGGCCAAGGCGCTGCAAATCGTGAAATTGCAGGCCGGCGGTGGCAGCGTCAAACTCTTTTCCGCACTGAAGCGCCAGGGCGTGGAAGAGGTGGCACAGCAGTTGTGGGACTGGGCACATCCGGTGGAGAAGCCAGCGAAAAAAGTGAAGGCCGAAGTTGACGTGGCCAGTGGTGCGGCGATCGCGCCAGAGCCCGCCGACAAGCCGGAGTGAAGCCCCGCGAACGCTGAAAAGTGTCCTTTTATGCATGGAAAATGCCTCTAGCCCAGGTAATACCTGCGCAGACAGCTACTAAAATAATAGCATCATGATTCAAACCAGTTTGCAGGAACTGCCGCACGGCATCACGCTGTCATGCCGCACGGCGGGCGAAAAAGGCCGGCCGGTGCTGATGTTTCTGCACGGTTTTCCGGAAGCGGCTTTTGTCTGGGACGTGTTGCTCGAACACTTTGCTAAAGCCCAAAACGGCGGCTACCGCTGCGTGGCGCCGAACCTGCGCGGCTTCGAGCGTTCCAGCGCGCCGGCAGAAGTCGCCGCCTACCGCGCGAAATTTCTGGTGCAGGACATCGCCGCGCTGATTGCGATTGAAACTTCATCTGGGGAGCCGCAGCGCCGGGCCGCCTCAAGCAAGGCTAGCCCCCTCGGGGGGCAGCGAAGTACACGAAATGACAAGCGTGGGGGCCTCGCCTGCCTGGTGGCGCACGACTGGGGCGGCGCCGTCGCCTGGAACCTCGCTGCCAGCCAGCCTGGCTTGATGGACCAACTCGCCATCATCAATTCGCCGCACCCGGCCACGTTTTTGCGCGAACTGCAAAGTTCGCCGGCGCAGCAGGCGGCCAGCGCGTACATGAATTTTTTGATCCGCCCTGATGCGGAAGCGCTGCTGGCCGAAGACGACTACCGCCGGCTCTGGGAGTTTTTCATTAACATGGGCGCCACCAGCGGACCGCACGCCTGGCTGACCGAAAGCGTCAAGCAGCAATACCGGGACGTGTGGGGCATGGGCCTGCAAG
This sequence comes from Polaromonas sp., assembly GCA_031396485.1. GTDB lineage: Bacteria > Pseudomonadota > Gammaproteobacteria > Burkholderiales > Burkholderiaceae_C > Polaromonas. The sequence continues at coordinate 13,972 of JANNKV010000210.1, read as the reverse complement.
GCGGCTGCAACTACTACCGCGCCTCACCGCTGCGCCCCGCGACGGAAAAAGACCCGGCGGCCAGCGCGATCAGCTTTCCAAAAGAAATGTTCACTGTGGAGCTTTCCACACTGGTGCTGTGGGGCCTGGGCGACATCGCCCTGCCGCCGGGCCTGGTCAACGGGCTGGAAGATTTCGTGCCGCAGATGCAACTCGAGCGCATCGACGGCGCCACGCACTGGATCGTTCACGAGCAACCGCAGCTGGTCATCAATCACCTCGAAAAATTCCTGCGCTGAAACATGGTGTCTGCGTTACAGCTGCTATACTTTTAATAGCTGCTTGCGCACGTATTACCTGGGCTAGGGACCTAAAATGCTCATGAAACCAGCTTTGCGCTAGTACAGCGAATCCTCACCTGCGGGCCGCGTCTTGAACCGCTTGTGCACCCAGTAGTACTGCGCCGGCATCGTGTCGATGTAAGTCTGCAGATGCGCGTTCATGCGGGCGGTATCAAGCACCAGATCATCCGTCGGAAAGTCTTTCCACGCCGGCATGAACTCGACCTCGTAGCCCTGCGGCGTCATGCGCGCCAGCACAGCCACCACCTTGGCGCGGCCGAGCCGGGCGAAGCGCGACAGCGAGGGCACGGTGGCGGTCTGCACGCCGTAAAAAGGCACGAAAACCGAATCATCCGCGCCAAAATCCATGTCGGGCAGCAGGTAAAACGGCTGCCCTTGGCGCAGCGCTGCAATGATGGGTTTCACGCCGTCAGCCCGGCCGAAAAGGCGCATGTTGCCAAAGCGCTGACGGCCGCGCAGGATCCATTCGTCGACCAGCTTGTTCGACTGGTCGGTGTAGATCGTGGTCGACACCCGCGGCACGCGCTGGGCCACGCCGCCCCAGGCCGCGTCAATGCCGACGAAATGCGGGGTAAAGATCACAGTCGGCTCGTTGCCCGCCAGCTCGTCCACAGCGCCGGTCAGGTGCACGCGCCGGGCCACCCAGGCCTTGGGCGCATGCCAGAGCCACGAGCGATCGAGCCAGGCCTGGGAAAAATAAACGAAGGTCTGGCGCGCCAGCTGGTGCCGCTCGGCTTCGCTGCGGTCAGGAAAACACAGTGCCAGATTGGTGTGCACCACACGCCGGCGCGGCACCACCAGCGCATAGAGAATCCAGCCCAGCCCCACGCCCATCGCGCGAATCACCGGCAATGGCAAAAAAGCCATTAACTGCATGGCGGCAATACCGGCCCGGGTTGAGATGTAGCTGGCGAGTTGACCGGGTGACTTCAAGACGCATTCCTGCTGGTTTTTTGGGGGGGCTGTTCGGGCGTGGTGGCGGGACGCGGTCCCACCTGGCGCGGGGTCTTGTAGCGCGCGTAGCCCCACAGGTACTGACCAGGCTGGGAGAGAATCATCGCCTCCAGCATCTGGTTCATGCGGGTCACGGCGGGCACCATGTCGGGCTTGCCGGCTTCATCGGCACCCACCAGTCCTTCCATCGCCGGCCAGAACTTCAGCACGTAGCCGCGCCCGCGCGGCAGGCGCTCGCAGGTGACCGGTATCAGCGCTGCCCCGTTTTGCAAAGCCAGCCGCACACCCAGCGTCACGGTGTAGGCCGGCCTGCCGAAAAACGGCGCCCAGACGCCCATGCCCTCGGGGGGCACCTGGTCGATCAGCATGGCCACCCCCTGGTTGGCCTTCAGGGCCCGATGCATCAGCCGGATCCCGCGCAGGTCGGCCGGCAGCACCGTCAGGTTGGGGCGGTCACGGGCAATTTCTTCGAGCCGGGCCAGCCAGGCCTTGCGGGCGGGGCGGTAGATGGCGGTGATCGGGCCGTACAGCTCGGCAAAGGCTTGCGGCGCCAGCTCAAAGCCGCCGCTGTGGGAGCCAAAGAAAATCACGCCCTTGCCTTTCGCAAAGGCCTCCACGGCCCGCGCGTGGCCCTCGACCGTCACATTGGAAAGACATGACTTGCCTTTGGCGCCCAGCCACAGCCGTGGCAGTTCGGCGACAAAACGGCCGGCCTCGGCAATGGCAGGCCGCGCGTCTTCAAAACTCAGGCCGGCCTGGGCGATATTGGCGCGGAACTGCTGGCGGTAACGCGGGCTCAGGGCCCACACCAGCCAGCCCAGCGGGCCGCCCAAGGCATGCAGAGCGACCAGCGGCCAGACAGAGAAAAAACGGAATAACCAGAGCATTCAGCGGGTAACGGCTAACAAATGGTGTAGGGAAAATGCGGCGTCATATAATCACAACTGTCGCCGAGTTACTGAACAACTTGCAGGGCGACGTTAAACCAAACTGCTAAAGCGTTCGCCGAGGCACCCCAAGCCGGCAACGCGCCGACTAACTTCATGGAGTGTACGCAATGGCGAACGATTTTCTCTTTACTTCCGAATCCGTCTCCGAAGGCCATCCCGACAAGGTAGCCGACCAGATCTCCGATGCCATCCTCGATGCCATCCTCAAGCAGGACCCGCGTTCGCGCGTGGCCGCCGAGACCCTGACCAACACCGGTCTGGTGGTGCTGGCCGGTGAAATCACCACCAACGCACATGTCGACTACATCCAGGTCGCGCGCGACACCATCAAGCGCATCGGCTATGACAACACCGAGTACGGCATCGACTACAAGGGCTGCGCGGTGATGGTCTGCTACGACAAGCAGAGCAATGACATCGCCCAGGGCGTGGACCACGCGAGCGACGACCACCTGAACACTGGCGCTGGCGACCAGGGCCTGATGTTTGGCTACGCCTGCGACGAAACGCCCGAGCTGATGCCCGCGCCGATCTACTACGCGCACCGCCTGGTCGAGCGCCAGGCGCAGCTGCGCAAAGATGGCCGTCTACCGTTTTTGCGGCCTGACGCCAAAAGCCAGGTCACGATGCGCTATGTCGACGGCAAGCCGCACAGCATTGACACTGTGGTGCTGTCAACCCAGCACCATCCCGACCAGTCGGAAACCCAGCACAAGATGAAAGCCTCATTCATCGAAGCTGTCATCGAGGAAATCATCAAGCCGGTGCTTCCCAAAGAGTGGCTCAAGGAAACCAAGTACCTGATCAACCCGACCGGCCGCTTCGTCATTGGCGGCCCGCAAGGCGATTGCGGGTTGACCGGCCGCAAGATCATCGTCGACACCTACGGCGGCGCCTGCCCGCACGGTGGCGGCGCCTTCAGCGGCAAAGACCCTTCAAAGGTTGATCGCTCCGCGGCGTACGCCGCGCGTTACGTCGCCAAAAACATCGTCGCCGCTGGCCTGGCGAGGCAGTGCCAGATCCAGGTGGCTTACGCGATCGGTGTGGCGCACCCGATGAACATCACGGTGTACACCGAAGGCACCGGCGTGATCTCTGACGAAAAGCTGTCGGCGCTGGTGCAGGAGCACTTCGACCTGCGCCCGAAAGGCATCATCCAGATGCTGGACCTGATGCGCCCGATCTACGAAAAAACCGCAGCCTACGGCCACTTCGGCCGCGACGAGCCGGAATTCACGTGGGAACGCACCGATAAAGCTGCGGCCCTTCGGACAGCAGCCGGCCTGTAAGGCCGCCGCGCGCAACGCGGTATCGGCGCGTGGGTGACACTCATATCGCGCAGCGATGTTAGTGGCAACCAAAAGACGGACAGGGCTGCCGCCCTCAAGGCGGCTGCAGGCCTGTGAGGCCTTGAGCGAAGCGAGCTTGTCGGTCTTTCAGCGCAGGCTAACTTCGCGCAGCGAAGTTAAGGGCTGCAAGCCCGGCCGAAGCTAACGCACCGATAAAGCTGCGGCCCTTCGGGCAGCAGCCGGCCTGTAAGGCCGCCGCGCGCAACGCGGTATCGGCGCGTGGGTGACACTCACATCGCGTAGCGATGTTAATGACAACCAAAAGACGGACAAGCTGCGGCCCGCTAACCAGACCTCGGCACATCCAGACTCAGCCAGCCCTCGCCGCGCGACATCCGTGCGCCGAAAGACCTGGCCATTGCCTCAACATCATGCCAGTCGATGCTGCGTGGTTTGCGGTCGATCGCGGGTGACGCGGCAGAAGCGGCAAAAGCGGCCGCGTTACCCGGCAGCATGTGCAGCATCAAACGCACATCGCCGCTGCCGGACTCGGCCCCGGCTTCAACGCTGACCCGCAGGATGCTTCCGGGAATGCGCTGGTCGCAAAAGGCCAGCAGCGCGCCCATCAGCACACTGCGAAAAAAACTTTGCGGAACGGTTAAAGCATCGTCTGAAATGGCGTTGGCGACCTCCAGTCCGGTGGCGGACAGCTCCATTGCCAGCAGTTTGGCAGCCTCATCCACGCTGCGGCACAAACTGACGCCGCTGTCGTCGCGTGAGGCCATCCAGCCCATCGCGTTCATGCAACCGGTTGTGGCTTCTTTGGCCAGCGCGCTGACAGAAGCGACGTTTTTGGTGATCGCCTGCATGTCGGGCTCGGGCATCTGTACGCGCCGCTGCAGCACCATCATCAACATGCCCACTGGCTGCATGAAGCCCGCCACATCGTGGCGCAGCACGGGCGCAATACGGCGCAGCACCGCGTAGCTCGCCGCTTCGGCCAGCCGGTCCTGCAGATGATCAGACGTGCCCGCGGAAGCGCACGCGGCCTGCGCTGGTTCTCCGGTGGTGATGGTGGACATGGCTTGAAATGGGTTTGAAAGTTGGAAGGGTTGCAAGGGACGCACGGGTTTCACGGGTTGCAAGGTTTTGGGGTTCGGGTCTTTGTCAGTCGGTATTCATCAGAAATCTCGCTGTCCGGTTTCCCGTCACACGGCTTCCCGGGCGGGCAAAAACGTGGTCAGCATGGCTTCCACCGCATCCGGGTCCACGGGCTTCGTCAGGTGGGCGTGAAAACCAGCGCTTTTCGACTTTCGAATGTCCTCTTCGGTACCCCAGCCGGTCAGTGCAATCAGTTTGGTCGATGCGGTGCCCGGTTCGGCCAGCAGCCGCCGCGCCACTTCGTAGCCGTTCATGCCCGGCAAGCCGATGTCGAGAAACACCAGGTCGGGGCGGAACGCAAGCGCCATGTCCAGCGCTTCCTGACCGCCGAAAGCCGAGCGTGCCTCGTGACCCGACAAGTCCAGCAGCATGACCATGGTCTCCGCTGCATCCACGTTGTCATCGACCACCAGAATCCGGTGCCCGGCCACGCCGGCAACAGCTGCAGCGACGGGCTGTGCTGTGGGCGCCGGCGGCTCCAGTGCCGGCGCCGACGCTGTCGGCAGGCTCACCGTGAATTCGCTACCCAGATCAATGCCGCCGCTGGCAGCCTGGACCGAGCCACCGTGCATTTCGACCAGCGTCCTGACCAGCGACAAGCCAATGCCCAGGCCACCCTGCGAGCGATCGAGCGTACGGTTGATCTGCGTGAACATGTCGAACACCAACCCGAGCATGTCGGCCGGAATCCCCATGCCGGTGTCCAGAACCGAGATCAAGACGTTTTCATCCTGCCGTCGCGCCGAAAATTTGATCTGACCGCCCGGACGCATGTACTTGGCCGAATTGGTCAGCAGGTTGCTGAAAATTTGCGCCAGGCGAGTCGGGTCGGCATCCAGCCAGACCGGATCCTCGGGCCAATCGATCGTCAGCGAGTGACCGGCGACGTCGATCAGTGGCCGCGACGCCTCCAGCGCAGCAGCGGCGATGTCCTGAAAGGCAATGCGCTCGCGCTTGAGCACGATCTTGCCACTGCTGATGCGCGAGACATCGAGCAGATCGTCAATCAGCCGCACCAGCTGCCCCAGCTGTCGCTCCATGACGGGTAATGTGCGCGCAGCGACATCGGCCCGGGGTGCGAGTTTAAGCAGCTGCAAGCCGGTGCGTATGGGCGCCAGCGGGTTGCGCAACTCGTGCGCCAGCGTGGCCAGAAATTCATCCTTGCGCACATCCTGCTCTAAAAGCCGCTGCTCATAGTCCCGGCGATCCGTGACGTCATGGGTCACACCCAGCGCGGACTCCACCTGCCCGCGCTCCCTGAATTCGGGTACGAGACGACAGGAAAAGTGGCGCAGTCCGTCATGCGGTGTATGCAGCGAGAATTCGAGCGCGGTATGCACGCCGTGATCGAACACGTGGCGAATCGCCCTTTCCCACTGGTCGCACAGACTTTTCGGCACGTCCAGCTGGCGATGGGTTTTTCCGAGCATCCCGGTAACCGGGTGGCCCGTTAATTTCTCCGCCACCGAGTTGACGAATACATGGCGAAACTGACGGTCAAAACGCGTCAGCATGTCGGGCGTGTTTTCAGTCACGCTACGCAGCTCACGCTCTCGCTGGCCAAGTCCCTGCGTCGCCCGTACTTCGGCGGTGCGGTCCACACCGTGAATGAAGATGCGCGACACCTGGCCGTCCGCTTCACGCAAAGGCAGATAAACAAAATCGACAAAACTATCGGTCAGACTCTCGCCCGGCGCACGCGGAAGCCTGACCACCATGGACTTGGCTTCAAAGGGCTTGCCGGTGCGGTAAACCTCTTCAAGCAAGGCAGGAAAAGGTTGATCGGCAATTTCGGGAATTGCCTCAAGAACGGTTTTCCCAATAATCTCCGGACCCCGTTTGACCAGGTCGAAGTAAGACTGGTTCGCCAGTTGAAAAATGAATGTCGGGCCAGCCAGCACCGCAGAGAACGACGGCATGATCTGCATCATTTGCGACAACTGCAGCTCCTTGGCAAGCAGTTTTCCTTCCGATCGCACGTTCTCCACTGCAGCCCAGGTGCGCTCCGCAATTTCGCGCGCGATGAGTATGTCTTCGCTGGTCCAGACGCGCGGAGTTTTTTGCTGGACACCCAGAAGAGCGACAAGCCTGCCGCTTTTTAAAATGGGAATCAGCAGATTGCCAACAATTTCCAGCTTTGCATAGGCCAGCTTTTCAGCGTCTGAATAACCCGCGTCCTGACGCATGTCCGCGACAGTCACATTTTCTCCCGCCTGGAAGGTCGCCAGCAGGGTAGGGCCATAGTCCTCCAGACGATAGAGACCGTCGATCTGGCGTACACCGTTGACGTATCCAGGCTCGATCGCCACCAGTCCATCATCGAGAACTTCGGCATAAATTAGACGGTCTGCGCTCAGGTGCAGGCCCAGCAGCTGGGACGCCACTCGCTTCAGCGTGTGCTCGTCCGTCAGATTGCGCGTGGCGTCGCTGAACACACTGCGAAATATTTCGCGGTCCGTCACCAGGCGCAAGGCCTCCTTGCGCTGGCGAAGTTCACGCGCCATGGCCCAGCTCTCGCAGGCATTTTCAACTGCCCGGTTGAGCGCATGCGGGCTGGTCCAGTCTTTGCCGATGTAGTCTTGCGCACCGGCGCGCAGCACGCGCCGGCCGTCTTCCCGGCTGGCGCCGCCGGTCACCACCACCACCGGGCACACCGGCATGCCGTCCGGCCCGGTCAGGGCAGCCAGCACTTCAGGCGCCTCCATGTCCGGCAGGTTGTAGTCGAGCACGATGCAGTCGGGGAGCGGCACCGCCCCCAGCACCGCACGAATTCCAGCATCTGCCGTTTCGGCTTCGACAAAGCTCAGGCGCCGCTCAGAGCCCTGGAGCAGCATGCGGCGGATTTCGGCACGGTCTTCGGGGCTGTCGTCAATGATGACGACGCACCAGGGCTTCAAGATTTCTTTATCAAAGCGCAGCATCAATCGACCTTCACCATAGCGGTCTGCAGGGTGACGCTCTCAAGCCAGTAGTGCAATAACGAGCCAAGCAACAGCAGATACTGGTCGTGGCGCACGGGCTTGACGTGATAGGCGTTGGCACCCGCCTGGTAGCAAAAAGCCACGTCTTTCGGGTTGGCCGAGGTCGTCAGTACCACCAGCGGAATTCCCTTCAGGCTGGTGTCGGCCTTGATGGCCACCAGGGCTTCGCGGCCATCGACACCGTGGGAGTTGAGGTCCATCAGGATGACCGCTGGCAACTGGGGCAGATGGACATCACCGCCTCCTCGCAGCATCGCCAGGCAATCGCCACCCGAGGCGGCGCGGTGAATGACTCGCGTCACGCCCACCGTTGCGGCGGCCTCGCGCAGGGTGTCGAAATCTTCGTCCGAGTCTTCCACGACCAGGACAGACGCAGCCAGCGATGCAGGCGTACTAGTTGTCATCCGCCGCACCCAGGGTAAAGAAAAACGTGCTTCCTTCACCAGCCACGGATTGCGGCCAGACCAGCCCGCGATGCCGCTCTACCAGCTTGCGCACAATCGTCAGGCCCGCGCCGGTGCCGCCGCCGTACTCTTCGCGGCCATGCAGGCGCTTGAACATTTTGAACACCTGGTCGAAATGGCGGGGCGCGATGCCGATGCCGTTGTCGCGCACGTAGTAAACCGTCTGTCCGTTGGTCCCTGCCGGAAAAGCGCTGCGCAGCGAGACTGCTTCCTGCACGCCCACATAGCCGATCTCGACCCGCTTGGCGGCCTTGTCGTTGTATTTCAGCGCATTCGACAGCAGGTTGACCAGCACTTCGCGAACCCGGACGCGGTCGCACATGATCTGCGGCAATGCCCGTGGCGCGACGATCTGCGTACGCCCATCGCCGGTGCGCGATCCGACCATCTCGATCGCATCGGCAAGTACTTCGTTCAGATCGACCTTCTCCAGCGTCAGCTCTTCCCGGCCCACGCGCGAAAAATGCAGCAGCGAATCGAGCAGGCTGTCCATGCGCAGTGTCAGGCGCATCAGTCCGTCGAGCTTGCGCCTTTCCTCTTCGTTGGCAGGCGCGGCTTCCATCAACTGGTGCGCGTATTTATGAATGCCGCGCAGCGGCTCCTTCAGGTCATGGCTGGCCACATAAGCGAAGGCGTCCAGCTCTTCATTGCTGCGCGCCAGGTCGGCATTCAGCCCGGCCAGCCGTTCGGCGCGGACGATGACCAGCTCCATGATCAGGGCACGCAGCCGGGCCGCCGCGTCGATCTCGACCTGCAGCCACGGCAATGCCTGCTGATGCACCGACTCGCTGAACAGCTCGAAACTGCGCCGGGGCGTCAGGCGCATGCCGTGGGGGCCCGCCACCGCGGGCTTGTCATGCGGGTTACCGCCCCAGTTGACTGTTTTCTGGACTTCGGGCCGGAACCACATCATCAGGTTCTGGCCGCTGCGCGACAGCGGCGCGGCCAGCAAGCCGCTGGCCACATCGGCAAAGGCGGCACCGGGCGGGTAGTCGGCCGCAAGCGACTGCGTGGCGTACAGCGGGCTGACCAGCGAGCCGGTATCAAGCCGGTCGACAAGCCACTGGCCCAGCGCTTCCAGCTGGGTTTCGTCGGGCGTCTGGCCGACCCGCCACCAGCGCTCGCGGTGGTACAGCGCAGCGCCACCGGCATGCATGGCGCCCAGCAGCGAGGGCGTGCCGTCAGTCATCGAAGCGAGCCCGCCTTCCTGCGCAGCCATGCTCAGCAGTTGCTGGTTGACTTCCTCCAGTTTCAGCCGATAGGCCGCGTTCTCACGGTCTTCAACGGCCTGGTGCTGCAGCGAACCGACCTGCGCCAGAAATTCGCAGGCCGCGCGCAACTCATAGGGCACATGGTGCGGGCCGCTGTAATGGTGGCAGGCAATCAGACCCCACAGCACGTTGTCCCGGCGCAGCGGCATCGTCAGGCCGGCCGACACGCCCATGTTTTGCAAATACTCGGTGTACATCACCGACACGCCGCGCAGCGCGCAAAAAGTCATGTCGACCGGCTTGCCGGTGTCGGGGTTGACCAGCGGCATCATTTCGGCCAGGTCACCGTTGATGTCGGGCACCGGCCGAATCCAGGTCCTGGCAAAAATATCGCGCGCCGGCCGCGGAATGTCTTCAGCCGGGTAATGCATGCCCATCCACGGCGACAGATGACTCTGACGGCTCTCGGCAAAAACCTCGCCGTGGTGATCGGCATGAAATTTATAGATCATCACGCGGTCCATGCCAGACAGCAGCCGTACCTCATCGGCAAGCGCCTGGCAAAACGTCTGCACCGTACCCATCGCCTGCAGCCGCGCCACCGTTTTCTTGATGATCGCGTAGTAGTCGGGCTGATTGCGCGGGCCCGGCGCTACGGAACCGGTGGCGGTCGCAGGCTGGCTTCGGCCGGTATCCTCAAACTCGAGAATTGCCACGCCGTCGAGCGTGTGTACGGTCACATCCATCGCGGCAACGTGCTCGCTAGCCGGCAGCGTGAAGGCGTAAATTGGGTTACGGTCGGTCGGCTCGGTCGCCAAAATGCTGCGCAGCCGGATTTCGCCTTCGGCCCTGACGATCGCCGCAACGCTCTGGCCGAGCAGCGCTGACGCCGGCTGGCCGAGAATGGCGCGGGTGTTTTCGCTCGCCTGCAGGATCGACAGGTCGGACAGGCGCAACACCAGCAAGGCCCCATGGGCCTGAATGCAGCCAGGCGTGCGGACGGGCTCGTCATCGCAGTTGATGATGTTGATGCCGTCGCGCTTGATGCTGTAGGGCTGTGTGTCCCAAGGCGCGGTGCCGGCGACACCGGGTGCGGGCTTGCGGGCCAGGGCGGCCGTAGAGCCATGCAGGTTCACAGGGATGTTTTCATGCATGGCGAGTTGTTTCTGTGTCCAGCGGTTGCTGCCTTGATTCACACCAGCAACGCAGGCAGGCGAAAGTGGCGATGGCATTGGCCACGATGATGTTTTCAGTGGGTGTATCCGTCGCGGCCTTGACCAGAAGTTGCCGCATGGTTTGCCACATCTTTCCGGTGTGATCGCCGTAGCCCTCAAAAAAACGCCCACCCGTGGCGGGTGCGATGCCGAGCGTGGCCCGGACATGCTGGGTAATCAGTCGCCCGCCCAGCGTGGCGCCTTCCATCACATACAGGCAGCCCATCACCTCGGCCTGGGTTTCAAGCGGGGGCAAATCGCGGCACAACGGCAAGTCTTCGGTGATGACGCCTAGGCAGTGAAGGTCTTGCCGGAGATGGGCGGTTTTGCTCAGCCGGGGCAAAATCGCCGAACGTGTAGCAAGCGGCAACGTCGGCTCGCCCCGATCGCCATCCGCGGGAGCGCAGCGGCTCTGCAGCGCAGCTTCAAGCGCCGCATAAAAACCGTAAAACTGTTCTAGCCGCTGACGGTAGCCTTCGCGCGTGAGCGAAGTGCCCATCAAATCAAGCACACGTTCAACGGCATCGTGCTCGCCCCGCGTCTCCAGTCGCAGTCGGACAAGGATGGAAGACGGCGCGGCCGGCAGGTCAGATGAAGGAGCCGCTCCAAATTCCTGGGCAGGATCAGCGACTACGAAAACGGCCATAAAGTCTCGCGATACTGTAAGAATTGAATTGCGGTCAACTCGACAAGATAACACGCAGGGTGCGTCAGCAAGATGCTCGTTCCAACCTAGGACAACACTTTCGCCAGAGATTGACGCTATAAATACTATAGCTGTCTACGCATGTATCACCTGGGCTAGCAGCCTATTTCATCAAAATTTTTGCATTTTAATGGTGGCGCAGAGCCTTCACGCGCAGCCACAGGATTCAGATTCTGCGATAGCCGGCCGGCGCGGTCAGCGCCGTAGGGCGTCCATGCAAAGCTTGCCCGCGCCCACAGACAAACCGCTGGCCAGCGTGCCCCACGCCATGTCGATTAACGACACATTGAGCGGCCAGTCCCGCAGCGTGGCCAGGTTGGACAGGTCGTAAGTGGCATAGGCAAAAAAACCGAACAACGCGCCCATGCCGAGAGCCCTCAAGAGCGTGGAATCTTCATGCGGCAGCACACCGAAAATCACCAGCCCCAACGGATACAGCAGATAGAAAGCGCCAGCTGCCCGCAAATCAGGCTCCGGTGCCATCAGGTGACGCAGCCCCTCTTCGTACCAGGCCGTGGCAATGCCGCGCAGCCACACCATGTCGAGCACCAGCATGGTGATGGCCACCACGACATAAACCGCCAGGTATTTCAGCATTCGGGACCTCCTGGTCAATACTTCATGGGGATTGGGAGAACATCGCTACATGGCCGAACGTGCGTGGTGTGCCTGGCGAGGGCAAAACTAGCCGCGGGTGTAAGGCGATTTTCCAACGTGCGGACCAAGCCCAAGTTCGTCTGGCGGCGCGTTGTCGGGCTTGGGTGTGGCGACAGTCTTGTTTGTGCCTTCGAGACCGAATTCGTCGCCCGTTTTGCGCGCTCCTTCGGTAGGCAGGGCGGTCGACTTCTCAGGCTTGACCGGGTCTGACTGCCGGTTGCTACCCGACCTGGATTTTTTGGCGCTCAAGCTGAACTCAAGTCAGGTCACGTCAAGTAATGAAGCTGCTTGGCGTCACCGACTCACCGGCCTCTTCGTTGGGTAGTTCGCTCTCGGCGTGATCGCCTGGCTGGCTGCTTCTGACCGGAAACGGCCAGATGCTTCTGATCTTCATGAACCGGCTGGCGGGTTCTGCAACATGCTGGTTAAACACTTCGGGCGAATTATGCTGAAGGGCGTTGACAAGGGCCATGACTGTTTTCCCGGAAAGGTTGGACCGAAACGGCTCCAGTGTCTATTCACCGCGGACAAGCGCTACAGACACACTGCCTGACCTTATCGTGAACATCATCTGAACCCACAACAAGACTCTACACAGTTTGGCCGCCGGCGGCATGTCGGCGCGCGGGGAAACCTGGTGTAGGACAAGCCATTGAGGGCGGGCAAAAAGAAAAGTCGCCGGATCGCTGCTCATGATCGGTTGGCGTTGACCCTCCTCAGTGGAACCGCAGCCGCACTGCTCAAGCCCGGGACCTGCTTTTTGAGGGCCGCCAAACACATTTTGGTGCACTTGCGTCTTGAAAACCCGTTTAAATGCCCCTATGATTAGCACTCACAGTTATCGAGTGCTAACAAAGCACGGCTAACCCTGACTGGTAGGCACTTGCGTCCCGCAAGGCCTTTTTGATTTCTCAAACCATTGTTTTAAAACAAGGAGCTCCCATGAAACTTCGTCCTTTGCACGACCGCGTGATCGTCAAACGCGTGGAAAACGAAACCAAAACCGCTTCTGGCATCGTCATTCCTGACAGCGCCGCTGAGAAGCCCGACCAGGGCGAAATCCTGGCGGTTGGCCCGGGCAAGAAAAACGACAAGGGCGAAGTTCAGCCCGTCGGCGTCAAGGTCGGTGACCGCGTGCTGTTCGGCAAATACAGCGGCCAGACCGTCAAGGTCGACGGCGACGAATTGCTCGTCATGAAAGAAGAAGACCTTTTCGCGGTTGTCGAGAAGTAATTCTTCAACCACTCTGGCGCTACTAAATTCATAGCTGCTTGCGCACGAAATACGTGGGCTAGCGGCATATTTGATCTTATTTAACCCTTATTAGGAGCCAAACATGGCAGCAAAAGACGTAATTTTCGGCGGCGAAGCCCGCGCACGCATGGTCGAGGGTGTGAACATCCTGGCCAACGCCGTCAAGGTAACCCTGGGCCCCAAAGGCCGCAATGTGGTGCTGGAGCGCTCTTTCGGCGCCCCGACCGTGACCAAGGACGGTGTGTCCGTCGCCAAAGAGATCGAGCTGAAAGACAAGCTGCAGAACATGGGCGCGCAGATGGTCAAGGAAGTTGCTTCCAAGACGTCTGACATCGCTGGCGACGGCACCACGACCGCTACGGTTCTCGCACAAGCCATCGTTCACGAAGGCATGAAGTACGTCGCCGCCGGCATGAATCCGATGGATCTGAAGCGCGGTATCGACAAAGCTGTGACGGCCCTGGTCGAAGAGCTGAAAAAAGCGTCGAAAGCCACCACCACGTCCAAAGAAATTGCGCAGGTCGGCTCGATCTCTGCCAACTCGGACGAGACCATCGGCAAGATCATTGCTGATGCGATGGACAAAGTCGGTAAAGAAGGCGTCATCACCGTTGAAGACGGCAAGTCGCTGGAGTCCGAGCTCGACGTGGTTGAAGGCATGCAGTTTGACCGCGGCTACCTGTCGCCTTACTTCATCAACAACCCAGAGAAGCAGTCGGCGATTCTGGACAACCCGTTTGTCCTGCTCTACGACAAGAAAATCAGCAACATCCGTGACCTGCTCCCGACG
>JANNKV010000192.1:0-13627 GCA_031396485.1 Polaromonas sp. | reverse complement strand
TGTTCAGACCAGCACGACATCCGGCGTCAAAGTCATTTTTTTAGCCTGACGCGCAAACGCCTTGTCAAACGTCATGAACTGCTGTGCGCGCGCTTGGTGTTAAATCGGTCTGCAGCCCAGGTAAAACCTGCGCACGCAGCTCCTGATTTAATAGCGACTGATCTGGTGCCGAGGCTGGCGGATTCTGGAATTCGGGGCGCAACCAGCAGGTGCGGCCGGCTTTTTTTTCCCGCACGCTCCGCGCTACGAACCCGAGGGCGCAGCTCCTGCCGCAGGATGCGCGCCAGGACCCGTCACTGACTTTCGTGCTTTCCGCCCGGCGGAAAAATCTGCTCCAGATAAGTCTCAAGCACTTTCGCTGCCTCATTGAGAAACACAAACTCGGCATCGCTCAAGGGGTAACCGTGCTCGTCTGCATGGCAGAACGTGCCAAACAATTCCCCCCGCCGCGAGGCCAAAGGCAAACCGACATAACTTCCCAACAGGGCGGGGTTGGGAAATTCTTGAAACCGTTTGTCTGTTTTGATGTCTGACGCGACGACCAACGTCCCTTCCTGAACGGCAATTTCGCAAAAGCTGTCTTTCAGGGCCACGTTGGCAAGCTCTGCGCCCGAGCTGCCCAGTTTGTCGATGAAAGCGATACGGTGCAGCTGGTCGTGGTGCAGGCGGTACACCGACGTGTAGCGGTGGGGTACGCGCTGGTTCAAAAATTCCACACCCACCCTGAGTCCCCGCTTCACCAGAACGTCTTGAAAATTCGCCAGTGCAGAGCCGTCTTTCAACATAATTTCGCCTTCGTGCGCAACGCGCCGTTCGTTCGAGGCTGGTCATGACAGCTCCGGCAGCCAGCGGGATGGCTGGTAGAAACAGAAATGCTAGCGGGCTTAAAACGGCTTGTATGTACGCTACCGCACCCAACTGAAGTAACGCATTTCAAGCAGCGCGAATGACCACAGCAGGTCGCGGAAAAACCGATGGCCAGACGCTGAAATGAGTGTGCCGCCATCAACACGGCAGGTCATACTTATTGGTTATGCATGCACCAATCACCCGGCTCAAACAACGCGCTCGTGTTTGGACCCGCAGGCGTCACCTGTTTCCGATGCTGGTGTTTTCTGCAGCCGCCGTCCTTTTTGTCAGCGAGGACACGTACTACAAAACGATCGCCACCGTGAGTGGCACTGTCGCTTCCAGCGATTCACGTGCGCGGTCCGCGCGGCTGCTGCAATTGCTGGCGGATGTCAAAACCGCCGAATACGGCTATCTGCTCACGGGGCAGCCCGGGTTTGTGGCGCAGTTCGAAGAGGCACGGCAAGAGCTGCCCGATGCCCAAAGCGCAGTGACCCGGTTATTGACCTCTCAGGGCGCCGATGGGGCGGCTACCGCGCGGAGGGTGGTCACCGTCACCGAGCGCGAGGTAGCCCAAGTCAGCCGGTCCTTTGAGCTGGCGCGTGCGGGCGATGTTGCCGCTGCAATCGCTGCCGCCGCTCAGGCGGCATCGCGCACTGACATTCAGGCGCTGCGCCAGGCGCTGCAGCAGCAACTCGACAAGGCCGCCGGCCGGCAGACCGCCAGCCGGGCGTCGATGGAGGACGCGCTCTGGCCAGGCCGCGTGGTGGTCGGCCTGCTGACGCTGGCCACACTCGCCAGTCTGCTGATGCTGTTCATGCAGCTCCGGCGTCAGGACGCCGAACGCCGGGAAGAGCGCGAACGGCTGGCGGCCGAGGTGCAGTGCCGCACCGACCGGCTGACCGAACTCGCCAGCTACCTGCAGTCGGTGCGGGAAGACGAGCGCTCCAGAGTCGCCCGGGAGCTTCACGACGAACTCGGCGCGGTGTTGACCGTCAGCAAACTTGAAATTGCCAGAGCCCGCAACCGGGCCAGCAACAACGCTGAAATTCTGAACAGCCTGGCCCGTGTCACCGCCTCACTGAACAGAGGTATTGCCTTGAAGCGCCGCATCATCGAGGACCTCACGCCTTCTTCACTCACGCAGCTGGGCCTGACGGTGGCGCTGGAGGCCCTGTGCACGGACATGAGCGTGAGCCTTGCCATACCGGTCAGCGTGACCATGGTTTCACTGCAGCTACCGCCAGCGTCAGAGCTGGCGGTCTATCGGTTTGTACAGGAGGCGTTGACGAACATCGGCAAATACGCAAAGGCCTCGCGGGTCACGGTCAAGCTCGCCGCTGCAGACGGGCGTGCAACCGTCGAAGTGCAGGACGACGGGGTGGGTTTTGATTCACGTGACCGCCACATCGGTCGGCATGGGCTTTCAGGCATGCAGTTTCGCGCGGAGTCTCTGGGCGGCTTCATGAGCGTGCGAAGTGCCCCCGGTGAAGGCGCGACCCTGCGCATCGAGTTCCCGCAGGCTCAGGGTAGCCACAGCGAGCCCGATGCCATGGCCCCCGCCACCGCGCTGGTCGCCTCCCCCATGCCGTCTTGAGCCGCGCGCCCGTTCAGGGGCGCCTACAGGTGTCCATGAACGTCCATTTACAAGCCAGATCGGCCTCCAGCCCAGGTAATACCTGCGCAAGCAGCTATGTTTTTGTAGTGACTTGTGGCGTATCCGGGCAAACAGCTCAACCCCCATCACCGCTCCGAAGGCAGTTGTACCTCGATGCGTATCAGCCAGCGCACATGACGCGGGCCGGACCGCGTGTCCTGCAGCGAGCGAAGCCCCGGCAACCCGTCGATGTCCAGCAGTTCGTCACTGCCCTGGCGGAGCACCACGATGACGCCATCACCCAGCGCGCTGTTGTACAGCTCTCCCCACGAAAAGCTGGCCTGGTAGCCGTCTTTGGCCGTCAGCAGCACGATGGCCTTGCGGATGTCGCGGCGACCGGGCTTTAGCCCCGCGCGGTCCAGCAACTCCCGCAGAGGAACGCCCTGGTAGCGAATGGCCAGCTGCGCCTCCTTGCCGTCCTGCGTCACCGTGCGCTGCTCGGCGTAGTCGCGCCGCGTCAATGCCAGCAGGTCGGCGCGGCTCAGCGCCAGCGGCGTCTGCACCTCGCCCCTGACTTCCAGCAGTGCGGGCTGGGCTGCTGCACGCGGCATGGCTAGCGGCAGCAGCAGGCAGCCGACTGCAAGCCCCAGGCAAGACCGGCGCAGCGTCATGGGCCCACCGGCGCGCCAAAGCCGTAGCGCCGCAGTACCGTTTGCGCCGCTGGCCCCAAGAGGTAGTCCGCCAGCTGCGTCGCAGCCGCCGAGGCGTCCTTGCGCACCGTCAGGCCGTAACTGGCGGCGACCTGCAAGCTGGCCGGCACGTCGATCACTCTCAAGCGCGGAACTTCACGCTGCGCCTGTGCCGCGTTGGTGCAGTAGACGATGAAGATGTCGGCCTTGCCTTCTTCCATGTTCCACGCGTAGGTGTTGCGGCCGGCGGGCGGTTGCACGGAATCCGCCCCGCCCGTGAGCTTCAGCGCTTTCGCATCGAGCGCTGCGAAAGCGCCAGGGCGCAGCGCATCGGCGCGGCGAAAGAGTTCCCAGGCATAGTCGCCCGACGGGTCGGCCTTCGGTGTGGACGTGCCCACGCGCACAGCGGGCTGCAGCAGGGTGTCCAGCAGCGTATCGGGCGTGGCATTGATAGCCGGAGCCGACAGCGCGCACATCAGGTTGCGGGCAAACACGCGCGGCGCGCCCCAGTTGCCCGCCTGCGCCAGGCGCTGCGGATGTTGCGTGTCAGCTGAGGCAAACACCTGCGCCGGCTCGCCTTTTTCGATCCGCTCGCGCAGCAAGCCCGAGGCACCGAAGGTCAGCGCCACCTTCTGGCCGCTCTCGGTCTCGAAGTTGCGTGCCACCTCGGTCAGCGCCTCACGCAGGCTGCCGGCCGCATACAGTTGCACGCCAGCGGTTTGCGCCCCTGCTGTGGTTGCCACCGTCAAAGCCATCGCCAGCAGTGCAGACTGCACCGCCATCACTTCACCGCGTTCGGAAAGAACAGCTGCTCGCCGCCGATCTTGTAACCGGCAATGGTCGACTGACCGGCCGGCGACGTGATCCAGTCGACAAACTTCTGCGCCTCGGCGGCTTTGAGGTGCGGGTGTTTGGCCGGGTTGACGACCATCACACCGTACTGGTTGTACAGCCGCGTGTCGCCTTCGACCAGCACGGCCAGCTCACCCCGGTTTTTGAAATTGAGCCAGGTGCCGCGGTCGGCCAGCACATAGGCATTGGCCGATGAACCGATATTCAGCGCCGGCCCCATGCCGCAGCCGCATTCCTTGTAGCCGCCGCCTTTGGAGTCAGCCATTCCGCCCAGCGTCCAGTAGCGCAGCTCGGCCGCGTGCGTGCCGCTCTTGTCGCCGCGCGAGATAAACGGCGCGCCGGCGGTGGAGATTTTTTTCAGCGCCTCCACAATGTCCTTGCCCCGTACCGCTGCCGGATCGGCTTTCGGGCCGATCAACACGAAGTCGTTGTACATCACCGGGTAACGCTTCGTCGAGCCGCCCTCGGCAACGAATTTTTCTTCGGCGGTCTGGTCGTGGACGAACAGCACGTCAGCATCGCCCCGGCGCGCCATGTCGATCGCCTGACCGGTGCCGACAGCGACCGCCTTGATGTCGATGCCCAACGCTTTCTTGAACTCGGGCAGCAGATGCCCAAACAGACCCGATTGCTCGGTCGACGTCGTCGAGGCCATCGTGATCGACTGGGCCCAGACGGTGGTGGTAACGGAAAAAACAGCGATGACGGCAAGCCGCCGGAGGTTTGAAAAGTAGTTCATCCGGGCGATGCTATCGGCATTTCAGGGCACTTGCTGCTGGGGATTTACGAGCTAGGAAGCGGTGTGCATAGCAAACGCGGACTGCCGGTGCGGCGTGAGCGGGTCGGGCAAAGCTTTAAACCAGCACGACATCCGGCGTCAAAGTCATTTTTTTAGCCTGACGCGCAAACGCCTTGTCAAACGTCATGAACTGCTGCTCACCAGCGCTTAAAGCAAGATGCAGGGCATCGGCAAAGCCCATGCCGGCTGCGTAGTGGCGCAAGGCCTCGCGCACAGCGTCGGCGCGTTCGGGTTTGAAGTTCGGCAAGTCCAGCAGAGCGTTCAAGCCAAACGCGACCTGTTCGGTGCTGCAGTCTCTCGATTCCAATACCCACACCAGTTCGAGCAGCACCGTCACCGGTGCGGTAAAGGTTTCACGGGTTTTGAAAAGCGCCTTGACTTTTTTGTGCTGCGCCATGTCGTCTTGCAGCAGCAGCCTCGCCAGCACGTTCGTGTCAACGGCGATCATGCGGCCTTTCGCTTCGAACCTGTTCTGGCGCCGCGCGGCATCGTGGCCAGGTCTTCGGCCTTCAGCCGGGCTTTGATGGCCGCCTCTGCCTGCGCGTCAGACATCAGCCTGCGCGATGCACTGGCCAGGCAGCCCGCTACGTCGTCAACCGTCATGCTGCCTGTGCGCGCCACCGGGCGCAGGTGAATTTCACCGTCCTGGTAACGCACTACAAACGCATCGCCCGCCGCCACTTTGGCCTGCAGGCGGACCTGCTTGGGGATGACCAGCTGGCCTTTGCTGGAGAGGGTGGTGGTTTCCATGGGTAGTTTTAAAAAGTAAGACGATTGGTAAGTCCTGACGCCAATCGTAGGTGAATCGGGTTTCTTTTACAAGCCGCCAGTCTCGTGCTTAACCAGGCCTGCCGGGAGGCCTGGCCATGGTACTAAGTGGCACACTATTTAGATGAAACGAGTCGTCAAACCCAAAGCCAAAAGCCCCATTTTGGAAGCCGTGCACGAAACAGCCGTTGATCTTCATCGCCTTGGCTTCCTCCACAAACGCAACATGCACAAGTTCGACGCGCTGTGCCTGCAGCCTGTGCCCGACTACGACAGCGAGAAAATCCGCGCGCTGCGTGATCATCTGCAATTGAGCCAGGCCGTGCTGGCCGCCGTGTTGAACACCAGCCTGTCTACCGTGCGGAAATGGGAGGGCGGTGAAAAGCACCCGAGCGGGCCGTCGTTGAAGCTGCTGAGTTTGCTGGACCGCAAAGGGCTGGAGGCGGTGCTTTGAAGCCTCCGGAGGCTGTCTCGCGGGCATGGTTTAGTGTCAAATTGGTCTGTAGCCCAATAGATACGCGCGCAAGCAGCTCCGAACTTAATAGCAAGTTAGTCCTCACGGTGTTCAAATGTGCGATGACGAACCTGCCGCTTAGTGAAATAATCCCGATATCGTGACCTTACCTACCATCTACGACTTTCGCATAGACGCCTGGAAGCCAGATACGCTTCCCATGGCGCGGCTTGCCGACTATCTGGCAAGGCTGGCGGTCGTTTTCGGCCACAAAGAACATGTGCACTTTCCCAAAGTACGTAAAGGCAGTGCGATACCTGAAATCCACGTTCAGGAAGCGAGTGCGCGCAAGGTGAATGCTCGTCTTAAATTGGTCGGCACGGCAGAAGCGCCAAAAGATTTGGTAACTTCGATACAAAACATCAACGCGATGCTTCGTGAAGACAACGCCTCGGCAGTGCTCAAAGTCAAGGACGGCGCGCAGCTGATTCAGTTCCCCGGCTGTAAAACGCCACTTGCTGATGAAGCGGTCGTTCACGAAGCAGGCGAGTTGGTCGGCGCGGTCATCAGGGTCGGAGGCAAGGATGACACGGTGCCGCTAACCCTGCAGGATACCGACGGCGCAATTTATTTATGCACAACCACGCGTGCACTAGCGCGTGAATTGGCTCAGCACCTCTTTGGTGATCTGGTTCGCGTACAAGGCACAGGCAAATGGCGCCGCACACCCGAGCGCGTATGGGAGCTGGATGATTTCCGCATCAAGAGTTGGGAACAGCTCGATCAAACGCCACTCGTCGATGAGATCAAAGCGTTGCGAGCGGTGGAAGGCAGTCTGTGGAACGGCTTTGCCGACCCTCAAGCAGAATTAAAAAAACTACGAAAAGCTTGATTCATGGCCGGTACAGCTTTTGATTCCACCTATCTCATTGACCTTTTCAATCCCAAAATAGCCGGCAACAAACGCGCAGCCTTGGACCATCTGGTTCAAGGCCTTTCAAAATCCCGCACCCGCATTTTGATACCGTCGCCTTGCCTGACGGAGCTGCTTGTTCGAGCTGGCAAAGCTCGAGACGACTATGTTCAAAAACTGGGCAACTCCAGCACGTTCGAAGTGATTCCGTTTGATCGCCGGGCAGCGACTGAATGTGCGTTGCTGCTGGCTGATGCCTGGGACAGCAAAACCCAGCGGGACATTGCCCGCACCAAGTTCAAATACGACTGGATGATCGTGGCCTGCGCAGCGTCTCGCGGTGTCAAACAAATCTATTCTGACGACGAAGACATTGCGCGATGCGCTGCACAAGTAAGCATTCGGACCATCGCGCAAAAAGAGTTGAGCGTACCGAGCGATGCGCGTCAGCTCACACTTCCCGAATCCGACTAGGCGGAGCCTCTAACTCCGCCAGGCGCCGCCCTCCCGCCTCGCCCTCCCCAGCGCTTCCAGGGTTTCCAGAATGCGGGGCAGGCCTTTTTTCCACGGGCCTTTGCCTTTGAAGCTGGCCTCCAGCGCGGCCAGCGGCAGGGCGGCGGTTGCGGTGGTGAGTACTTGCGCCACGGCGCGCACCTGCTCGGGTAACGTGCCGGGCCACGCGGGCACGCTTGCGGCGGTTTTGAGTGCTGGCGGCGGCACATTGAGTGCCAAATCGGCCTGTAGCCCAGGTAATACCTGCGCGAGCAGCTCCTGATTTAATAGCGACTGGTCTGGCGCTGCGCTGACCGGATTTGGCGGATTCTGGAATTCGGGGCGCAGCCAGCGGATGCGGCCGGTTTTTTCCTCAAGAGCGCGCTGGGTGTTGAGGGCGACCAGGTGGGTGAGCAGCGCATCCGTGGTCAGCTCGGAAGTAATGCCGGAAGTAAGGCCATAGGCTTGCAGCACGGCCGCGTCGAGTTCATCGTGCAGCTCTTTCAGCACGCCGACCAGGCCCTGCGTGTGGATGGTTTTTTCTTTGGCGGTGAGTTCGCGTTCAGCCCGCAGCGCTTCGAGCACGTTGTACATGCCGGTCAGCGTCAGGCCGGGATGCGCGGCCTGCTGGCGCTTGCGGTGGGCGTCGATCTGTTCGGCGAGCTGGGCGCTGCGGTCGCGCAGTTCGGGGGTGAGGCCGGTGTCTTCGGCTGGGAAGGGGAAGGTTTCGAAGCAGCGGGATTTGTTGTAGCGCGGGTCGTTGCCGACGCCAAGCCTGCCGCCCACGGCCAACGCCCAAACCACATGGACTTTGCTCGACAACACACCGAGGTGAAAAGCGTCGTCGCTGCCAATCGCAATCAGCATGTTGTCGGGCAGGATGCTCGCGTCCAGAAACTGGAAGGTGCGGTGTTTGGCGGTTTCGACGGTGGCGATGTAGCGAGGCAAGCCCGCAACAGCTGCGCGCATCAAGCGGTTCGTGCGCCGGAAAAGCCACCATTTTTCCCGAAGCTCTGCGTCTGGACTGGCGTCCCGTTCTGGCTTCACGCGGTCTTGCAGTCGTTGATACACCGCTGGAAACTGCATTCGCAATTGTTCGGCGGTCAGACCAAAGGCGTCGATGACTTTGACGCCGCGCGGTTCACCGGTCAGGTCGCGGCCGTTACGGTACTCGCGGATGATGCTGCGTTCCGGCTGGCCCTCAACCCATTCCTCTCCCGGGGGGAGAGGGAGCAGGGCAGCAGCCTCGTCGGGCGTGACGATGAAGCCTGCGCCGTGCAGTTTCACGCCGGGTGACGAGACGTTGCCGTTGGCCAGCAGCGTCACGGCCGATCCGACGTTCGCCCCCACGCTCAGGTCCGCATGAATCAGCCCGTTGCTTTCCAAGAGCGTGACGGTGACTTCGCCAAATTCGCCGGTAGTTTCGCCGACCACGGTGAGCAGCCGGCCTTCTACTGACCAATACAAGTCATCATCTTTACCCCAAAAAGGCGAATCGTCTGCACCCCAAAATGGCGCATCATCACCGCGTAGGCCCACCGTCATCGCAATGCGTACCGCCGCGCCGTTGGCGCTGTCTACCCACGGGTGGTCGGGTATCGCAAAGGTCAGCGCTACGCCCTTGTCAAGCGCGGCCTGCACGACGCGGCGGTTGAAGGTCTGGCGCAGGCTGTTGGTGGTGATCAGGCCGAAGCTGCGCGCCGAGCCTGAGGCCACCAGCGCCGCCGCACGGCTCCACCAGTGCATCACAAAATCGGCGCTTTCGGGCACCTCTTTCCACACGCCGCGCAGCGCCTCGACATAGCCGTCACCCAGCGCTGCGCGCATGGTGCTGGCGCCAATAAACGGCGGATTCCCCACGATGAAATCGGCGACCGGCCACTTGGCCTGCGCGGGCCGGATGTATTGCCACTGCGGCACCAGCGCCGCTTCATCCGGCACCAGCGCGCCGGTCACCGGGTGCGTCTTGAAGGTCTTGCCATCCCAGCGGCTCAGCAACTGACCATCCGCGTCGTAGGCCAGGTCGGTGTCGGCCCAGGCCAGCACGGCGTCGCGGTGTTCGATGTTGCCGTAGTCATGCACCACCGGCTCGGCCACGGCCTTGTTGCCGCGGGTGCGAATGTGCCACTGCAAATAACCGATCCACAGCACCAGCTCGGCCAGCGCGGCGGCGCGTTCGTTGATCTCGATGCCCAGCAGTTGCTGCGGCGTGACGGTTTCGCCTTCGAGACCGAGCATGCTTTGCGTCTCGCCAAAAGCCTCCAGCTGGTTCATCACCTCGCCTTCGAGGCGCTTCAAATGCTCGAGCGTCACATACAAAAAGTTGCCGCTGCCGCACGCCGGGTCCAGCACGCGCAGGGTGCACAGCTGGTGGTGAAATTTGCGAATCTCGCCGCGCGCTTCATCCATCTTCTGGCCATGCGCCTTGCCAGACAGCCCCGCCGCCTCGGCGGCCAGCAGCACAGCCGCCGCCTGCGCGTTGGCCCAGTCGGCCCGCAGCGGCTCGACCACCGTCGGCAGCACCAGCCGCTCGACATACGCGCGCGGCGTGTAGTGCGCGCCCAGCGCGTGGCGCTCGGTCGGGTCCAGCGCGCGTTCGAGCAGCGTGCCGAAAATGGCTGGTTCGACTTCACGCCAGTTGCTGCGGGCGGCCAGAACCAGGCGGTCAATCTGCTCTGCATTCAATAGCAGGGAATAGCCGTCGTTATTCGGCTCTTTGAACAATTTGCCATTGAACTTGAGCACCTGCACGGCTAGCGCGGCAGAAAAACCGCCGTGGTCCATGTCGGTCCACAACATGCGCAGCATCTGCTGCAGCGTGGCGGGTTGCTCGCGGTGGGTTTGCAGCAATTTTAAAAAACTGCCCTTGGGCAACAGCGCCACGTCTTCGGCAAACATGCTGAACAGGCTGCGCGTGAGAAAGGCGGCCACGTGGTCGGCGCGGTGGCCCGATTGTTCGAGCGACTTCGCCAGTTCAGCCAGTTGCCCGGCCACCTCGCGCGTGATGCGGGCGCTCAGGCGCGCCGGGTCGAGTGCCAGCGGGTCCGTCCAGACCAGGCGCAGGCGTTCGCGAATCTCGGGTCTGGCCAGGTCGCCCAGCGCGAGGCGGTGGCTGCGCGGATCAGGAAACGGTGTGTAGCTGGCGCCGCTGCGGGTGAATTCGGCGTAGACCTCGATCACGTTGCCGACATCGGCCACCAGCACAAAGGGTGGCCGGCCGGCGGCGATCTCGCTGGGCGGCAAAGCGCGGGCGTAGTTTTCAGCCTGTGAGCGGGCGGTCAGCATGGCGCTGTTGAAGGCCGCGCCGCCGGCGTTGACGTAGCGCAGCTTTTTGCTTTCCCACACGAAGTGGCCGCGCCGGTAGCAGTCGATGCGGCCGGCGCTGGTGCTGCCATCGCCATGCGCGAAGGTGATGGGGCGCTCGAAGACGTAGTCCAGTGCGTCGTTGGGCAGCGGCGTGGGTACGCCGAGCAGCGTGCAGAGTTCGATGATGAAACTCTGCGAGGTCGAAAGCTCGGTAGCTGCCGTCAGCGCCACGCCCTGCCAGCGGGTGATGAAGGCCTGCGCGTGGCTGTCAGCCGTGTTGGCCAGGGTTTGCGGTGCCGACTCGCCCGGTGTCTTTTGCATGCGCGCAATGATAGCGGGGGCGTGCATCAGGCCTGCACGAGCACGCGCCGGGGCGGGGCCAGCCGTTTGACAGCCAGTTAATGATTAAATCGGCCTCTGACCCAGGCATTACCTGCGCAAGCAGCTATTTTTTTAATAGCAACTGGCGCTGGCGCTACTTCTGCTTTTGATACGCCTTGTCGGTCTCGGCGCCCTTGCTGGTGTCGCTCAGGCCGCGCTTCAGGTCGATTGCGGCCTGCTCGACTTTCGGGTCGGGTTCGGCGGCGGTCATGCTTGTGGACTGGTCGCGGTCGCTGGGCAGTTCCAGGCTGGCTTCGACGGACGCGTCTTGCGGCGTGATCTGGCGGCCGGCCTGCCCGGACGCCGGTTCTTGCGCGTCTTTGGCCGGCATGCCCTTACCCGTGGCGGGCGCCGCGGCCGGAGTGCCCTCGTCAGACGGCGGCGGTTGGTTTGGATTGGTTTTTGGCATGCGACCATTGTGGCGCTGCAGGGGGTTCGCCAGCTGTCAGCGATTGAAATCAGCGTGTGTCAGGAAATCGGCAAAAAAGCCGTTTGACAGCTTCAGACCGGAAACCCGTAAAACCCGAACTTCATCGGCGGCCGTACGCCGCTGATCAGCTCGGCAATCGCTTTGCCCGAGCCGGCGCCGTGCGTCCAGCCGAGCGTGCCGTGGCCGGCGTTGACCCACAGGCCGCGCACTGTCGTCTGGCCGATGTACGGAATGTTGGTGGGCGTGGCGGGGCGCAGGCCGGTCCAGAAATTGGGCGTGCCGCCTTCAGATTCCAGCCGCGTGTCGCACACGCCGGGCAGCACTTCCTCGATGCGCCGGGCCAGCATGGCGCATCGGGCCTGGGCCAGTGGCGTGGTGAGCGAAGTGTCGTAGCCGCCGACTTCGATCGTGCCGGCGACGCGCAAATAGTCGCCCAGCCGGCTGATGGCGCATTTGTTGTCGTCGTCGATCGCGCTGACGAAAGGCGCCTGGGCCGGCTTGCGAATCTTGAAGGTGGCGCTGTAGCCCTTGCCGGGGTAGATCGGCAAGTCCACACCGACGGTGCGCAGCAGCGGCGCACTGTACGAGCCGCAGGCCACCACCACCGCGTCGGCCTTCAAATTCATGCCGCTATGGCCTGCAGACCTTGAATTGCGTGCGCTGACAGCTATGGATTCAATAGCGCCTCCGGCCTTGTTCAGGCCCTCGATGTCATGCCCGAAAAGAAACCGTGCGCCGCGCGATGCGCACTGCTGGGCCAGCGCCTGCGTGAACACGCGCGCGTCGCCGCTTTCGTCGCTGGCGGTGTAGGTGCCGCCGACGATGCGGTGTTTGAACGCGGCGTAGGCGGGCTCGATGGCGATGAATTCGTCGGTGCTGACCATCTTGCGGTCCACGCCGTATTTGCGCATCAGCGCTGAGGCCTCGGCGGCAGAATCAAAAGCTTGCTGGTCGGTGTAGAAGTGGGCGATGCCGCGCTCCAGCCGGTTGTATTCGATTCCGGTGGCGGCGACGACTTCTTTCAGTGCGTCATGGCTGTAGGCGCCCAGCGCGACGATCTGCTGCACGTTGCGCTCGAACGCAGTGTCGTTGCATTGCAATAAAAACTGCCACGACCAGCGCCACTGCTGCCAGTCGAGCCGGGGCTTGAACAGCAGCGGCGCATCGTCGCGCAGCATCCACTTCAACGCTTTCAGCGGTGTGTCTTTGCTGGCCCAGGGTTCGCAGTAGCTGACGGAAATTTGCGCCGCGTTGGCAAAGCTGGTTTCCAGCGCTGCGTCCATCTGGCGGTCGATCACCGTGACATCATGGCCGCGCTCCAGCAAATGCCAGGCGGTGCTGACACCGATGATGCCCGCACCCAACACCGCGACTTTCATATTTGCACCCGTTTGTTCCGCCAGAATGTTCCGCCAGATTGTTCAACCGCCCAGTGTGGCCCATCTTGCGGGTTATGAACAGAAAAATTAAACTCTCAGTCGAAACATCAGCCAAACTAATAAAAAGGCAAACTATCCATGAGCACGTTCGACCCCGACGCCCTCGAATGCCTGGCCGCGATTGTCGAGGAAGGCGGCTTCGAACGCGCGGCGCAGCGCTTGTCGATCACGCAGTCGGCGGTGTCGCAGCGGCTGCGCGCCCTCGAATCGCAGGTGGGCACGGTGCTGATCGTGCGCAGCCGGCCCCTGAAGGCGACATCGGCCGGCCGGCTGCTGCTCAAGCACACCAAGATGCTGCGCCTGCTGCGCGCCGACCTGGAGCGCGACATGAAAGAGCTGGCGCCGGGTTCGCTGGGTGCGTCGGGCGGCGGGCGTGAGGAAGAACGGATTGCGATAGCGATTAACGCCGACAGCATCGCGACCTGGGCGCTGCCCGCGCTGACCGCGCTGGCGCAGCAGGGGCTGGCGCTCGAGATCATTGCCGACGACCAGAACTTCACGCAGGAATGGCTGCGCGAGGGCCAGGTGCTGGGCTGCGTCACCACGCTCAAGCAGGCGCTGCGCGGCTGCAAGATGGTGGCGCTGGGTGCGATGGAATACGTCGCGGTGGCCACGCCCGCTTTTGCGCAGGCCCGGCTCACACCGTCGGGGCAAACGC
>JANNKV010000143.1:0-7633 GCA_031396485.1 Polaromonas sp. | reverse complement strand
AAAACTGCAGATGCAGGCGCACGGCGAAGTGCTGACGCACCTGCTGACCGCGTGGGAAAAGCGCGACCCGGCCCAGTTGCCGACCGTGCAAGATCTCGGCAAGCAGATCACGCCCGCGGTGCGCAATGCCTGGGCAGAAGCCGTCACCAAGCCGTCGGGCAAGGACGCGTCGGAAGCCCTGCTGCGCCTGGAAATGGCCGCCGACGTACCAACACCCGCCGAGCACATCAGCGCGCGCCGCATGCTGCAACTCCAATTGCTGACCAAGCGCAACGCGCCGGCACCCGCCGAGACCTGGGGCGAAGACGCCGCCAAGGTGCTGGCCGGCAATTTCGAAGCCGGCAATGCGCGACGTGTGCAAAACGTGCTGAAAGTGCTGCTCAAACGATGAGTGGTTATGGGTCTTGTCGAACACGTTCGATGAAGTTGAAGGGTCCGTTCACCGCGACCCGAGCTCCGTTGACCTTGACCCAAACTCCGTTGACCTTGACCCGAACTCCGTTCGCCCTGAGCCTGTCGAAGCGCTGCGACAGGCTCACCCCGAACGGTATAAAACCACCATCCGAGACGCCGGGTGAAGCGCGTGTCTGACTTGCCTCTGCCTGCGGACTCGAACCCGTACGCGCTTGACCGTCCTCAAACGGTAGGCGAGGAAATCGCCAACAGCATCAGCCACGGCCTTGCGCTGTTGCTCGCCATCGCGGCCGCACCGGTTCTGATCGTCTCCGCCGTGCGCAACAGCGACGTCGCCGGCATCATCGGCGCCAGCGTATTCGCCGCCACCATGGTGATTCTCTACGCCACGTCGATGCTCTACCACGTGCTGCCGCTGAACCGTGCCAAGCGCGTGTTCCAGGTGCTCGACCACAGCGCCATCTACCTGCTGATTGCCGGCACCTACACGCCGTTCACGCTCGGCGTGCTGCGCGGGCCGTGGGGCTGGACATTGTTCGGCCTGGTCTGGTCGATGGCGCTGGCCGGCGTGTTGCTCAAATCGCTCGCCGGTATACGCTGGCCGTGGCTGTCGACTGCGCTCTATGTGGCGATGGGCTGGGTCGCCCTGATCGCGATCAAACCGCTCTGGGCGTTGATGCCCGCGTGGGGGCTGTTCTGGCTGGTGGCGGGCGGCTTGTTCTACACGCTGGGCGTCGGTTTTTTCGCGACCGACCACCGGCTGCGCTACGGCCATTTTGTGTGGCACCTGTTTGTGGCGGCCGGCACGGTGTGCCACTTTGTGGCGGTGCTGTACTACGCCGGGTAGCGCAGGCCGGGTTGCCACGCACCATCTGTTGACGATGCAGTTGCTATAAAAATAGTAGCTGCTCGCGCAGGTATTCATTGGGCTATAAGCACTTTTCTTTCATGGATAGTAACTACTCATCCCTGTTTTCCTCCTTCCCCTTTTGGGGGAAGGTTGGGATGGGGGCCGGCGGTGGTTGAACGCCGGTGGTGTGCTTTGCCTGGGTGTGTCTGGAAAACGCCCACTGCTGTTTTCGCCCGCCGGATTCGGAGCCTTGAGACCCCCATCCCATCCTTCCCCCAAAGGCGGGAAGGTGCCCAGCGGGTACGTCGAAAGGGATTGTCCGGCAAGCTGAGTAATTGCCATAAATATCGCAGCTGAAAGCTTCTCCACCCGAAAGCCTGTCCCTCATATCTTTCCTGTCCATCGGTCAGGCTTGACCTGGTGTATTTCATGCGGCATGATGGCATGAATGGTTTTGAAGGAGTCACCATGCTCAAGGAAGTCGGCGCCAGCGGCCAGATATCGCTGGGTAAAAAGTACGCCGGGCTGTTGTTCGACGTCGTGTTTTATCCCGACGGACGGGTTGAAATGGTGCCGGTGAAGGTCGTGCCCACGGTGCAATCACCCCCGGACTCGCCGCCGGCTGCAAGCCCGCCGCATACCGTGCAGCAAGAAGCCGCTGCCTACCGGGTCGGCGACGGCTGGCTCACACCCGAGCGACTCGCCGCGCGCAAGGCGGCTTATGCGCGAACACCCGAAGAAATCGAGACTGCCCGCAACCAGTGGGAAGCCGAGAACAAGGAGGCCATTGAAGCCATGAATGCGCGGATGGCCAAAATTGGCTCGATGGCACGGCGGATTCACGACTGGCGCAAAGCCAAGGCTGGCAGTTAGTCGCGAATGGCCCAATTCGATGTTTATCCCAATCCGGTTGAAGACCTGCTGCCCTCCCATCCGTACGTCGTACAAATTCAGAGTGGGTTCCTGAGACGGCCTGTGGCTGTTATCGCCGTTCCGCTCGCCCGCCTGGTTGCAGGCAGCACCCCTGTCGCCGTACTCAATCCACGCTTTGATATTGCAGGCGAAACAGTTGTGCTCGAAACACTGGGCCTGGCGTCTTTTGAGCCCGGAGACCTGCGCCGCCCAGTCGCCAACCTGCGCAGCGAAGCCGACGCGATCTGGTCAGCCCTCGACTACGCCCTGCATGGCTACTAATTCCATTCCTAAATCATCCGCGCACTTTGTCGGCTTCGCTAGCCGTACGTCTGTACTGCCCGCGCTTCGCCTTCGCGTTCACGAATGATTTAGAAATGGAATAACGCTGGTTGAATCCGCTGAAACGTGTGGATGGATCTCCTTTTTTGCTAGGGTTTACCTGTACGCTGCCTGCTGAGGCAAATCGAAAAAACTGATGACTTAAGCAAAATATTTTGCGTTTGCGTGTTGACCGCGCGGTATTCACAATTCTTTTCATGTTGTTGAACCATGAAGACCTTGTGAATATTCCTGCACTTCAATCTGGCCATGTCCGTTCTTCAGATTTGGCGTCGGCTGCGCATCTGGCGCGCGCACGAATCCGCCGCGGCGACTGGTCTGCACACACCAGCGGCATGGTTGACGGCAACGTGCAGGGCAACATCGTGATTCTTCCTGAAGCACTGGCGCACGATTTCTTGCGCTATTGCCAGCTCAACCCGAAGCCGTGCCCGGTACTGGCCGTTGGCGAGCCTGGAAACGCCAGCCTGCCGACGCTGGGCGCCGACATCGACATACGCACCGACGTACCGCGCTACCGGGTGTGGCGTCATGGCGAACTGGTGGCCGAGCCCACAGACATCCGCGATTTGTGGCGGCCCGATCTGGTGACGTTTGTCATTGGCTGTTCGTTCTCGTTTGAGGAGGCGCTTGTGCAGGACGGTCTGCCTATCCGGCATATCGAGCAGGGCTGCAACGTGTCGATGTACCGGACCCGCATCCCGACCGAAGCCGCAGGGCCGTTTTTCGGTCCGATGGTGGTATCGATGCGACCTTTCAAGGCTGCGGACGCGATCCGGGCCGTCCAGATCACCTCGCGCTTTCCCAGCGTGCACGGCGCGCCGATTCACCTGGGGGACCCGACCTTGATCGGCATCGCTGACCTGGCCAGACCCGACTACGGCGACGCCGTCGACTTGCTGCCGGGAGAAATTCCCGTCTTCTGGGCTTGCGGTGTGACGCCGCAAGCCGCCATTGCGCAGGCCCGGCCCGAGTTTTGCATCACGCATGCACCGGGTGCGATGCTGATCACCGATTTGCTCAACCATCAACTCGCGGCCTTCTGACCGCAAACCTTCCGGAGAACCTCATGAAAAAGCTGACCGTTTTGATCGCCGCTTTGGCTGCGCTGGGTATGAATGGAGGCCTATCGGCACAAACCAAATGGGACCTGCCGTCGGGCTACGGCGCCAACACATTCCAGGTTCAAAATCTGGTGCAGTTCGCGGCAGATGTCGACAAGGCGACCGCCGGCAAGCTCAAGATCACGGTGCATCCGGGCGCATCGCTGTTCAAGGCCAATGAGATCAAGCGCGCTGTGCAGTCGGCGCAGGTGCCCGTGGGTGAATTCATTCTTTCGGGTGCGTCCAATGAGGCGCCGGTTTTCGGTGTCGATTCAATCCCGTTTCTGGCAACGAGCTACGCCGACTCGAAGCGGCTCGACGCGGCGTCGCGCCCCTTGCTGACCAAGACGCTTGCTGCGCAGGGCATGAAGCTGCTGTACACCGTCGCGTGGCCTCCGCAAAGTCTTTACTCGGCCAAGCCGATCGCGGCGTTGAAGGACTTGAAGGGAACCAAGATGCGCGCCTACAACCCGGCGACTTCGTATATTGCAACGGCGGTCGGTGCGCAGCCCGTGACCATTCAGCTTGCGGAGTTGCCAGCGGCCCTGGCTACGGGCGGCGTCGACAACTTTCTGACGTCGAGTGCCAGCGGGGTCGACAGCAAGCTCTATGAAAGCGTCAAGTATTTCTATGCGGTAGGCGCCTGGTTGCCGCGCAATGCTGTCGTCATCAACCAGAAGACCTTCGACGGGCTGGACAAACCCACGCAAGCCGCGGTGCTTGAGCAGGCTGCCGCTGCCGGGCAGCGCGGGTGGGCGCTGAGTGAACAAAAAGATGGCGAATACCTGAAAGAGCTGGCGGCAAAAGGGATGAAAATCGACACGGCCAGTGAGGGCCTGAAAAAGGAGTTGTCGGTCATCGGCGAGCGCATGACGGCTGACTGGGTGAAGCTGGCGGGCGATGAGGGCAAGGTCGTCATCGATACCTTCAGCAAGAAGTAAGAAGCAAAAAGCAGGCAGCTGCAAAAAAGTACGAAAGTCAACATGTCAACGCACTCAAGCCATCAAGCTGCGGATTCAAATTCAGGCACCGTCGAAGTTTCTACCCTCCGGAAGTGGCTTGACCGCACCTACGATGCTGCGGGCGCGTTGGGTGCAGCCAGCATCGCCCTGATTTGCGTGCTGATGGTTTGGCAGACCCTTGGCCGGCAGCTGGGTTTTGCAACGGGAGCCATCAACGATGTGGTGTCATGGCTGTGCGCCGCTGCCGCCTTCCTGACGATGGCGCATGCCTTCAAGCACGGTGATTTTGTACGCGTGACGCTGGTGCTCGAAAAGGTCTCACCGCAGACACGCCGGAAACTCGAGCTGGCTTGCCTGGTAACTGCCATGGTGTCGATCGGGTATCTCGCTTTGTGGGCTTGCCGCTTCACTTACCAAAGCTGGGAATTCAATGAGCTGGCTCAAGGCCTGTGGCCGATTCCGATCTGGATTCCGCAGTCCAGCTTTGCATTGGGCGCCATTCTTTTTCTGGTTGCAGTGGTCGATGAATTTTTGATTGTTGCGCGTGGCGGCGTTCCCACCTTTGTCCGTCTGGCGAATGAACGCCACGCCAAGGGCGATTTTTCTTCTGATCTTTGAAGGCAAAGCATGGACATTTTGATGATCGGCGCCATCCTCCTGGGCCTGATGCTGCTCTTGCTGTCAGGTGGCGTGTGGATCGCCATGACGCTGGCTATCTGCGGCTGGGTCGGGCAGGCCTTTTTCACCAGCACCCAGCCGGGCCTCAACCTTTTCTCGGCGTTCTGGGAGAGTAATGCGAGTTGGGAGCTGGCAGCCCTACCGCTTTTCATCTGGATGGGTGAAATCCTGTTCCGTACCAAACTGAGTGAAGAGATGTTTACCGGTCTGGCGCCATGGCTGAATCGGGTGCCTGGGCGCCTGTTTCACACCACCATTTTGGGTTGTGGCATTTTCGGCTCGGTGTCGGGTTCTTCGGCCGCAACCTGCGCCACTATCGCCAAGGTGTCGCTTCCCGAATTGAAGAAGCGTGGCTACAACGAAAGCATCGCGATCGGTTCGCTGGCAACGGCAGGGACGCTGGGTATCTTGATTCCGCCCTCCATCACGATGGTGGTGTATGCAGTTGCCGCAGACGCTTCGATCATTCGTATTTTTCTCGCGGGGTTTTTGCCGGGTCTTCTGTTGATGGCGCTTTTTTCCGGCTACATCGCCTGGTGGTCGATTCGTCACAAAACCGAGATGCCGCCGCCTGAACCCGCGACTTCGTTGGCCGAAAAGTTGCGGCTCTCCAGAAACCTGATTCCCTGCGCGCTGCTGATTGTCTTTATCTGCTGGTCTCTGATTGCGGGCTGGGCGACAGCAACCGAATGCGCGGCCTACGGCGTGGTGGGCGCGCTTGCGCTGGCGGCATTCAGCCGGTCA
This sequence comes from Polaromonas sp., assembly GCA_031396485.1. GTDB lineage: Bacteria > Pseudomonadota > Gammaproteobacteria > Burkholderiales > Burkholderiaceae_C > Polaromonas. The sequence continues at coordinate 1,628 of JANNKV010000143.1, read as the reverse complement.
CTGACGTGGACGAACTTCAAGGAAAGTCTGATGGGTTCCGCGCGCACCAGCAGCATGATCATGTTTATTCTGGCGGGTGCGGCGTTTCTCACCAAAACGATGGCCTTCACAGGTATTCCGCGTGAGCTGGCTGAATGGGTCAACAGCATGCAGCTCTCCCCCTATGCGCTGATCGCCTGTCTGGTGGTGGTCTACCTGATTCTGGGCACCGCGCTCGACGGCATCAGCATGATCGTCCTGACGGCAGCCGTGGTGATGCCGATGATTCAAAAGGCCGGCTTCGATTTGATCTGGTTCGGCATTTTCGTGATTCTGCTGGTTGAGATTGCGGAAGTGACACCGCCGGTGGGCTTCAACCTTTTCGTGTTGCAGAACATGACCGGCAAGGACAGCACGCTGATTGCCAAGTCGGCTATTCCGTTCTTCTTTTGCCTCGTGATCTGTATTGCGCTGGTGACCGTTTTTCCCCAGATTGTCACGATCGTGCCCGACACACTGATGGGTGTAGCCAAATGACCGCGCCGCGATAGCATTGAACTGCTCCGTGGTTGCCTGAATGCTGCGAGAGCAATGCATCAGATGCTTGCCGCAGCCGGCACAGTCTTCAGCTTGCGCTATTTCTTGAACTAACGAACATCTCATTCCATGACCGAAGCTATTTCCCCTGTCGCCCCGCCGCGTTGGCAATTCTGGATAGACCGCGGCGGTACCTTTACCGACATTGTTGGCAAGCGGCCCGACGGCTCGCTGGTGACGCACAAGCTGCTGAGTGAAAACCCCGAACAGTATCGCGATGCAGCGGTTGCCGGAATTCGTCATTTGCTCGGCCTGAAAGTCGGCCAGCCTGTCACGCCCGGTCAGGTCGAGTGCGTGAAGATGGGTACGACGGTTGCCACCAACGCGTTGCTCGAACGCAAGGGCGAGCCGACGCTGCTGGTGACCACGCGTGGATTTCGCGATGCACTACGGATTGCCTATCAAAACCGTCCGCGGCTTTTTGATCGCCATATCGTGTTGCCAGAGTTACTTTATAGCGCGGTCGTAGAAGCGCAGGAGCGCGTGGGAGCGCACGGCGACATACTACTGCCGCTGAATGAAGCGCTATTAAAAAAGGAGCTGCTCGCGCATTATATGAAAGGGCTACGGACCGTTTCCATTGTTTTTATGCATGGTTACCGCTTCACTGCGCACGAGCAGGCAGCAGCGCGCCTCGCCCGTGAAACTGGTTTTACGCAAATCAGTACCTCGCATGAAACCAGTCCGATGATGAAGTTCGTCAGTCGCGGTGACACGACGGTGGTCGACGCCTACCTGTCTCCGATTTTGCGGCGCTATGTCGAGCAGGTGGCAGGAGAAATGCCGGGCGTCAAGCTGTTCTTCATGCAGTCTTCCGGCGGCCTGGCGGATGCCCATGCGTTCCAGGGCAAGGACGCGATTCTCTCGGGTCCTGCCGGCGGCATTGTTGGCATGGCAAGGACGGCGCGGCTGGCGGGTCACGACAAGGTGATCGGCTTCGATATGGGCGGTACCTCGACCGACGTATCTCACTTCGCCGGTGAGTTTGAGCGCGAATTTGAAACCCAGGTGGCCGGCGTGCGCATGCGCGCACCCATGATGAGCATTCACAC
>JANNKV010000134.1:0-1522 GCA_031396485.1 Polaromonas sp. | reverse complement strand
AAACGCGCTGGCGTCCAGCCCGATGGCCGGGTTGCCAGCCATGTCGAGTGCGCCGGTCAGCAGGCAGTCGTCGCTGGCATTCACCGCCTCGATCAGCATCTGCCCCATGCGGCCGCTGGCGCCCGCGATCGCGATGTGATGCGGCCTGCCTGCGGCCGCCGCCCTGCTGGCCGCGTTCACCGTGCGGGGCTCTCGAGCGGTGGGTAAGTGCGGCCGGGCTCGTCGGCTGGCGCGTTCGCCGCGCCCGATGCGGCCGTGGCGGCAGCCTTTGAAGGCCGTTCGGCGGCTTTGAGCTGTTCTTCGGTGGCCTCCAGCGGTGGCACTTTGCCGAGTTTGCGTTTGTTGTCCAGCCGGGCAATGAATTCCGCTTCGCTGGGCATGGTGTCGCCTTCAAAGCGTTCGAGCAGATCACCCTTGAAGAACACCGTGTACTTGTACGACTGCGCCTCGGTGCCCTGACGCTTCAGCGTGAACACATAGTCCCAGCGATCGGCGTGAAACAGACTCGCCAGCAGCGGCGTGCCCAGCGTCGCCTTGACCTGGTCGCGGATCATGCCGACGCGCAGCGCATCCACCTGTTCTTTCGAAACGAAATTGCCCTGAATCACGTCGATCTTGTAGGGCGTGATCCAGTTGACCGGGTTGGCCGCACTGCCACCGAAGCCGCTGCAGCCCGCCAGTGCTGTCAAGGCAATGAACAGGGCCGCTGGCTTGATGCTGAAATGATGTTTTGCAGACATGTAATGGGGTGTAGCGATATGATGGTTCATTGTAGCGGCTGGGTATCTGCCGACGCCTTCCGGCCCCCCACTTCCTCCCCTGTGAGACTTTCATGAGCAACATCGACGAGCTGAAAAGTACCGGCCTGAAGGCCACGTTGCCGCGGCTGAAAATTCTTGAAATTTTTCAGATTGGCAAGCAGCGCCACATGACCGCCGAAGATGTTTACCGCGTGCTGCTCGAAGACCGTTCCGACATCGGCCTGGCCACGGTCTACCGCGTGCTGACGCAGTTCGAGCAGGCGGGCTTGCTGAACCGCAGCAATTTCGAGTCGGGCAAGGCAGTCTATGAGATCAACGAAGGCCAGCACCATGACCACCTGGTGTGCCTGGACTGCGGCAAGGTCGAAGAGTTTTATGACGCCGAGATTGAAAGCCGCCAGCAAATGGTGGCCAAGACCAAGGGCTTTGCGATTGCCGACCATTCGCTGTCAATCTACGCCAATTGCACCAAGGAAAACTGCCCCAACCGGGCCTTGCCGGGTGCGCGGCATCACCACCACCACTTCTAGGCTTGAATCAGGCCAATTTTTAGGCGTTATTGGCCTCTAGCCCAGGTAAAACATGCGCTAGCAGCTATAAAAATAATAGCAATTTGAGTAGTCGCAAAGTAACCATTGAAGTAAATATTTGACGTAAATAACTGAAGTAAACAGCAGGAGACAAAACATGACATTCATTCAGCGATTGACCCGGAGATTCACCCAGGCTTTGCTTGGCCTGGGTTTTGCCGTCGCGGCTCT
>JANNKV010000111.1:0-4473 GCA_031396485.1 Polaromonas sp. | reverse complement strand
GTCCACCACGCACAGTTTGCGGTGCAAGCGGCGCCACCGGTCGGGTACCAGCAAGCCCAGGCCTGAACCCAGTGGCGAATAGACACACCACTGAACACCCGCTTCGTCAAACCGGCTTTGCCATTTCCCGGGCAGAGCTGCAGTGCCGATGCCATCGACGAGGACCTGCACGGTGACTCCGCGGGAAGCAGCACGGGCCAGCGCTTCGGCCACATCCGCACCGGCGCCGTGCACGTCAAAAATGTAGGTTTCGAGCTGGATCCAGCGCTGGGCCGCGTCGAACGCCTCGATCAGCGCCGGGAAAAACGCCTGCCCGCCTTCAAGCAGCCGCAGGGGCCGTGGCGCATCATCGGGCTGGGGGGTGGCGGGCGTCGTCAAAAGGTTTTCGGGTAGGACTTCGATCTACTCGGGGTTTGCCCAACTTTACCCCGTAGACCCCGCAGCCCGGCAACCAGCTCAAGTCACAAAACGAGGCAGCATCAGTACGGCCTCGGCGTTCGACGGCGAATAGCACGCGTCGGCTGCAGCCCGCCACGGCAACCACTGCCAAGCCGTGTGCTCGCGCGGACTCAGTCGGACGACCGCGTCGCGCGGCACGCAGAGACTGAAAACATGTTCGGTGTTGTGGGTTACGCCCGGCGCGTAGCGGTGGCGCCAGGCCGGGTAAATCTCGTAAATATTGGAGACAGCCCAGTCGCGCCACTGCCCGGGCGGGCCTGCCAGGCCGGTTTCTTCCAGCGCCTCACGTTCTGCCGTCAGCAGCAGCGGCTCATCGAGCGAATCCCTGGAACCGGTGACGCTTTGCCAGAAACCCGGGTGATCTGCGCGCTCGATCAGCAAGACATCGAGCTGGGCCGTATGGATCACCACCAGCACCGATTCGGGGATTTTGAAAGGCTTCACGAAGTCGGCGCGCAACGGGTGAACACAGGCGCACGGTCAGCAGAACACTGATCCAGGCCAGTCCCCGGCGCTGAACCGGCTTCGCCGGGCCGCAGGCGGGCGGCCCCCTCGGGGGGCAGCCTTGACACGCAGTGCAATGCGTGGGGGCTTCATACCCGCAGCCGGATATGCAGCTCGCGCAGCTGCTTTTCATCGACCGGGCTGGGCGCGTGCGTCAGCAGGCACTGCGCGCGCTGGGTTTTCGGGAACGCAATCACGTCGCGAATCGACTCGGCGCCAGCCATCATCGTGACGATGCGGTCCAGTCCGAACGCCAGGCCGCCGTGCGGTGGCGCGCCATATTGCAGCGCGTCCAGCAGGAAGCCGAACTTCTGCTGTGCTTCTTCCGGCCCGATCTTGAGTGCGTTGAAAACCTTGCTTTGCACTTCGGCGCGGTGAATACGCACCGAGCCGCCGCCCAGTTCCCAGCCATTGAGCACCATGTCGTAAGCCTTGGCAATGCAGCGACCGGGATCGGTGTCCATCCAGTCCTCGTGCCCGTCTTTTGGGGCCGTGAACGGGTGGTGCACGGCGCTCCAGCGCTGGCTTTCCTCGTCAAATTCGAACATCGGAAAGTCAACGACCCAGAGCGGCTTCCAACCCGCGGTCAGCAGGCCGGCTTTTTTGCCAAATTCGCTATGACCGACTTTCAGCCGGAGCGCGCCAATGCTGTCGTTGACGATGCGGGCCTTGTCGGCGCCGAAGAAAAGAATGTCGCCGTTCTGCGCGCCGGTGCGCTTGAGGATCTCAAGAATCGAGGCGTCATGCAAATTCTTGACGATCGGGCTTTGCAGGCCTTCACGGCCCTTGGCAATGTCGTTCACCTTGATCCAGGCCAGGCCCTTGGCGCCGTAAATCTTGACAAACTCGGTGTAGCCGTCGATCTCGCCGCGACTCATTTCCGAGCCACCCGGCACGCGCAGCGCCACGACCCGGCCGCCCACCGAAGTCGCCGGTGCACTGAAGACCTTGAAGTCAACCGTCGCCATCACGTCGGTCAATTCGGTGAACTCCAGGTTCACGCGCAGGTCGGGTTTGTCGGAGCCATAGCGGTGCATGGCTTCCGAATACGCCATCACCGGGAACTCGCCCAGATCAGCGCCCAGCACCGTCTTGAAAATGTTGCTGATCATGCCCTGGAACATGTCGCGAATTTCCTGTTCGCCCAGGAACGAGGTCTCGATATCGATCTGCGTGAATTCGGGCTGACGGTCGGCGCGCAGATCTTCGTCGCGGAAGCATTTGGTGATCTGGTAGTAGCGGTCGAAACCCGCCACCATCAGCAATTGCTTGAACAGCTGCGGGCTTTGCGGCAGCGCGAAAAACATGCCTTCGTTGACGCGGCTGGGCACCAGGTAGTCACGCGCGCCTTCGGGTGTGCTTTTGGTCAGCATCGGCGTTTCAATGTCGATGAAACCATTGGCATCGAGAAACTTGCGGGTCTCCATCGCCACGCGGTAACGCAGCATCAGGTTGTTCTGCATGTAGGGCCGGCGCAAATCGAGCACGCGGTGCGTCAGGCGGGTGGTCTCCGACAGGTTGTCGTCATCGATCTGAAATGGCGGCGTGACGCTGGGGTTGAGCACCGTCAGTTCATGGCACAGCACTTCAATCTTGCCGCTTTTGAGATTGTCGTTGGTGGTACCGGCCGGGCGGGCGCGCACGATGCCTTTGACCTGCACGCAAAACTCGTTGCGCACGTCTTCCGCGGTTTTGAACATGTCGGCGCGATCGGGGTCGCACACCACCTGCACGTAGCCTTCGCGGTCGCGCAGGTCGATGAAAATCACGCCGCCATGGTCGCGCCGGCGATTGACCCAGCCGCACAGGCTGACGGTTTGGCCCAGATGAGCCTCGGTCACCAGACCGCAATAACTTGAACGCATGTGGGAAACCTGAAGATCTGCGATAGCCATGGAAATACTCGAAGTTTTTGAGCGCTGCTGCGCCATTTACAGGGGAGGATTGAGCGCCTGGGAATGCACTTTTTCAGCGCGCTTGGCGGGCACGACAACGCCCATAGAAATCACATAGGTCAGCGCCTCATCGACGCTCATTTGCAGCTCGATGCAGTCTGACTTTTTCAGCATGACGAAGTAGCCGCCGGTCGGGTTCGGCGTGGTCGGCACGTAAACGCTGAGGTACTCTCCTGGCAGATGGTTCACCACATCACCACCGGGCAGGCCAGTCAGGAAGCCGATGGTCCAGACACCTTCGCGCGGCCACTGCACCAGCAGGGCCTTACGAAACGCATTGCCATTTTCTGAAAAAAGCGTGTCAGACACCTGCTTCACGCTGGAATAAATCGAGCGCACGATCGGAATGCGGCTGAGCAGCGAGTTGCCCCATTGCACCAGCCGTTTCCCGAAAAAGTTGCTGGCAATCGCGCCCATCACGAGGACGATGGCCAAAGTCAGTAACACGCCGAAGCCGGGAATATGGAAACCGAGCAGTTTGTCGGGATGCCAGGCGCCAGGAAGAATCAGTAGCGTTTGGTCAAGCGTGCTGACGATCCAGTTCAGCACTGCCAGGGTAATAGCCAGTGGAACCAGAACCAGCAGGCCGGCCAGAAGCCAACGACGAATCGAGCTCATCACGGGGTTTTGGAAGAACCGCTGCTGGCCGCTGGCGCTGCCGCAACAGGGACCGGCTTTGATGTTACCGGGGCAGTAACCGGCGCGGCGCTGGTGCCGCTTTCTGCAGGCTTGCTGTCGGCTGGCTTGCTGTCGGCGCCAGGCGCTGCGGGGGTCGACGAATCCCCGTCACCGGGTTTGGCCGGCTTGGAGCCATTGTCACCGCCGCGGAAATCGGTCACGTACCAGCCCGAGCCCTTCAATTGAAAGCCCGCTGCCGTCAGCTGCTTTTTAAAGGTCGCTGCGCCGCATTCCGGGCAAACTGACAGAGGCGCGTCTGACATTTTCTGCAAGACGTCCTTGGCATGCCCGCAGGACTCGCATTTGTAGGCGTAAATTGGCATAGTGCTGGGAGGTATCCGGTAAAAAGGCGACGGCTGGCTGAGTTAAGCGCTGCAGGGCGCATTGAAGGCCGCAGCCGACGCAAAACGCCGTCAATGCCTTCAAGGTGCAAAGCCCGCAATTATAGACTTTGCGCTTCTGCCAGCGCCCAAATCACCCCAGCATCGAGGTGCTGGCGCCAGGCCAAACAATCGTTTATCAGAAAATGCGGACCCGCATCACCAACTGCATCGCCAGCAGGCCCAAAACAAAGCCCATGCCGCCATAAATAATGCTCTGGAGCAGCTTGTTGGTGCGCTTTTGCTCGGCCATCAGCTGCTCGAGGTCGCGGCGGGTCAGCAGCCCCGGTGATTTGAGGTATTGCGACAGCAACCGCGGGAGCCCGGGCAACAATTTGGCGTAAGCCGGCGCCTCTGCCTTGAGCTGCACCAGCAGTTTTTCGGGGCCGACCTGCTCCAGCATCCATTTCTCCAGGAACGGCTTGGCGGTGCTCCAGAGGTCCAGGTCCGGGTCGAGGTCACGCCCCAGGCCCTCGATGTTCAGCAGCGTTTTTTGC
>JANNKV010000087.1:0-9191 GCA_031396485.1 Polaromonas sp. | reverse complement strand
GTGGCCGGCAGCAGGTAGTCGGCGTAGTCGGCGGTGTCGGTCTGAAAGTGTTCCAGCACCACGGTGAACAGGTCTTCGCGAGCAAAACCCTGCACCACCTTGCCCGATTCGGGCGCGACCGCTACCGGGTTGCTGTTGTAGACGATCAGCGCCTCGATTTTTGGCCCAAAGGCGGGCGAGGTGTCTGCCAGCAGGTCATTGCCGATCGTGCTCATGTTGATGGTGCGAGGTGTTCGCTCGCCCAGCAGTTGCGGGTGCTGCAGCGCTGCCTTGTCAACCGGAAACTGGCCCGAACTGCTCAGCAGCACGCCGCCGGCCCGGTGCCGCCACGCGCCAATCAGCGCCGGCAGGCAGGCAATCGCCCGTGCCGCATTGCCGCCACCGCGCACGCGCTGCATGCCGTAGTTCAGGCGGATCGCCGCGGGTTGCTTGTTGATGAAGCACTGGCCGTATTCGCGCGCCAGGTTTTCGATTTGTTCTACTGGAATGCCGCAGACAGCAGCCGCGCGTTCGGGGCTCCACTGCATCGCGCGTTCTCGAAGACCTGTCGATGCGTCCGAGCTTTCCCAGCCCAGCGTATGGCGGGCAATGTAGTCGTGGTCGAGCCAGTCGTTGCGAATCAGCTCGTGCATCAGGGCGAGGGCCAATGCGGCATCGGTGCCGGGCAGCAGCGCGATGTGTTCATGGCATTTTTCGGCGGTCTCGCTCTTGCGCGGGTCAATGCAGACCAGCCGCGCGCCATCACGCTTGGCCTGCTGCGCATAGCGCCAGAAATGCAGGTTGCTGCCAATCGGGTTGCTGCCCCAGATGATGATGAGTTTCGAGCCGGTAAAAAATTCGACCCGCATGCCGACCTTGCCGCCCAGCGTTTGCGTGAAGCCTTCACCGCCGGCGGTGGCGCAAATGGTGCGGTCCAGAAACGAAGCCCCCAGCTTGTTGAAGAAACGGCCGGCCATGCTTTCGCCCTGCACCTGGCCCATGGTGCCCGCATAGCTGTAGGGCACGATGGCTTCGGGGTCGCGGTCGGCTATGACTTTGAGGCGGGTGGCGATGTCTTCCAGCGCGGCTTCCCAGCTCACGGGTTCAAACTGGCCGCTGCCTTTGGGGCCACACCGCTTCATCGGCTGCAACAGCCGTTCGGGGTGGTAGGTGCGCTCGGTGTAACGCGACACCTTGTTGCACAGCACGCCGCCGGTCTGCGGGTGGTCCGGGTTGCCCTGCACCTTGATGGCGATGCCGTTTTCAACCGTGGTCAGCAGCGAGCAGGTGTCGGGGCAGTCATGCGGGCAGGCGCCGCGGATCTGGGTGGTCAGCGCGGTGGTCAGCGTGGTGGGATGGGAGATGGGGAACGAGCTGCTCATGACCTGACTTTAAATTGAAAGCGCCGGCAGGGACGCCTTTGATGGGATCGATTTCATGAAGGCGAATACCCACGACGAAACAACCCTCCAACGCGGGTGGCTCAAAAATAGTTGGAGCTTTCTCCAACTTTCTCAAAAAACTGATGCGGGCGCCCCACAAAATAAATCACGCTTTTGCAGGTTCTCTGAGCGCGTTCTGTCCCCCATAGACACCAAAGCATTAAGAAGACCTCGCAAAGTTTCTATTTGTTACCTGTCTGGCAAATTCGAACAATTTGTATGGGGAAAATCTCTCGATGAACCTCAATCGACGCACCTTTTCCATCTCCGCTGGCGCTGCCATGCTGGGCGGTTTCAACATCGCTACGGCCCAGTCCGACAGCAAAATCATTCTCGGCCAGTCGGCTGCATTCACCGGCCCGGCTGCGCAACTGGGTATCCAGTTTTACAACGGCGCCAAGCTGTGCTTTGACCAGGTCAATGCCCAGGGCGGAGTCGGCAAACGGCTGATCGAGATCAAAAAACTCGACGACGGCTACGAGCCAGAGCGCTGTGCCGAGAACACCCGAAAACTGCTGGCTGAAGATGTTTTCGCCTTGTTTGGCTACATCGGAACGCCTACCAGCATCGCCGCGCTACCGCTGGCCACCAAAGAAAAAGTACCGTTTATTGCGCCGTTCACCGGTGCCATGGCGCTGCGCGATCCGTTCAACAAATATGCATTTCATGTGCGCGCGTCTTACAACGACGAAACGGCATTGATCGTCAAGCAGCTGACCAACCTGGGGCTGAAGAAAATCGCCGTGTTCTATCAAAACGACGCCTATGGCAAAGCCGGCCTGAGCGGCATGACGCTGGCGCTCGACGGGCTCGGTCTGAAGCCGGTGGCGCTGGCTACCGTCGAACGCAATTCGGTCGATGTGGCGCAGGCCGTCAAAACCCTGATGGCTGCCGGGCCCGATGCGATCGTCCAGGTCAGTGCCTACAAGTCGTGCGCGGCCTTCATTCGTGAAGCCAAAAAATCCGGTTATGGCGGTACGTTCTACAACGTCTCATTTGTCGGCACGCAGGCGCTGGCCGACGAGTTGGGCAAGGATGGCGCAGGCGTGGTGGTCTCGCAGGTCATGCCCTCGCCGTACAACCCGGCCCGCCCCATCGCCCGCGAGTTTGCCGACGCCGTCAAGGCCGCCGGCAAAGACGTGCAGGCCAATTTTTCCAGCATGGAAGGCTATGTGGCGGCCAAGGTGTTTGTCGAAGGATTGCGGCGCGCGGGCGCCAAGGTCACGCGTGAGACGCTGATCTCAGGTCTGGAGAGCATGGGTACGCAATCGATGGGCGGCTTTTCGCTGTCGTTCTCGCCCAATGACCATGTGGCGTCAAACTTTGCCGAGTTGTCGATGCTGACCGGTGACGGGCGCGTACGCACCTGATTTGCCTGCTTTTCAAGCGTTTTGTGCTGCCAGCCCAGGTAGAATCTGCGTAAACAGCTATCAATTTAATAGCGAAACGTCGAATCGTCAGCCCATCCCGATCCGCGCACCACAGTTCCGCCAGAGCTATGCAGAGGGCCCCTAGGTCTGAAACCGCTTGCGTGTGAGCGCTAGCGCGATCCAGAACCCGGCGACTGCATAGGCTACCAGCAGCGCCAGGTTTTGCAGGCCGTGGGCCGGCCACTGGCCCAGAAACAAGGGCCGGATCAGCTCGACGGCGGCCGTCAGCGGCAGCCAGTCTGAAAACGTCCGCATCACGCCGGGCAACTGGTCACGCGGAAAAAACACGCCGCTCAGGAACATGGTGGGCGTCAGAAACAGCGTGAAGTAATAGGTGAAAAAGTCATAACCCTTCGCCAGCGCATTGAAGATCAGCGCGATACATGAAAACGTGATGCCCACCAGACCGAGCAGCGGCAACGCCAGCAGCAGCATCGGGCTGTGGCTGATGCCGAGCGCCAGCATGACCGCCAAAATCACCACGGTGGTGAAAAGCGACTTGAACGCCGCCCACAGCATTTCGGCAAACACCACGTCGTCGAGCAGCACCGGCGCGTTCATGATGCCGTCCCAGGTGCGCTGCACATGCATGCGTGAAAAGGCCGAGTACAGCGCCTCGAACGAAGCCGCGTTCATCGCGCTGGAACAGATCGACCCGCTGGCCAGAAACAGGATGTACGGCATCGTGGTGCCGTTCAATTGCACTTGCCCGATCAATGTGCCCAGGCCGTAGCCGAAGGCGACCAGCGTGATCAGTGGCTCGGCAATATTGCCCACCAGGCTCGGAATGGCCAGCTTGCGCCAGACCAGCAGGTTGCGCCGAAACACCGGCAGCCAGCGCCAGCTGATTTGCGGCGGACGCCATGGACCCGTTGAGGTTTTAACGAGCATTGGAACTGCAGACATCAGGCGTCCTCTCTGATTTGGCGGCCCGTTAACTTGAGGAAAAGGTCTTCAAGATTGGCCGGCCGGTGCAGCGTGCGCAGTTGCGGATAGTGCGTCAGCGCGTCAAGCAGGCGGCGCGAATCCTGCGTGTAGAAAAATACGGTTTCGCCACTGACTTCAACCCGCGCGGCCAATGCCTTCAGCGGTGAATCAACCAGCGCCAGCGCACCGGCGCCATACACCTCAACCACGTCGGGCTCCAGGTTGTCGGCAATCAGCTGGCGTGGCGTGCCTTCGGTCATTTTCTTGCCGTGGTCGAGCACCAGCAGGCGGTTGCACAGCCGTTCGGCTTCGTCCATGAAGTGGGTCGTCAGCAGGATCGATTTCCCCTGCTGAACCAGCCGCTGCAGGCGCTCCCACATCAGGTGCCGCGCCTGCGGGTCCAGGCCGGTGGTCGGTTCGTCGAGCAGCAGCAGCTGCGGGTCATTGACCAGGGCACGCGCCAGGCTCAAACGCCGCTTCATGCCGCCAGACAACTCGCCGAGCTTGGCGTCGGCCTTGCTGGTGAGCGCCGCGAACTCAAGCAGCCTCGGGATACGTTCGCGGATCACCGCGTCTTTCAGGCCGAAATAGCGGCCGAAGACCAGCAGGTTTTCTGCGCATGAAAAATCCGGGTCGAGGCTGTCGAACTGACTGACGATGCCGAGCTTTTCCTTAATCGCCAGTGCGTCCTGCGGCATCTGAAGCGCCGCGCCGATGCCTCGAGGCGGAAGATAAGAAATGCTTCCTGCATCGGGCGCCGTCAGGCCCAGGCACATGCGGATGGTGGTGGTTTTGCCGGCGCCGTTGGGACCTATCACGCCGACACATTCGCCGGGCGCGATGTTGAACGACAGGTTGTTGACGACGAGGGCGCTTCCGTAGCGTTTACTCAGGCCTTGAACAGAAAAAATGGGTGCGGTGAAGGTCGGTGGGGCGGGGATCGGTGCGACGGCTTGAAACATCAAGGTATTGTGCAACGCAGGCATGAGATCAACAGTTGAAAACCTTCAACGACCCTGATTCTGGTGTGTCTGAAGTGCGGTAAATTCCGTTCAGTCGCTTTTCCCCTCTGACAACCATTTCTTTCGATTGCCTCACCTATGACCACGCTCGGTACCCCCTTATCCCCCCACGCCACCAAAGTCATGCTGCTCGGTTCGGGCGAGCTGGGCAAGGAGGTGTTGATTGCCTTACAGCGCCTGGGTGTCGAGACCATCGCGGTAGACCGCTATGACAACGCGCCCGGCCAGCAGGTCGCGCACCACGCGCGCACCATCATCATGAGCGATCCGGCGCAGTTGAAGGCGCTGATAGAAAAGGAAATGCCGCATTTGGTGGTGCCTGAGATCGAAGCCATCGCCACGCCGATGCTCGAAGAACTGGAAGCGGCGGGTACCGTGCGTGTCATTCCCACGGCCCGCGCGGCCCGGCTGACGATGGACCGCGAAGGCATTCGCCGCCTGGCGGCCGAGACGCTGGGTTTGCCGACCAGCCCGTATGTGTTTTGCGATTCTCTTGATGAACTGCAGGCGGCCATCGATTCGAAAATCGGCTACCCCTGCATCGTCAAACCGGTGATGAGCTCGTCCGGCAAGGGGCAAAGCAAGATTGCCGGCCCGGGCGATGTCAAGGCGGCCTGGGATTACGCGATGGCCGGGGGCCGCGTGGCGGGCGGCCGCATCATCGTTGAAGGCTTCATTGATTTTGACTACGAGATCACGCAGCTCACCGTTCGCGCATTGAAGGCTGACGGATCGGTGCAAACGCATTTCTGCGAGCCGATCGGCCATGTGCAGGTTGGCGGCGATTACGTGGAAAGCTGGCAGCCGCACCCGATGCGCCCCGCAGCCCTGCAAAGAAGCCGCGACATTGCCCAAGCCGTGACGGACAACCTGGGCGCTGGCTTTGACGGCAAGCCCTCCGGGCTGGGCGTGTTCGGTGTGGAGCTTTTCGTCAAGGGCGACGACGTGTGGTTCAGCGAGGTCAGTCCGCGCCCGCACGACACCGGCATGGTGACCATGTGCACCCAGGTGCAAACCCAGTTTGAACTGCATGCCCGGGCCATTCTCGGTTTGCCCGTCAACACGGCGATGAAGAGCCCCGGTGCCAGCGCCGTGATCTACGGCGGCGTGGAGGCCAAAGGCATTGTGTTCGACGGCGTGGCCGAGGCACTGCGCGTGCCCAACAGCGACCTTCGCCTGTTCGGCAAGCCGGAAAGTTTCGTGAAGCGGCGCATGGGCGTGGCGCTGGTTTTTGATGCCGATGTTGAGGTCGCGCGCCTACAGGCAAAGAAGGCCGCAGCGCTGGTCAAACCGCGCGCGGCGGGCTGAAATAGGATTCAGTTTTTAACCTGTGCCGAGCCCGCACTGAGCCTGCCTGCCCCAACCCATGGAATTTGAAAAGCTGCTGGGTCTGCTCGAGACCTCTTACTGGCGGGTGTTACTGACCGCCTTCATCGTCATCGTTCTGGCGCTCATCGTGCATCGTGCGGGCGCAGCCCTCATCTGGCGCCTCACGCGCAACCTGCCGGTGTCCAGTGCCGTGGCGCGCCGCTGCTGGCGGCCCTCGCGCTTTGTGTTGCCCGTGTTTGCGCTGCAGGCGGTCTGGCAAGCCGCTTCCGATACGCTGCCGCTGATAGAGCAGATCCGCCACGGCAACGCATTATTGCTGCTGGCCGGGTTCACCTGGCTGGTGCAGCGCGCCGTCAGTGGCGTTGCGCAGGGCATCGTCGCGCAGCACCCCGTCGATGTCGAGGACAACCTCAACGCGCGCCGCGTCCACACGCAGACGCGGCTGCTGGCACGTACCGTCAGCTTCATGGTGGTGATGGCCGGTATTTCGCTGATGCTGATGACCTTTCCCGGTGCCCGGCAGCTCGGCACCAGCCTGCTCGCCTCGGCCGGTGTGATCGGCATCGTGGCGGGTATTGCCGCACGACCGGTATTCAGCAACCTGATTGCCGGGCTGCAACTGGCGCTGGCCCAGCCGATGCGCATTGACGACGTGCTGATCGTCAAGGGCGAGTGGGGGCGTGTCGAGGAAATTACCGGAACCTATGTGGTGCTGAAAATATGGGATGAGCGCCGCATGATCATTCCGCTACAGTGGTTTATTGAAAACCCGTTCGAAAACTGGACCCGCAGCAACGCGCAGATCATCGGCACCGTGTTTGTCTGGGTCGACTACCGCATGCCGCTGGAGCCGCTGCGTGAAGCCGCCCAGCGAGCCTGCGAAGCCGCTGCCGAGTGGGACAAGCGGCTATGCCTGATGCAAGTCACCGAAGCGGGCGAGCGCAGCATGCAACTGCGCCTGCTGGTGACATCGGCCAATTCAAGCCTGAACTGGGACTTGCGTTGCAAGGTGCGGGAAGCGCTGATCGACTTCATGCAGCGCGACTACCCGCAGTATTTGCCGCTGATGCGTGCGGAGTTGACGGAAACTTCAGTATCAAACCAGCCGCCGGCTGCGCCGCCGGTTTAGGACAAGTTCATCAGGCTGCTCGCGTTTCCTCGCGAACTTTGCCGTGTTCCACGCAGGTCATGAACGCATGGCTGTCGATCAACGGAAAATCGTGGGCATCCGGCAGCTGGTAATGCCACCATTCCTGCGGGTAATGCACAAAACCAGCCTCCAGCATGACGGTTAGCAGCCGCGCGCGGTTGACCTGAACCGCCGCGCCATGCCCAGCGTAAAAGTGATGCGACGCGGCCGTCATGGTATCGACCGGCGTACCCATGTCGAGGTCTTTGCCATCGGCGCCCACCAGCGTCAGGTCGATGGCAACACCCCGCGTGTGGTTGGAACCTTTGGCCGGGTCGGCAATGTAGCCTGGCAACGGCGCTACCGCCCACAAGGCCTCTTGCGCTTCCTGCGGCCGAAAGGCATCCAGCACCTTCAGCCTCAAACCGTGTGTGCGCGCCGCCACCACGGCCTTGCGCAGGCAGGCTTCAGCCTGGGGGTGCAGAAAGCACAGCGGGTGCTCGTAAATCACCTGTCCGGTGAAGTTGTCGGCGCTCGCGTAGATCAGATCGATCAGCACGTCGTGCGTGGCTTCGGTGATGGAAAGAAGTGGCAACTGCGTTTGCATTGGCTTGTGGGTCTTTGAGACTTGACGTGAGTCAATATTTGACCATGCCCGGATGGGTTTGGGAGCGCCTGCATGATGATCGGTTTTAAACTCGCGATGGTTGCTTAATTTAAATGCAGGCCGGCCACGGTCCGCGGAGACAAGACATGAACCCCATTTCAATTTCCCGGCGCACCCTGTTGCGGGCCGCCGGCCTGGGCGCTTCGGCGCTGACTCTTCCTGCAGCGATGGCGCAAACCGCCTGGCCTTCCAAAGCGATTCGCTTTGTGGTGCCGTTTGCACCGGGCGGCACGTCTGAAATCGTGGCGCGCTCGGTCGCTGCTGAACTGACCAAACAGCTGGGCCAGAGCGTTTATGTCGAAAACAAGCCCGGCGGCGCCGGCGTGCTGGCGATGCAGGAAGTCGCCAAGGCGCCGGCCGACGGCCACACCATCATCCTCGGGCATGTGGGTACGTTGGCCGTCAACCCGTACATGCTTAAGAACCAGCCCTACGACGTCAACAAGGATTTCATTCCCGTGACGCTGCTGGCCAAAGTGCCCAATGTGTTCGTGATTCACCCTGACGTGCCGGCTAAAAACTTCCAGGAGTTCGTGGCCTATGTGAAGAAAAATCCCGGCCAGCTCAACTACGGCTCGGCCGGTAACGCCAGCGCGGGGCACCTGGCGATGGAGTACCTCAAGCTGGTCACGGGCATGTTCATCACGCACATTCCTTACCGGGGCACCGGCCCGCAATTGACCGATCTGCTGTCGGGCCGCACCCAGGCGTCGTCGGCCGGCTTGCCGGCCCTGAGTGCACATATCAAAAGCGGCAAGCTGCGCGCTATCGCAGTCGGTACGCGCGAGCGTATTTCGGGTCTGCCCGACGTGCCGACCGTCGCCGAGATGGGCTTCAAGAATTTTGAAACCTCGCAGTGGTATGGCATCTTGACGCCGGCGGGCACGCCGCCCGATGTTGTCAAGCGCATGCAGGAAGAGTCGCTGAATGCACTCAAGTCGTCAGCGGTGACGGCGCGCTTCGCGACCGACAACGCGGTGGGCGGTGGCGGGCCATCCGCCGAGTTCGCATCATTCATAGCGGCCGAGCAGAAGGTGTGGAGCGACATCGTCAGGCGCGCCAGCATCAAGGCCGACTGACGTTCGCAGGAGCTGCGCTTGATCGACGTACTCATCATCGGCGGCGGCAACGCCGCGCTGTGCGCTGCGCTGATGGCGCGCGAAGCCGGTGCTTCTGTACTGGTGCTCGAATCAGCGCCGCGAGAGTGGCGCGGCGGCAACTCAAGTCACACGCGCAACCTGCGCTGCATGCACGACGCGCCGCAGG
>JANNKV010000040.1:0-4828 GCA_031396485.1 Polaromonas sp. | reverse complement strand
CTGACACTCGATCAGACGGTATGGCAAGTAAAATCAATAGTAAAACCGCCTGTAGCCCAGGTAATACGTGCGCAAGCAGCTATTATTTGTGTAGCAACTACCCGTTGCAGATCGAACATTGAAGCGCCAGCCCGGAGCTTTGCAAACTCCGTCGTTCCCGCGAAGGCGGGAATCCAGCTTCAGGTCTGACCACCATCAACAAGGCGAGCATTCTGGATTCCCTCCTTCGCGGGAATGACAGGCCAGCCACGCATCGCCCCGACAAAACGGATGTGCCACCATTCGGCAATCCACCGAATTTCAGGAAACCACCGTGAACGCCACTACAAGAGCCGCACCCCGCTTCAACCGCGCCACCCAAGACGTCGGCAACATCGTCGAGTTCGGTCACGTGAACCTGCGGGTGCCAGACCAGCAGCAGGCGGTCATCTTCTACGTGACGGGGCTGGGCCTGACGCGCGACCCTTACCTGCGCACCGGCATTGACAACGCTTGGATGAACATAGGCTGCTGCCAGTTTCACCTGCCCACCGGGCCGGCGCAGGTGCTGCGTGGGGTGACGGGGCTAGTCATGCCTGATCTGGATGCGTTGATGGCGCGCCTCGCCGGCGTGCAGCCGCTGCTGCGCGGTACGAAGTTCGCCTTCAATCGCAGTGATGACGGTGTGGACGTGACCTGCCCATGGGGCAGCCGCGTGCGCGTGCATGCGCCCGATGCGGCGCGCTTTGGCGCGATGACGCTGGGCATGCCTTATGTCGAGATCGATACCGCCCAGGGCACCGCCGAAGGCATTGCGCGGTTTTATACCGAGGTGTTGAACGGCATCGCCCGCACGGGCGAAGACGCGGCTAGCCGCTTTGTGCACATCACCACCGGCCCGGCGCAAAGCCTGGTGTACCGGGAAACAACTCGCGAACTGCCGCCCTATGACGGTCACCATGTGCAGATCAGCGTCGCCGATTTTTCGGTTGTGCACCGGCGCCTGCTCGATCGCGGGCTGATCACCGAAGAAAGCAACGCCAGCCAGTACCGCTTTCAAGACATTACTGACGTGGACACGGGCAAAGTGCTGTGCACGCTGGAACATGAAGTCCGCAGCATGCGCCACCCGCTGTTTGCGCGGGTGCTGGTGAACCGCAGCGCTGACGTGCCGATGTAAGCACACGTTGTTGCCGCCATGGCTGCGCCGCCTCCAACCCTTCACCAGACGATCCGGTTTTGCACCGCGCCGGACGACTTGCGAATTGCCTACGCCACCACTGGAAAAGGTCCTGGTCTGGTGCGTGCGGCGCACTTTTTGACGCACCTCGAAGTGGACCTGCACAGCCCGGTCTGGCAGCCGTGGCTGGAAGAACTGAGCCGCGAACGCCTGCTGGTGCGCTACGACGGACGCGGCTGCGGGCTGTCGGACGGCACCCCGGCGCCGCTGTCGCTTGACGCGTGGGTCGCTGATCTGGAGGCGGTGGTGGACGCCAGCGGCCTGACGCGTTTTGCGCTGTTCGGTTGTTCGCAGGGCTGCGCCGTGTCGATCGCGTATGCGGTGCGCCACCCTGAACGCGTCGCGTGCCTGGTGGTGGTCGGTGGCTACGCACGCGGCTTGCTGCGCCGCAACCCGAGCGCCGAGCAGGTCAGGGAATTCCAGCTGATGCTCGATTTGATCGAGGTCGGCTGGGGCCGCGACAACCCGGCGTTTCGTCAGGTGTTCACGTCGCGGTTCATCCCCGAGGGCACACCGGAGCAGATGCGCTGGTTCAACGAACTCGAACGCCTGACGACCAGCCCCGGTCACGCCGCCCGCACGATTGCAGCCTTCGGGCAGATCGATGTGAGCGAGCTGGCTGCGCAGGTGACCTGCCCGACGCTGGTGCTGCATGCGCGGGGCGACGCCCGCGTGCCGTTCGAGGAAGGCCGCCACGTGGCGGGGCTGATTCCAGGTGCGCGCTTTGTGCCGCTGGAAAGCCGCAACCACGTGCTGCTGGCGCACGAGCCGGCGTTCCGCACCTGCTTTGATGAAATCCGTTCTTTTTTGAACGCCAACGATCCACCGCAGCCGCATGCCACCGCATTTCCTGACCTGACGCCGCGCGAGCGCGAACTGCTGGAGTTGCTGGCGCACGGCCTGGACAATCTGCAGATCGCCGCGCACCTCGGTTTGACGGAAAAAACGGTGCGCAACAAGGTATCAGCCGTGTTCGACAAACTCGATGTGACCACGCGCGCCCAAGCCATCGTGCGGGGGCGCGACGCGGGCTTTGGCGCGGCGCCGCTGCCGCGCCAGAACGCGTAGTGACCCGGGTCGGGACCTATGTCCCGACTTTTCAGCCTGTTGTGGCGCGACCCGGGACATTCGCCTCCTTCGGCCCCTGCACGGCGTCGATTCAATGGGTCTCACGCCGGTCATCGGAAGACGGATGGTGCGGCGAATCAGATACGCCATTTACAAAGGGAGCCTGCCATGACTGGACTGCTGTCGATTCTGTACGGCCTTGCCGCCTACGCGTTTTTCCTCGCCACTTTTCTCTATGCGATCGCCTTTGTCGGCGACCTGCCAGTGCCGAAAACCATCGACAGTGGCCCGGCGTCTCCGCTCGCCGAAGCCCTGATCGTCAACCTGTTGCTGCTCGGGGTTTTCGCCGTGCAGCACAGCGTGATGGCGCGGCCCGGCTTCAAGCGCTGGTGGACGCGCATCGTGCCCGAACGCATCGAGCGGAGCACCTATGTGGTGGCGGCCACCGCGGCGTTGGCCCTGCTGCTGTGGCAATGGCGGCCGATCGCCGAGCCGGTCTTCTGGCACGTCGAGAACCGCACCGGCGTTGCGGTGCTGAATGTCGTCTTCTGGGCCGGCTGGGGCGTTCTGCTGATCAGCACGTTTTCGCTCAACCACTTCGAACTTTTCGGGCTGCGGCAGGTGTTTGCGCCGCTGCTGGGCCGCGCCGCGCCCACGCCTGAATTCAAAACGCCTTCGCTGTACCGCTATGTGCGGCATCCAATCTACCTCGGTTTTCTGCTGGCGTTCTGGGCCACGCCCACAATGACGGCGGGGCATCTGCTGTTTGCTGCGGGCAGCACCGGCTACATACTGATCGGCATCTGGTTCGAGGAGCGCGACCTGGTGGCGCAGTTCGGCGACCGCTATCGCCAGTACCGCCGCGAGGTCGGCATGCTGCTGCCGTGGCGCAACGGGGACAGGCCCGCGAGTGAAGCATTACCTGAAGCAGCGACCCGCAAGCCCCGGGTGGTGCACCGCGAATACTGAGCCGGCGCCGGTTTGCCGCACTACGGGCGAAGCACCACATGCCGTTGGTGCAGTCAGATGCAGTCAGGCGCGTCGCTATTATTTTCATAGCTGCTTGCGCATGTTTTACCTGGGCTAGCAGCCTTTTTTATATCTGAAAAGCGTGTTTTGACCCTGAACCGGGCCACGCAGACATGGTGGTCAGGCCACGCGCGATCAGGTCGCGCCGTGCGCCTCCACGTACAGCGCGGACAGCGAATACAGCTAATCGCAGCTGGCCGTCAGTCAGTAAACGCCACCCGGTTCCGCCGCGAGAGTGCCGCGCATCTTGCCGATGATCTGCTGTGCGCCGGCGGCCATCAGCCGGGCGTCCGAGCTGATCGTGACGAACTGAAAACCTTTGGCGATGCGCTTCAAGGCCGATTCAGGTGTGCCGTTATGAATACCGGCCACCACGCCATGCTCCTTGGCGCGGGCCAGGATGTGCTCGACTGCCTCGGCCGCTTTCGGATCCAGGTCATCGAAGGTCGGCGTGCAGCCGAGCGCCAGCGACAGGTCGGACGGGCCGATATAAATCGCGTCCAGCCCTTCGACGGAAAGAATATCGTCGAGGTTGTCGAGCGCCTGCGCGGTCTCGATCATCGCAAACGTCACAATGGTGTCGTTGGCATGCTGGTGGTAGTCGGCCCCGGCGTACAGCGTGGCGCGTACGGGCCCAAAGCTGCGGGTCCCGCGCGGCGCATAGTGCGTGTAGGCCACCAGTTTTTGCGCGTCTTCCCGCGTGTTGACCATCGGGCAGATGACGCCGTAGGCACCGGCGTCCAGCGTTTTCATCAGGATGCCAGGCTCCAGCCACGGCACGCGTACCACCGGTACCGTGGCGGTGGTCGAGATCGCCTGCAGCATCGGGATCATCGCCGCGTAGTCGATCATGCCGTGCTGCATGTCGATGGTCAGTGTGTCCCAGCCCTGGTGCGCCATGGTTTCGGCCGAGAAACTGTTCGGAATCGACAGCCAGCCGTTGACAGCGGCACCGCCAGATTTCCACAAAGTACGGAGTCGGTTTTCTCTCATGCTTGTCTCCTTTATTTGTGTGTGGTTGATATTAGAGCGAAGTGAGGGCTCCGGACCTTTGACGAGTTACCTTTTTACCCGCTCGCCCTGAGGTATCGAAGGGTCTTGTTGCAAGCTGGCCCTTCGATACCTCAAGGCGAACGGACCCAACGACCTCGCGGCGGAACAATCGCGTCAGTCTGCCGTGATCTTGCCGACTTCGATGACCTTTTTCCAGCGCGCAAATTCGGTCGCCTGGAAAGCGGTGAATTGCTCGGGCGTGTTGCCGACAATCTCAAAACCGAGGTCGAGCAGCTTGGGCTTGACGCTAGGGTCGTTCAAAGCCGCGACGATGGCGGCCTGCAGTTTTGATTTGATCTCGGGCGGCAAGCCCTTGGGCGCGGCGACGGCCTGCCAGGAATACACGGTGACGCCCTTGTAGCCGAGTTCTTCCATCGTCGGCACATCGGGCAACAAGGGCGAACGCTTGCTGCTGGTGATCGCCAGCGCGCGCAGCTTGCCGGCCTTGATGTTGGGCAG
>JANNKV010000039.1:0-8925 GCA_031396485.1 Polaromonas sp. | reverse complement strand
AACAGCCTCGCGCCTTCGGGGGTGTCCTGCTGTTCGATCCGGGGGGTTTCGATATCCATTGTTGTTGGCAAGTGTGGACGGCTGGAGCGGCCCTGCGTTCCGGAAAATTGAAATGGTAACTGCTTGACACACAAACGCGTCCGCCCCAAGAGCACTGTCGCTGTGGTCCTACAAGGGACCCAGCCGGCCCGCGACATCGGAGAAGGCGGGCCCATACGGGTGCTGACGGGTCGGGGAAGCGCCGATGCCGCCGCGCAGAGCTGGAAGCGGGTTATTCCCCAAAAACCAGGCGCCAGGATTTGCCACAATCGGTGCATCACGAAGCCATCAGCAAGCCTTCACACGGCACCGTCTCCGGACATCTCCCTCACGATAAAAAAATCATTCCATGCAAGACGCCTCTTTAATTTTTGACTACATCATCATTGGCGGCGGCACCGCAGGCTGCCTGCTGGCCAATCGCCTGAGTGCGGACTCATCCAAACGTGTGTTGATGATCGAGGCCGGCCGCAAGGACGACTACCACTGGATTCACATTCCGGTCGGCTACCTGCACTGCATCGGCAACCCGCGCACCGACTGGCTCTACAACACAGAGCCCGACCCGGGGCTCAATGGCCGGTCGTTGCGCTATCCGCGCGGCAAGACGCTGGGCGGCAGCTCCAGCATCAACGGCATGATCTACATGCGCGGCCAGTCGCGCGACTACGACCAGTGGGCGCAGCTGACGGGCGACAGCGACTGGAGCTGGGACCGCTCGTTGTCGTATTTCAAGCTGCACGAAGACCACTACAAGGGCGCCGACGTGATGCACGGCGCGCGTGGCACCGCGCCAGCGCTGATGCAGGACAAGACCAGCGCTTACCAGAAGATATTGCGGCACCGCAATTCGGGCGGCGAATGGCGCATTGAAAAGCAGCGGCTGCGCTGGGATATTCTGGATGCGTTTTCCGAAGCGGCGCAGCAGGCGGGCATTCCGGCCACAGCCGATTTCAACCGCGGTAACAACGAAGGCGTGGGCTACTTTGAAGTCAATCAGAAAAACGGCTGGCGCTGGAACACGGCCAAGGCTTTTCTGCGGCCGGCCTGCTTTGCGCGGCCCAACTTTGAACTGTGGACCAGCGCGCAGGTGTGCAAGCTGGTGATCGAACCGCAACCCGACGGCAGCCAGCGCTGCACGGGCGTCGAGGTGTGGACCGGCCAGGAGAAAGTCGTTCCATTGGCCACGCGGGATTCAGCCGGCAAAACCGGCGAAGTGATCTTGTGCGCAGGCAGCATCGGCTCGCCGCAAATTTTGCAACTGTCAGGCATCGGACCGGGTGCCTTGCTGCAGCAGCACGGTATCGAAGTCAAACAGGATTTGCCCGGCGTCGGCGCGAATTTGCAGGACCATCTGCAGATCCGTTCAGTCTACAAAGTGCAGGGCACCGGCTGGGGTTTGTCGCTGAACACCATGGCCTCATCGCTGTGGGGCAAGGCCCGCATCGGGCTGGAATATGCCTTCAAACGCACCGGCCCAATGAGCATGGCGCCGTCGCAGCTCGGCGCGTTCACCCGCAGCTCGGCCGACCAGCCTTACCCGAACATCGAATACCACGTGCAGCCGCTGTCGCTCGACGCCTTCGGCGAACCGCTGCACGGCTTCAACGCGTTCACGGCCAGTGTCTGCAACCTGAACCCGACCAGCCGCGGCAGCGTGAACATCAAAACGCCGCGGTTTGAAGACGCGCCCGCGATTGCACCCAACTACCTGAGCACGCCAGAAGACCGCCAGGTGGCGGCCGATTCGCTGCGCGTGACGCGCCGCATCGTCGGCCAGCCAGCGCTGGCCAAGTACAAGCCGGAAGAGTTCAAGCCCGGTGTGCAGTTTCAGACCGACGAAGAACTGGCCCGGCTGGCCGGTGACATTGCCACCACGATTTTTCACCCGGTCGGCACCACCAGGATGGGGCGCGCCGACGACCCGATGGCCGTCGTCGATTCGCATTTGCGCGTGCGCGGCGTGACCGGCCTGCGCGTGGTCGATGCGGGCGTGATGCCGCTGATCACCAGCGGCAATACCAATTCACCGACGCTGATGATTGCGGAAAAGGCGGCGGAGTGGATTCAGGCTGGGGTGTGAGCCATGAACCGCTACCGCAGTGCACTTGCGCGCCCGGGGAGGGGGAAAGCCCCAATGCCATGCAATGAGGCTGCAGCTACAGTCATGCCATTGCGGGCGAGCCAGGGTGCTCACGCCGCGAGGAGCCGAGGAGACACGAGAGAGCTATAAAAAGACAGGAGATTCTTGCGAAAAGGCAGACCACAAGATGCTTTTCCGTCAAAGCGCTGGCAATCCCAGCGCTTTTTTTATGCACACCTTTTTTTTCTGCTGAATGGATTTAATTAGAATAAATGCCCTCTAGCCCGCACATTTCCTGCCTTATTTGCTATTAATAAAGAAGCAGATACACATCAGGTGCGATGCGACAATCGCGGCGATGGAATTGCTGATTGTTTCGCTGGCATCGTTGCTGGCTGGTTTTGTGGACTCGATTGTGGGCGGCGGCGGCCTGATTCTGATACCGGCGCTCTTCACGGTTTTCCCGAACACCCACCCCGCCACGCTGTTCGGCATCAACAAGGGCGCATCCATCTGGGGCACGGCCGTGGCCACCGCGCAGTACGCCCGCCGCGTCGACATGCGCTGGGGGGCACTGCTGCCGGCAGCGGCGATGGGCTTTGCGGGGTCGCTGGCGGGCGCGTGGCTGGTCACCGTGATCTCACCCGGATTTTTACGCAAGGCGCTGCCGTTCGTGCTGCTGGCGGTTCTGTTCTATACGCTGGTCAAGAAAGAGCTGGGGCGCCACCACACCCCCCGGTTTACTGGCCGCGCTGAAACTGCGGCGGCCTGCCTGATCGGCGTGTCGATGGGGTTTTACGACGGGTTTTTCGGCCCCGGCACCGGCAGCTTTCTGGTCTTTGCTTTCGTGCGCTGGCTGGGCTACGATTTTCTCAACGCATCCGCATCGGCCAAACTGCTCAACACCGCGACGAACTTTGCAGCGCTGGTGCTCTTCGCCTGGAAGGGCCACGTGTGGTGGCATTTCGCACTCGTGATGGCGCTGACCAACGTGCTGGGCAGCTTGCTGGGCACGCATCTGGCGCTGCGGCATGGCACTGGTTTTGTGCGCGTGGTCTTTATCGGGGTGGTTGGCGCTTTGATTCTGAAAACCGGGTTTGACGCGTTTTTGAGGTAGCGATGACCCGTGCGCCAACGACGAGCGCGCAGAGCATGGCTTGGCAGCCGCTAATCAGGATTCGTCAGCAGCGTAGCCACCGGCGCGGCGGGGGCGGTTGGCGTGTCAACACTGGTTTCGCGAGGAATTTTCTTGCCCGCCTTTGTCGCAGAGGCGGCAGCCTTCACGGGTTTGGCACTGGCAGCTTTTGGCGCACTGGCGAGGTGGGCTGCAGCCACTGCCGCATGCGCCAACGCCGGTGCCAGCACGCCCGCCGACGTTTCTCCACCCGCACCGGGCACCAGCGCGCCCACCATGTCCGCGGCCAACCGGGGTTTACCGGTCGGGGCGGCAGCCAGTCCTTTTTGCACAGCGATCATGTCTTCTTCGCTCGGGTACAGGCCCATCAGCGCAAAGTCAAAAACGCGGCGCGCAATAGGCGCCGCCACGCCGGCGCCCCAACCGGCGTTCTCGACGATCACGGCCAGCGCAATCTGCGGATTGTCGGCAGGCGCGAACGCCATGTACAGCGCGTGATCGCGCTGGAATTCTTCCATTTTGGCGCCGTTGTATTTGTCTTTCTGGCCGATCGTCACCGCCTGTGCGGTACCGGTTTTTCCGCCCGACAAATAACCTGCGCCCGCAAACACTCTTGCCGACGTGCCCTCTTGCGTCACGCCAACCAGGGCTTTGCGAATGATCGCCGCATGTTCGGGTTTGTAGCCCAGATCGACCGGAGCCTCGGCCTGCAGCGGGCGCATCACGCGCGTCATCGGGTCTTGCGTGCCGATGACCAGACGCGGTTTGTGCTTGACACCGTTGTTGGCCAGCACCGCCGTGGCCTGAGCCAGTTGCAGCATGGTGAAAGTGTTGTAGCCCTGACCGATGCCCAGCGAGATGGTTTCGCCCGGATACCACTTCTGCTGCTCGGGGCGCTTGTAGGCTTTGCGCTTCCAGTCTTGGCTGGGCAGCACGCCGCGCACTTCCCCGTTGATGTCGATGCCGGTGATCTGCCCGAAGCCGAGCGGCTTCATGAAGTCGTGCATGGCATCGACGCCCAGCTCGTTGGCCAGCGAGTAGTAGTAGACGTTGCTTGACTTGACGATGGACCTGTACATGTCCACCGCGCCCAGGCCCTGGTCGCCGTGGCTGCGGAAGGTATGTCCGCCGAAGGTGTAGTTCGCGTTGTCCTGGATCACAGTGCCAGCCGACCGCTTGCCGCTTTGCAGCGCCGCCATGGCCATGAAAGGCTTGTAGGTCGAGCCGGGCGGGTAGGTGCCACGCAGCGCGCGGTTGAGCAGCGGTTTGTCGAGCGATTCATTGAGCGCCTGCCAGCTCTCGGTATCAATACCGTCCACGAACAGGTTGGGATCAAACGTCGGCTTGCTGACAAACGCCAGCACATCGCCGGTGCGCGGGTCCAGCGCCACCAGCGCGCCGCGCCGGTTACCAAACATGTCTTCAACCAGTTTTTGCAGGCGAATGTCGAGCGACAGCATCACGGTGTGGCCAGGCGTGGCGGGGCTGGTGGCGAGGTTACGCACGGCCCGCCCGCCGGCCGATGTCTCGACCTGCTCGACGCCCGTGTTGCCGTGCAGCTGCTGCTCGAAGCTTTGCTCAACGCCCAGCTTGCCGATGTAGTCGGTACCCCGGTAATTGCCTTCGTCGTCACCACTTTCGATGATTTCTTTTTCGGCCTGGTTGATGCGTCCGATGTAGCCGACCACATGGCTGCCCAGCTCCCCATGCGGATAGCTGCGGAAAAGCCGCGCCTTGATGTCAACGCCGGGAAAACGGAAGCGCTGGGCCGCGAAGCGCGCCACTTCTTCGTCAGTCAATCGGGTGCGAATCGGCAGCGATTCGAAACTTTTGGATTCTTCACGCAGGCGCTTGAAACGCTTTTTGTCGCGCGGCTGGATATCCACCACTTTCTCCAGCGCGGCGATGGTTTCTTCGACGCTGTTGACGCGCGACGGCATGATTTCCAGCGTGTAGGCCGAGTAGTTGGTCGCCAGCACCACACCGTTGCGGTCAAGGATCTGCCCGCGGTTCGGCACGATGGGAACGATGGCGGTGCGGTTGCTTTCAGCCTGCTCGCTGAGGTCGTCATGCCGGTAAACCTGCAGGTAAACCAGCCGAGCCGCCAGCACAGCAAACGCGCACAGCACCACCAGACTGGCGACCAGCACGCGCGCGCGAAAGCGCGACAGATCGGCTTCAACGTTGCGGAGTTCGGTCATTGTGGCCCCCACGGTCGCTCACTGCGTGTAGCTCCCTGCCCCCCGAGGGGGCCGCTGCGCCTGCGGCCCGGCAAAGCCGTACCCGCGGCCCTGACTGGCTTGGGAACGAAGAAGCCCGCGCAGCATTTCGACACCAAGGGCCAATGAATGTTGAATTTCCCTGCAATGCGCGCAGGGGCCGCGGAACCGGCTTTGCCGGACTGCAGGCGGGCGGCCCCCTCGGGGGGCAGCGCATTACACGAAGTGAAAAGCGTGGGGGCCATATCTAGAGAGGCCTATTTTCATCCCGATCGGGGGCGCGGCGCTGGGGAACGAGCAACAAAATGCTAACTACCGGCCACAGCAGGGCTTCCGCCGCGGGCGCCACCAGCAGAATCCAGCCGGGGAAAATTCCGCCGCCGATCATGCGGATGATCAGCTCGACCGCGTGGGCCAGCACAAACAGCGGCAGCACCTGCACCGCCTGCGAAGGCACCGTGAACCAGAGCAGACGGCGATGGATCATGGCCGCCAGGAAACTCAAGGCGGTGTACGACAGCGCGTGCTGACCCAGCAGCGACGTCTGGTGCACATCCATCGCCAGACCGAACATGAAGGCGACGCCGATGCCGACGCGCAGCGGCTGGTGCACATTCCAGAACACCAGTACCAGCGCCAGAAAATCGGGCATCCAGGGCACGCGCCCCAGCGGCAGCATGTTCAGCAACAGCGCCGCAATCAGGCTGGACCAGATGAAGACCGGATTGGCGGGCAGCAGCAGCTGCTGACCTGATCGCATGATCATGTGGTCAGTCCTCGCGTCATCATTTGCTGGCCTTTTTCTTCGACGGCACAGCCGCCGCCTGGGGTTCAGGCCGGGGCGGTATCTGGCTGGAACCCGGTGTGACCACCATCACGTGCCGGGCGCCCGTGACCAGCGCCTGCGGCACGCAGTAAATCTTGGCAAATGCCGACTCGGCCCGGCGCTCGATTTTGCTGATCTTGGCCACCGGCAAGCCGGGCGGATACACGCCGTCGACACCGCTGGTGGTGAGCAGGTCGCCCACCTGCAGATCGGAATTGCTGCCCATGAAACGCATCTCGAGCCCGCTGCCGGCAATGCTCGGGTCGCCATAGACCACGCTGCGGGCGCCGGTGCGCACATTGAGCACCGGAATTGCCAGTTCGCGGTCAATCAGCAGCGTGACTTCGCTGACCAGCGGATGCACGCGCGTCACCTGGCCCAGCACGCCCGAGTCATCGACCACCGGCGAGCCCAGCTCGATGCCTTGCGTCATGCCCTTGTCGATGATGACCTTGCGCGTGTAGGGGTCGGCCGCGTCATACAGCACTTCGGCGGCCTTCACCGACGTGACCAGCTGTTCGCGCAGCCCGAGCAGCTTGCGAAGACGGTTGTTTTCCTGCGACAGCTGCTCGACCTGGCTGGCGCGCAGCGACTGCAGCGCCAACTTCTTGCTGGCCTCTTCGCTGCTGGTCTTGGCCTGATCAAGACCGGTGAGGTAGGTGCTGGCGTCTTTCACCGCATTCACAGGCTGCAGCGCCGCCCATTGCACCGGATAAAGCGCTGTCGCCAGCGTGGCGCGCAGCGGTTGCGTGATGCCGAAACGTGCGTCAGCCACCATCAAAAAGAGCGACAGCGCACTGAAAAACATCAGCTTGGACTGCGCCGACGGGCCCTGCTTGAAGAAGGGTGGCGGCGATCTGTCGAGGGTTCCTAAAGGCATGGTTCGCTGTCAGGCTGGCCCTGCGATGTGCCGGTATCCGTGGGTTGGGATGCGAAAAGAAATGAGCTGCAAGCCGCTGGCTTTTATGGGGATTGATGCGAATTTATTCGGACGTGAAGATCGAACCCAGGCGGTCCATGCGCTCCAGCGCCATGCCGCAACCGCGCACCACGCAGGTCAACGGATCTTCGGCGACCAGCACCGGCAGACCGGTCTCTTCGGCCAGCAGACGGTCCAGGTCGCGCAGCAAGGCGCCGCCACCGGTCAGCATCATGCCGCGCTCGGCAATGTCGGCGCCGAGTTCCGGGGGCGTCTGCTCCAGTGCATTTTTCACCGCGCTGACGATGTTGTTCAGCGGATCGGTCAGCGCTTCCAGAATCTCGTTGCTTGAAATGGTGAAGCTGCGCGGCACGCCTTCAGACAGGTTGCGGCCCTTGACTTCCATTTCCTTGACTTCCGAGCCCGGAAACGCGGAGCCGATCTGTTTTTTGATGGCTTCAGCCGTCGGCTCGCCAATCAGCATGCCGTAGTTGCGGCGAATGTAGTTGATGATGGCTTCGTCAAAACGGTCACCGCCGACGCGCACGCTGCCCTTGTAGACCATGCCGCCCAGCGAGATCACGCCGACTTCCGTCGTGCCGCCGCCGATATCGACCACCATCGAGCCGCTGGCCTCGCTGACCGGCAAACCGGCGCCGATGGCCGCGGCCATCGGTTCTTCAATCAGGTACACGTCGCTGGCGCCCGCGCCCAGCGCGCTTTCGCGAATGGCGCGGCGCTCGACCTGCGTCGAGCCGCAAGGCACGCAGATGATGATGCGCGGGCTCGGTTTGAGCAGGCTGCGCGGGTGCACCATCTTGATGAACTGCTTGAGCATCTGCTCGGTGACGGTGAAGTCGGCAATCACGCCGTCTTTCATCGGGCGAATGGCTTCGATGTTGCCGGGCACCTTGCCCAGCATGGCCTTGGCTTCATGGCCCACGGCCTGGATCGATTTTTTGCCTTGGGGACCGCCTTCATGGCGGATGGCAACGACTGAGGGCTCATCGAGCACAATGCCGCGGTCGCGCACATAAATCAGCGTATTGGCCGTTCCAAGGTCAATCGCCAGGTCGGTAGAAAAGTACCGACGGAATGTTTCAAACATATGCAGAAGTCCGGTTGGGCATGAACAAACTTCGTTGCCATCGCCTTTTTTATAAATGGATGATCAGGGGTAACGACTGGCCAAATCGCGCCGATTGGGCTCCAGCGCATGGCATGAAACACTCAAAAAGCGCCTAAAGAGTGCATCCAGACCTGATTTCACGTCAAAGGCGGGATAATAACGCATCCCCTGTGAGGCCCCGCCCGGGACGAGACCGTTTTTACCGCTTTACACCTCGTTTCAGGCGTTCTTTCTTCACCTGTTTTTGCCGTTTTTTGCCGCTTTTGTCGCTTTTGCCGTTCAGCCCTGGCTGCACAGCCCTCACTCACCCATTCCCATCCGTCACTGATTTTTTTCTGACTACCCATGGCCTTGACACCCCGAGACATTGCCCGCGTCGCTGAACTGGCCCGCCTTGAGTTGCGCCCGGACGAAACCGAGCGCACCTTGCACCAGATCAACAGTTTTTTCAAGCTGGTCGAGCAGATGGACGCCATCAACACCGACGGCGTTGAGCCGCTGGCCCACCCGGCCGCTGTGCTCGGCCAGGTCGCGCTGCGCCTGCGCGACGACATTGCCAGCGAACCGAACCAGCG
>JANNKV010000036.1:0-3165 GCA_031396485.1 Polaromonas sp. | reverse complement strand
CTCGGGCGGGTAGTCCCAGAGCTTGACGTTGGGCCCGGTGACGCCCGCGCAGTTCACCAGCACATCAATGGTGCTCTGCGGCGTCAGCGTTTGCCGGACGGCTTGCACGACGCTGGCGTGGTCGCCCACATCAACGACCACCTGATGCACATCCCGACCCAGCGATGCAGCCGCCCTGGCCATGGCCGCTGCGTCGCGGTCCCACCATGTCACATCAGCGCCTGAAGCCAGCAAGCGCTGCGTGATGGCAAATCCCAGCCCGGCAGCGCCACCAGTGACGACGGCATGCCGGCCCTTTAGATCGAGTTGGTTCATAGTCAGCTCATAGTCGGTTCATATCGTGATTCCGCCGTCAATGTTGTAGGCCTGCCCGGTCACAAAGGCTGACTCGTCGCTGGCCAGAAACACCACCAGCGGCGCAATTTCGTGCGCCTGTGCAAGCCGGCCTATCGGCTGGCGGGCGACGAAATTCTTTCGCGCCTCGACCGGGTCTGCAAAGGCGTCGATGCGCCCCTGCAGCGACGGGGTATCGACCGTGCCGGGGCAAATTGCATTGCAGCGAATGCCCTGCCCGACAAAATCAGCCGCGACGCTTTTGGTGAGACCGATCACAGCCGCCTTGCTGCTGCCGTAGATGAAACGATTCGGCAAGCCCTTGATGCTGCTGCAGACGCTGGCCATGTTGATGATGCTGCCGCCGCCGCCCATGAGCATTTTCGGCAACACTGCCTGGATCATCCAGAACTGGGCGCGCGCGTTGAGGTTGAAAGCAAATTCCCAGTCGGCGTCGCTGGCGTCGAGCACGGTTCCGGCGTGAACGAAACCGGCGCAATTGAAGAGCACGTCAATCGCTGGCATGCCAGCCACGGTGCGCGCAATCGCAGCCTTGTCGAGCACATCGAGCACAGCGGTCTGGATGCCGGGAACGCCGGCATAACTCGCCAGCAGTGCCGGGTTCACGTCGGTCGCCCAGACAGTGGCACCCTGCCCCGCCATGGCCAGCGCGCTGGCCTTGCCAATGCCCTGGCCCGCGGCCGTGACGAGAACGGTTTTTCCTTTGAGTTTCATCGGGTGCTTTGAAGGGGAATGGGGGTCCGGCTAACACTCGTTCCATTTCTGAATCGTTCGTGAACGCGAAGGCGAATGGGCGTGCAGTACAGACGTACGACAAGCGAAGCCGACAAAGTGCACGGATGATTTAGAAAGGGAATCACAGGGTATTTGCGGATGTTGAATGCCGCGAATGGGACGACTATGAATTGGTCAGACCACTTAGCCAATTGCGGCTAACCCTTATGAACTATCGGCCTCGTTTATTTCCATGCCATGCCGTGCAGTTACCAACATGAAGCCAACATCCGACTGCAACCCAAAAAAGAGCTTTCGCCAACCACCCGAATCGCAACCTCAGCCGCCCGTTTGACCGATCAACTTTTCAGCCTGAACGTTTCCTTCATCCACCCAGGAGTACCCATGATTTCTTCAGTCAAGAAAACTTTTGCCGTCCACCGCGCGGCTGACCTGAACGAGCCTTGCGGCAACGAACTTTTGTCAAGCCATTCGCGCCGTTCACTGATGACCAGTGCAGCGCTTTTGCTGGCCGGCTGTGCGCTGTTGGCGGCGTCTTTGCCGGCTGCGGCGCAAAACTATCCGAGTCGCCCCATTTCCCTGATCGTCCCCTGGGGTGCCGGCGGGGGCACCGACGCCACCGCGCGCATCATTGGCAGCCTGCTTGAAAAAGAACTGGGCCAGCCGGTCACCGTGGTCAACCGCACCGGTGGCAGCGGCGTGGTCGGGCACTCGGCGATTGCCACGGCCGCGCCGGACGGCTACACCATCGGTATCGCGACGGTCGAGATCGGCATGATGCACTGGCAGGGCCTGACGGAGTTGACCGGCGCGTCGTACACGCCGCTGGGGCTGGTCAACGCCGACCCGGCCGGGGTGCAGGTGCGCGCCGATGCACCGTACAAAACCATCAACGAACTGCTGGCCGCCATCAAGGCAAACCCGGGTAAATTCAAAGCCTCGGGCACCGGTCAGGGGGGCATCTGGCACCTCGCCATCGCCGGTCTGCTGCGCGACCAGAAAATCGACCCCGCTGCGTTGCCCTGGGTGCCCAGCAATGGCGCAGCCCCCGGCCTGCAGGACATGGTGGCCGGCGGCGTTGAAGTCGCGCCAGTGTCGCTGCCCGAGGCCCGCTCGCTGATCGACGCCGGGAAGGTCAAAAGCCTGGCAATCATGAACGACAAGCCGTCTGCGCTTTACCCCAACGTGCCGACGCTCAAGTCCGCCACCGGCAGCGACTGGACGATGGCGGCCTGGCGCGGCATCGTGGCACCCAAAGGCATTCCGGCCGAGGCCCGCGACAAGCTCAGTGCCGCACTGAAGAAAGTGGCAGCCAGCAAGGACTACACCGACTTCATGGCCAAGCAGGGCTACGGCGTGATCTACGCGGGCCCGGAAGACTTCGCGAAATTCATGGCCAAGTCAGACGCCGAACTCGGTGCCACGATGAAGGCCGTCGGCATCGCCAAATAGAGCAGCGGGATGAAACTCAACGACGCTGTTTTCGGGCTCCTGCTGCTGGCGCTGGGTTTGGCCGTATTGATTGCGGTGCAGGCATTTCCCAAAATTCCGGGCCAGCAAGTGGGGCCTGCACTTTTCCCCGGCCTGATTGCGTCTGGCTTGTGTGTCGGTGGGCTGATCCTGCTATGGCGCGGCTGGCGGGCGCGCGCGGCGGTGCCGTGGCTCGCGCTGGAGGACTGGGTCCGCTCGCCACGGCACCGGTTGGCTCTCGCGGTACTGATCGGCTCGGTTCTGTTCTACATCCTGGTTTCGCAGTGGCTTGGCTTTTTGCTCACTTCAAGCCTGATCCTGATCGCACTCTTTTCTGTGCTGCGTGTGCCGTTGCCCAGATCGGTACCGATTGCCCTCGTCGCCACGCTGCTCATTCACTTCGCTTTTTACAAGCTGCTTCGCGTTCCACTGCCGTGGGGCGTGCTTCAAAGTTACGCCTGGTAATCGGCATCGCCGTTTCAAGGCACCTTTCATTGGTCATTGCTGAAAAAATGGGTTGAACACGATGTGGACAGCAGTTGCACAGGCTTTCGCCATGGTCTTCGAGCCCTACACCCTGATGGTGATGGTGCTGGCATCGCTGTA
>JANNKV010000012.1:0-19107 GCA_031396485.1 Polaromonas sp. | reverse complement strand
AGCCAGTGCGCGCCAGGCCATCTCGCCGTGGCCTGCAATCGCGTCGAGCTGAGTCGGTGCAAAGCCTGTCAGGTCTTTGTCGCAGCGCATCACCATCTCGCCGATCATGCCGGCCAGACCCATGGTCTGGCCGTCTTCAGGGCTGAAAATGCGGGCGACGCCGTAGCCATGCAGCTCACGGATTTCAGGCGGCACGATGACGCCGCCACCGCCACCAAACACCTGGATATGCTCGCCGCCGCGGCTTTTTAGCAAGTCGACCATGTACTTGAAGTATTCGACATGCCCGCCCTGATACGAGCTGATGGCAATGCCCTGGGCGTCTTCCTGCAGTGCGGCGGTGACGACTTCATCGACGCTGCGGTTGTGGCCAAGGTGAATGACTTCTGCACCCATGCTTTGCAGAATGCGCCGCATGATGTTGATGGCCGCATCGTGACCGTCGAACAGGCTGGCAGCAGTGACGAAGCGCACCTTGTTCGTGGGACGATAGTTGGCAAGCGCCTGATAGTCGGCGGACAGTTGGGTCATGCAGATCTCCGGGATGCGAATCGGGGGCTGCAAGCAGCCGTCGAAATCGTCGGTTTTAGTTGACGTTTACGTAAACGTCAATCTTACTCGTTTTGCCACAAAAAAGGGGTGCCCAAGCACCCCTTTAGATCTCAGGCTGACAGGATCAACCGCCGCTGCCGTACAGGTAGTTTGGCAGCCAGAGCGTCAGGCCTGGCCAGATATACATGAACACCATGCACAGAACCACGATGAACATGTAGGGCATCATGCCCGCGAATATCTGGTTGATGGTCACGTGGGCCGGCGACACTCCTTTCAAATAGAAGGCTGACATCGCGACGGGCGGCGACAGGAAGGCCGCCTGCAAATTGACGAACACCAGCACGCCCCACAGCATCGGGTCGATCTGGAAATGTGCCAGCAGTGGCAGGAAGATCGGCACAAAGATCACGATGATCTCTGTCCATTCCAGCGGCCAGCCCAGGATAAAGATGATGGCTTGCGACAGCAGCAAGAACTGCATCGGCGTCAGGTCCATCGACAGCACCCAGGTTTCGACCAGGCGCTGACCGCCCAGAATCGCGAACACCGCAGAGAACAAGGCCGAGCCCACGAACAGCCAGCACACCATCGAGGTGGTCTTGGCCG
Organism: Polaromonas sp.; assembly: GCA_031396485.1. GTDB lineage: Bacteria > Pseudomonadota > Gammaproteobacteria > Burkholderiales > Burkholderiaceae_C > Polaromonas. The sequence continues at coordinate 17,946 of JANNKV010000012.1, read as the reverse complement.
TCAGGAAAACGGCTTCCTTGATCTTCGTGAAGTTCAGCGACTTGGCCTGCCAGGCCATCAGGAAGGCGCCCGCTGCACCGACTGCCGCCGACTCTGTGGCGGTGGTGAGGCCGAACAAAATGACGCCCAGCACGATGAAGGTCAGGATCGCCAGTGGTGCGACCGAGTGGATCAGCATCGAGACGATTTCATACTGCTCTGCATCAAACTTGGTGTAGTAGTAACCCAGCAAAGCGAGCACGATGGCGCAGGTGATGAAGAAGCCGGTGTAGAAGTTCGCGGGCACAGGTTCGGTTTTCGGCGCGTTGGTCGCTTCCCCTGCACCCATGTCGCGTAAGGGTTCATCCTTGTCGACCTTGGCTGCGCCCGGCTCGGCACCAGGCGGCTCGGCAACGCCACCTGATGATGGCGGAGTCTGAAGCTCACCTTCGGCTGGAGGCGGTTGCAGGCCACCGGCTTCGGCGGGCGGTTCCGCAAGACCGCCTGCCGTAGCGGGCGGTTCTTGCACGCCGCCAGCTGTTGCCGGTGGTTCCTGAACACCGCCTGTCGCTGCAGAGGTCGATGACTTTTGAGCCATCTGCTCAGCCGCAACAGGGGCGGGTTCGTTGTCCTTTTGCGAGTGAATCGTGACATACCACCAGACGGCGCCCAACATGGCGACTGCCAGGATGACCGGCGCCAATGCGCGCACCAAACCGGCGAGCAACTGCCACCATTTCAGGCTCACGTCGGCAACACCTTTGCTAAGCGCCTTGGCGGGCATAAAGACCGCTGCGACCAGCGCAGGAAGCATGAAGCGCGAGTAGCTCGATGAGATGTGCGCGACCCACGGGGTAATCGGCGCCCGCATCTGCTCCATCGGCAACCGGGGTGCAATTTTCGGGTTGATCATGCACCAGCCGATCACGTAGACCAGGTACAAAAACGCCAGGAAAAAGCCCGGGAACATCGCGGCGGCGTACAGCTTGACGACCGACTGGCCAGCGACTGCCGCGTAGACAATGATCATCACCGAAGGCGGAATCAAAATGCCCAGCGTGCCGCCAGCGGTAATCACACCCGCAGCCAGGCGCGTGTCGTAACCCGCGTTAAGCATGGGGCGCATTGCGATCACACCCATAAGCACCACCACAGCGCCCACCAGCCCGCTGGCGATCCCCCAGAAGGTGCAGATCACCAGCGTGGTCACGGCGAGTGAGCCCGGCAGCTTGCGGAAAGCGAGCTGGACACTGTGGAACATTTTGTCCACCAGCGCACCACGTTCCATGACGTAGCCCATCAGCACAAAAAGCGGAATGGACAGTAGAACGTCGTTGTTCATGGCGCCGAATGCGCGTTGAACCATCAGGTCAAAAATCTTGTTGTCCAGCCACGGTGTGGACGGGTCGTAGAAAGCAAAAAAACCAAACAGCATGCCCAGACCCATCAGCGTGAACGCGGTGGGAAAACCCATCATGATCACAACAATGATCAGGCACAGCATGGTCAAACCAAGTGCAGCATTACTCATAGAGCCCCCACGTTTGCCGCCAAGGCGGTTGCACTGCCCCCCGAGGGGGCTGAGTGCCGCGGCTCCAAGCCTGCAAGTGCAGGCTTGGACGGCACGAAGAGCTGCTGCGTTTCGCAGCAGTGCGGCCTGCAAGGCTGATCTTGTTTGAAGCGGTTCTGCACGGCGATCATCATCACATTAGCCTTTCATGCCGACAGATTTTTCGATGGCCAGACGCTTGGCCTCGTCATCGACGTATTCGCTGCTCTCAAGCTGCTGCGCCACCACGTCAGATTCCTGCGCGTCCTTCAATCGGGGTGTCCAGGCGCCGGTCTTCAGGCAGACGATGCAGCGGATGATCTCTGACACGCCTTGCATCAACACCAATGCGCCGGCAAAGGGAATCATGAATTTGAATGGGTAAACCGGCAGCGGGTCGGCGTTGAAGGTTTGTTCGCGGATGGCCAGCGAATCCTGAAAATAAGTCCAGCCGGACCACGTCAGTGCTGCGATGCCGGGCAGGAAGAACGCGATGTACAAAACCAGATCAATGGTGGCCTGGGTGCGCGGCTTGAAGTTGCCGTAGAGGAAGTCGCCACGCACATGGCCGTCTTGCGCCAGCGTGTAGGCGCCGCCCATCATGAACAGGGTGCCATACAGCATGTTGCTGGCGTCAAACACCCAGGCCGTGGGCGCATTGAGCGCATAGCGCTTGAAAACCTCGGCGACCACCAGCAGCATCAGCACCACGATGAGCCAGGCAAACGCCTTGCCCACCCAGGTGCTGATCTCGTCAGCCGTGTGTAGAAGTGTCTGGACTTTCATATTGCCTCTTCGGAAAAAAACAAACCAGCCACCCGGCTCCCCGGTGTGGCTGGCATGAACAAACTACTAATTCCTTCTCAAAATCATCCGTGCACTTTGTCGGCTTCGCCAGTCGTACGCTGGTACTGCCCGCGCTTCGCCTTCGCGTTCACGAATGATTTAGAAACGGAAAAAGCCGTCTGGTTTATTACGCCTTCTTTGCGCCTTTGGCAAAGTAGTGGTTGTAGGCCATTTTGAAGTCGACCATGTAGTCGTTCTGCCACTGACCGGCGCGCTCTGCGTAAGCCTTCTGGGATTCCAGAATCTTCGCGAACAGTGGGTTTTCGCCGCTCTTCTTTTCCATGATCTTGTCCCAGGAGGCCAGCTGGGCACGCAGGATGGCGTCAGGCGTCTTGTAGAACTTGATGCCCTGCTTCTTCAGATCGATGTAATCTTTGGAGTTGCGGTCAATCGCCTTCCAGCTCATGTCGGCGCTGGCGGCCTGGACGCCGTAGTCAATGATGGATTTCAGCTCAGCTGGCAGCGCGTTGTACTTGCCCTTGTTGAACAAAATCTCAAACTGCTCGCCCGACTGGTGGAAGCTCTGCAACATGCAGTTTTTCACGACATCCGGGAAGCCCAGAATGCGGTCGGACGTGGCATTGTTGAACTCGGCTGCATCCAGAAGGCCACGGTCCAGCGCCGGGATGATCTCGCCACCAGGAAGTGGGTTAACCGCTGCACCCATGTCGGTGTACATGTCAACAGCCAGGCCGACAGTGCGGAACTTCACGCCCTTCAATTGCGCGACGTTGGAAATCGGCTTCTTGAACCAGCCGAACGGCTGGGTAGGCATGGGGCCGTACAGGTAAGACACCACGTCCATGTTCATCGACTTGTAGATTTCGTCCAGCAGAGCCTTGCCGCCGCCGTAGTTGTGCCAAGCCAGAACCATGTTGGGGTCCATGCCGAAGGCTGGGCCAGAGCCCCACAAGGCCAAAGCGTTGTTTTTGCCGTAGTGATAAGCCACCACGCCGTGGCCGCCGTCCAGCGTACCCTTGTTCACGGCTTCGAGAAGCTGGAATGCCGGAACGACCGAGCCGGAGGGCAGCACTTCAATCTTGAGCTTGCCGCTGGCCATGGCGTTGACTTTGCTGGCAAAGTCATTGGCGTATTCGTGGAAGATGTCCTTGGCAGGCCATGTGGACTGGAAACGCAGGGTGGTCGCGGTTTGCGCCGTTGCGATCATCGGTGCGGACATGGCTCCGGCGGCAACTGCTGCGCCTTTCAATAGACCACGGCGGCGGGGGCTCTTGCTTTCGTTCATCGAATGTCTCCAGTGCTTGTTGAGGAATTGGTAAGTAAACATCGCATTATTAGTGATCGCAGACCTCAAACAGAGAGGGTTTTTACGCACAACGGATTGGCATTACCCTTACTGAAGGTGCAACCGTTTTTAGGCTTCGGTTCCTATCGCGGCCGTCTGCCGCAAGCCCTATCGAATCTTGCGGCCTTCAAGTGACGGATCAGCGGGTGGCAATCTCAAATCCATCTGCTGCAGGGTCGCGCGCACGATCGTCGCGATCATCAGGTTGCGGTGGGTTTTTGAATTGGATGGCACCACTGTCCACGGCGCCCACGGTGTGCTGGTGGCATTCAACAGGTCTGCATAGGCGCGCTGGTACTGCTTCCACTGCTTGCGCACTTCAAGATCGCCGGCGCTGAACTTCCAGTGCTTGGTCGGGTCGTCGATGCGTTCCTGCAACCGCTCGCGCTGCTCTTCAAAGCTGATGTGCAGCATGAACTTGAGCACTGCAGTTCCGGTCTCGCAAAGCATGCGTTCGAATTCATTGATGTGCCGGTAGCGCTCGACTGTCTGTTTGGGTGTGATCCATCCGTTGACGGGCGGTACCAGCACATCTTCGTAGTGGCTTCGGTTGAAAATCACCACTTCGCCGGCCGCCGGTACTTTCTGATGGATTCGCCACAGGTAGTCATGCGCCCGCTCGTCTTCCGTGGGCGCTTTCCATCCCACTGTATGAACGCCCAATGGGCTGATACGTCCGAATACGCCGCGCAGCGTGCCGTCTTTGCCGGAAGTATCCGTGCCTTGCAGGATCACCAGCAGTTTGTGGCGTCTGTCGGCATAAAAAATGTTCTGCAAGTTGTCAAGCTCTGTGGCAAAAGCCTCGACAGCCGCCTTGTCGCGATCCTTGTCGCCGCTTGAAAAAGGCGTCGCTGCGGGGTCGAAGTCTTCCATCGAGCACGCAACTGATTTTTTCCGCGTGCCGGTTTTGCCGTCCGCGTCTGCGCTCAAGGGCGGTTGCCAGCGGGCCACGGTTTTTGCCAGCGTCTTGAACGAGGCCCTGGTGGGGGTTGAAGTGGGCGTGAGCTGCGTTTCAGAGGGGGTCGAGGGCATGCGCGTCTCCGTGGGTTGGGGGCAACTGGTGGCCGGACACTCGCCGGGTGCGGCCTTATTCTGCATGCCATCCGGCTAATCCAGGCGTTAATCTGGGCGATATTCAGAGGGCCCTGAACATTGCGAAAGTGGCTTCACGAGCCGGCGGCCGAGGAATAAACTTCAATTTGCGAACGCAGGCTGCAAGGCTGCGCCTTTTCGACATCTGTTTTTTTTGTAACCCAACACACAACTGCACGCAGGCCAACCGATGACATCTGTTCCACCGCAAAAATCCTCCCCCGGTCAGCAATCAGCCGGGCAGGTTCAGCCCGCGTCCGGTTACGCCGGCGACATCTCACCGCAGCTGGCCTGGGCCTGGGTGCAGGCTGGCGACGCGGTGTTGGTAGATGTACGCACTGACGCCGAACGGGAGTGGGTCGGCGGCGTGCCGGGTGCGGTCGCGCTGGCCTGGAAACAATGGCCCGGGATGGTACCGAACGCCGATTTCGATGAAGGCGTGAAAGCTGCCGTCAGCTCGGGCAAAAAGGCTTTGATGCTGTGCCGCAGCGGCGTGCGGTCTATCGCCGCGGCCAAACGCGCCACAGAGCTTGGCATCGAGGCGTACAACATTCTGGAAGGCTTTGAAGGTGATCCCGACGAACGCGGGCAACGCGGAAAAAAAGGCGGTTGGCGTTATCTTGGGCTGCCGTGGCGGCAAAGCTGACAGCAATCATTATTTGTGATACGTCTTGTAACACTAATTATATTTCTGACATGCGTGAGGTAATTCTGGTTAGGTCGATAGTTTTCATGTGAGATCACTTTGACACGAAACGTGACCGTCACCTGTTAGTTCTAACAGGGGTGAGGGCGTTTCAATTTGTTTGCGCGTTTTCAATGAAGGGTCTTTTTCAATGGAGCCTCTCATGCAAGTAGTTGAACGCACGCTTTCCAGCACTCCTGAAGTTCGCAAAGAACCCGCTTTATTGCCTCGACTCCGGGAACGCCTAGACACCCAGTTCATGCCGCACTGGAATACCCAATGGGGCGGCAAGTGCATTCTTCACGGACGCCCATCAGGAGCAGACGCGATCCGGCTGGACGGCAACGACTATCTGAATATTTCAGGCCATCCCGACATCGTCAGTGCGCAGATCGCCAACCTTCGCTGCGACAACGAAAACGTGATCCAGTCAGGTGCTTTTCTTCTTGACGCACACCCTTCGCGCCAGCTGGAGTCTTCCATGGCCGCGTGGATCGGAAAGGAAGATGGTTTCATCTGCCAGTCCGGCTACTCCGCCAACGTGGGTCTGCTGCAGGCGATTGCCGACGAACACACCCCGGTATACCTCGACACGCTGGCACACACCTCGCTTTGGGAAGGCGTACGCGCCGCGCGCGCACCGGCCCACCCCTTTCGCCACAATGATCCCGCACATTTATCGCGAATGATCGGCCGCAATGGTCCAGGCATTGTGGTGGTTGATTCGGTCTACAGCACGACCGGTGCGCTGTGCCCGCTACTCGAAATGGTTGAAGTCGCAGAGCAACACGGCTGCACCATTCTGGTCGACGAGTCGCATTCTCTGGGCACCCATGGGCCGCAGGGAGCCGGACTTTGCGCCGAGCTTGGACTGGTGGACAGGGTGCACTTCATCACCGCCAGCCTGGCCAAGGCGTTTGCCGGTCGTGCCGGGTTTTTCACCGTGCCCGCCGAGTTGCGCTACTACGTGCTCCACCACAGCTACCCCAACATCTTCAGCTCCTGCCTGCTGCCGCATGAAATTGCTGGTCTGGCCGCAACGCTGGATGTCATTCGGGCCAGCGATGATGCGCGCCAGCGCCTGCATGCCAACACGAATCGTCTGCGCGCGAGTTTGTCGGACATGGGTTACCCGATTCACCAGGGCACCCAGCAGATTATTTCGCTGGAGGCCGGTCTGGAGCCGGACACCATGGTTTTGCGGGACCGTCTGGAAGAACGAAATGTCTTTGGTGCCATCTTTTGCGCGCCGGCCACCAGCCGTAACCGCGCCATGGTGAGGTTGACCCTGAATGCCGGGCTGACCGATTCGGAGCTGGACGAGATCGAGAAAGTCGCGCGGGAAGCGGCGCCCCTCGTCAAACCCTGGGACTGGCCGATCGCCCGTCGCGCGCGTGCCGGAAGGGTTGATGCCTAGCCGCGCTTCTAGCGTGGTGTTGCACGCTATCCGGTGCATAAAACTGCCTCTTTTTGCCCAGGACCGCGTTGTAAAGCCTCGCAATAGTGGAACTATTGCTGCGTTTTACGTCTTGCCCTGAACAAAAATCCATCAGTTTTATTTGTACCGTCCAGCATGCAACACCACACTAGTCCTCGATCTTTCGTGGATCACGGCCGGCTATGAAACTGGCATAACTGTTATCCGGTTCTGGACCCAGGGACGCGTCGATCTTGAACAGGGCGGCATACACCTTGTCGGTTGCGCCGGCCAGGCAGAAAGCCGCCTGAGACTCGGGCTTGCGGCCCGCACCCAGTGCCAGTTCCAACTCCAGATCCAGAAGTTTTCTGCCTGCGCGCACGTCTTCAACCATGGCCGGGTTCCAGCCTTGGGACTCGGCCATTTCTGCCAGCTCCGGCAGGTTTTGTGCTGGCTCCAGTTGCAACCAGCTGGCCAGGCCCTGCGAATCAAGCGCCAAGATACCGAAGGGTGCGCCAATCACGATGTGTTCTATCCAGCCTTGACTACGGACCAACTCGTCCAGTTGGCTGGTTATCGCCGGATCGCACAGCAGCGCATGTTGCTCACGTGAAAGGGTTGAACGCCAGGTCTGCTCGTGCCGGGCATCTGGCCGGTCGAGGAGTTCCTGGATGGCGCCGGTCAGACGCAGGCGAATGTCTGCGGCCTGCTTGGGGACAAACCGCTCGATCAGCCCCCTGTTGAAGGCCGAAACAGCCAGTTGTTCCTCGATGCGGCCGGTCAGCAGTACCCGGTGACCGGTCCAGCCTGCCAATTCGCCCAGAACCTGCAGTCCACTCATGGCCGGCATGGCATAGTCGACCACGCATACTTTGGTGAAGGCAAAGCGCGCGGTCTGGTCCTCGCGCCAATACTGCAGGATTTGCGGTATCAAGGGGGTACCGCCTTGCCAGCGATTGACAATTTCCTGCTGGCGCCAGCCGTCTGCTTCCCATCGGGTGGGCTCCTGCATCAACTGCCCGATGCAATCAACCGGACTCATGAACAGCCGCACATGCCACTCTGGCGGCATGACTTCGGCCAGCATTTCCAGATAGTCCGGATCGTCGTCAAGAAACGCAACGCTGCCTGGCCGCCGATGAAGTGTGAAGGACATGATGTGGGTTTCAGGGGTTGACTGAACGAAGGGTGCTCGAAAACTGCCGGGTTGCCACGGGCAATTCGATGGTGAAGGAGGCGCCGACAGCGAAGTCCGACTTCACCGCGATCGAGCCACCCGCGCTGCGGACGACCCGCTGGCAGAAGGCCAGTCCCAATCCATGGCCCGTGCCACGCTTGTTGGAATAAAACGGCTTGAAGATCTGGCGCAGCACGGTCGCATCAATGCCCATGCCATCGTCCGAAACGACGATTCGTCCGCGGTCTCGAAGCAGCCCGACCTCGATGCGCAATGCACCCGCCGCGTAGCGCGAGTCGGCTGCCATCAGGGAATGCAAGGCGTTTTTGATGAGATTGTCCAGCACCTGCGAGAACTGGCTGCGCGATGAGAGAAAGGCAAAGTCATTGCGAATGATGATCTGGACACATTCGCGCTGGCGAGTTGTCGAGAACGGATAGGCCGCCACGACATCCCTGACAAGCCGCTCGGCACGCACCAGCTCGCGGTAGTGAGGCAGCTCCAGCAGCTTGGCGTTGGCGATCTCGGTGTCGATCTGGTGGTTCATGTTGCGTACCAGGCCGTGCAGGCGCGAGGCCAGTTTTTCAAGCTGCGCCGCACTCGCGCGCGCGGTGGCGGGTTGGCGCTGCGCCTCCAGCTGGATCGCGTCGCCGATCAGCGCGGCTGTGGACAGCGGCGTGCGCAGCTCGTGCGCCATGATGCCCACGGTGGTCAGCGTGTTGGCCAGATGCTCGCGTCTGAGATTGGCAGAGGACAGGCCCAGCAACAGCGCGCACCCCCAGCTGAAAGCGATCACGACGGCATCGAGTGATCTTTCCGGGCTGTTCAGGTAGAAGTTATTGGGCGCAAAGCCCTGAAAGAGACCCCATGCCACGAGCCCGCCGAGTACCACGCCGGCTGACGCGATACGCCAGTCTGTCAAATGGTGATAAATCAGGATCATGGCGCTCACGCTGGCCAGCCAGGCCACTCCGCTGCCATTGCAAAAATACATCCAGCTGAAGAAAAGCGGCAGCTCGATCCATGCAATGACGGCCACCACGAAGCGTGTTGTAGGGCTGGCTATGTTTCGCGTCATACAGGGGAGCATCAGGACGATTCCTAGCGCCGTCATCAAGCCACGCAGCAAGACACTTTCGTAACGCTGGGGAATCAACTCGCTCCAGATCCACCCGAACAGCGGGTTGCCCACTGCCAGCGCAAAGCCGAACAGACGCAGCCGCCATGGAGATGGATGCAGAATCGGTACCAGGGGTTCGACCAGCCAGTAGACGAAAGACTGGCGCGCGAGCCACGACTGCAGGCGGGCCTTGAACAAGTTTAAAGAACCTCCAACGAATCTTGTCGGACCGCACCCGAGCGGTAGCCGCGTTTGCTGTATTGTCCCTGTTTTGTTTGATGCGAGCCCATGCCCCTACCTGCTAACTTTGACAGCGTGAGCCTCGACGGCGTTATCAGCGACTGGCTGTGTGCCCTTCGCGAATTTTCGGTCGAGTCCTTGCTGGTGCTGGGCCCGGACCCGTTCGGCGGACAGGACGACCGGCTGGTGCTGGCGCTGCATCCCCCGCGTCTTCTGGAGGCGGCCGAGGCCCTGGCCGAGAGCCGGGACTTCGGCGCGCCCTGGCGCGATTCCGATGCGCCTCTGGTGGCATGGCAGGACATTTCAAAATCTGCGTTTGAAAATCCCAGCCGCTGGCGCCGGCTCTGGCTGGCCCACGGTTATCAAAGTGTGGTGCGCATTGCCTTCCCGATGACAGTCGGCCGCGCCTTCGAGTGCTATCTGTTCAGTCCGCGGCAGTGGCATGACCGCAGCGAGGCAGCCCTGCTGGCGTGGTCGGCGCTCAATATCTGGCCCTTGCTCAAGCGTGCGCTGGCCGACGCGCGCAGTCCCTTGAGCCCCCGCGAGCTCGAATGCCTGAGCCTGGCCTTTCGGGGCTCCACCGCACGCGAGAGCGGCACCCAACTGCTGTGCAGCGAGCGAACCGTCAACTTTCACATCGCCAACGCCATGGCCAAGCTGAAGGTCGACAACAAGCTGGCGGCGGTGCAGCGGGCGTGCTGGTTTGGTTTGATTTGAGAGGGCCATGGGCGCAGCTGTCTGATGAAACCTAGTGGAAAACCTGTAGACAATGCCCCTTCGACCCGGCCGCAAAAACTATTCATAATCGCCTAACCCCGAGAAGGCACGTACCGATTCAGCTACCGATTTGCCAAGCCAAATGTCCTGAATAATGATTGCGCCCCGTTTTCATCCACCTTTTAATCGCCGGGCGAGTCACGCCAGGCAAGCTCCATGACCTTTCTGGCACTCGATGTGGGCAACACCCGCCTGAAATGGGCCCGATACGAAGCTGCACGGCCCGGCGCGAAACTGCTGGAGCAGGGCGCGGTGTTTTTGGAGAACATCGACAAGCTGGCTGAAGACGAGTGGCGCGAGATGCCTGCGCCATCGGCCATTCTGGGCTGCATCGTGGCTGGCGACGCCGTCAAGCGCCGCGTCGCTGAACAGATGGAGTCGTGGGAAGTCCTGCCGCGATGGGTCGTCTCCAGTCCGCAGGAAGCCGGCGTGATCAACGGCTATGACCATCCGGCCCGCCTGGGCGCTGACCGCTGGGTCGCCATGATAGGCGCGCGCCACCGGTTGCTGGCCCGCGGCAGCAGCAAGCCCTGCGTGGTCGTGATGGTCGGTACCGCAGTGACGGTCGAGGCCATCGACTCGTCAGGCCGTTTTCTGGGCGGCATTATCTTGCCGGGCCACGGCATCATGCTGCGCGCGCTGGAGTCCGGCACCGCCGGCCTGCATGTGCCGACCGGCGACGTGCGCGACTTCCCCACCAACACCAGCGACGCGCTGACCAGCGGCGGAACCTTTGCCATTGCCGGGGCGGTGCAGCGCATGATCGACAACGTCAGGCGCCATTGCGGCGAGGTACCCGAGTGCGTGATGACCGGCGGCGCCGGCTGGAAGATGGCGCCCAGCATGTCGGTCAAGTTCGAACTGGTAGAGAGCCTGATTTTTGACGGCCTGCTGGAAATCGCCTCGCGCCGGTTCGCTGAGGCGGTACAGTAGATGCTATTAAAGTGATAGCTGCTCGCGCAGGTATTACCTGGGCTAGATGCCTGAATCGCTTAAAAAGTCCGTGAAATGGCGCTTATTCGCCCCACGGCAGCATCAGCGTCACGATCGACAGCCGCGCAAACTCTGGCAGGAACTCATCAATGATTTGCTGCGGCTCGGGGCACAGCAGGCTGTCGGTGATGACGCCGAACTGCACGCCGCCGCCGTAGCTCAAGATCGACACGCCCAGGCCCACATCGCCTGACTGCGGCACCCAGAACATGCTTTGCTCCAGCGTCGCGCCGCAGAACTTCAGTTTGTCGCGCGGGCCGGGCACGTTGGTCATCACGGCCGTGGTCTTGCGGGCGAACAGGTTCAGCATCATGTCCTGCGCCGGCTTGATCAGCAGCCCCGCCACCGCCAGCAGGCTAAAAGCCAGCAGCGGCTGGTAACTGCCCTTGAGCGCGCTCATGCGTTTGCGCACTTCGTAGACGCGCTCGATCGGGTTTTCCAGCCCGATCGGCAGCACCAGCGGCACCAGGCCGAAGCGGTTACCCAGCTTGTGCGCCTGATCGAGCGGGCGCAGGTTCACCGGCACCATCGCGCGAATTTCCTGGCCCGCGACGTCATCGCCGAGCGATTTCAAATACTCGCCCAGCGCGCCCGCCACGCAGCTCAGCAGCACGTCGTTGATGGAGCAATTGAGCGCCTTGCTCACGGCCTTGACGTCTTCCAGCGGAATCGGCTGGCACCAGGCCACCTTTTTTTTGCCGCCTGGCTTGCCCTTGAGACGGGTTTTCGAGTCGTCTGGCATCAGCGCCAGCGCGGCCGAATCGCTGGCCAGCTGGTAGAGCACCTTGGCCATGTCGATGGAGCCCGCCACTCCCTTTTGAAAGCCTTTTTCAATGCCACCCTTCAGGCTTTCCGGGTCACCCAGCATGCCCAGCGAACGTGCCGCGCCTTCGCCCACCGCGCCCAGCGCTTTCACGGTGATGTCGGTAAACGGTTTAAGCAGCGTGTCGGCGATCCAGTCTTCGGCGCTGTGGGCGGCGCTTTTGCTGTCGGCGCTTTTGGCTGGCCGCTCGGGCGGGGCCACGCCGCCATCGACCAAAGACATCGTCACCGAAATCAGCGCAATGCCGTCGGCAATGCAGTGGTGAATGCGCACGATCATCGCGCTGCCGCGCACGCCGTCGGGACCTAGGTAGTCTTCGATCAGGTGGATCTGCCAGAGCGGGCGCTTCGGGTCCAGCCGCTGGGTCGCGAGCTCGGCCACGCGGTCCTGCAGCGCTTCTTGCGCGTGGCCTTTGGCCACCTTCGGCAGCTTTTCCAGCACCACATGGTTGCGCAAGTCGAAGTTGCGGTCTTCCACCCAGGTCGCGCCACCCGCATCTTCCAGCACGCGCTGGCGAAAGCGGTCGTATTTGAGCAGCGTGTTTTCAATGCGTTCGCACACCGCCGCGTACTTCACGCCGGGGCTGAGCTGCCACACGCCGATGATCATCATCAGGTTGGCGTCGCAGTCCATACGAAGCCATGCGGTGTCGACTTTCGTCATGCGTTCGCCCACCAGCCCCAGCGTGCCAGCGACGGCGCGCTTGACGTTTCGCTGCACGGTGCGGGCCACCTTGCCGGCCTGCTCGGCCGCTTCTCCCGCTAATTTTGCCCCCTGGGCCGAAGCCATCACACGTGTGACCATGTAGGTTCCCAATCAGAATCAGCCCCTTCGGGACAAGGCCACCATTTTGCAGGCAAGTGTGGCTAAGATACCCGGCAGTTACCCCAAGCAAACTACCCAAGCCTGCACCAGGCCGATTCATTTCAACAGGAGCCTAGCCATGTCAGACCTTCAAGCCGCATTCGCCAAAGCACAAGCCGATTCCAAAAACCTCAGCGAGCGCCCCGACAACGCCACGCTGCTGAAAATCTACGCGCTCTACAAGCAGGGCAGCATCGGCGACAACACCGAGAAAAAACCCGGCTTCGGCGACATGGTGGCGCGCGCCAAGTGGGATGCGTGGAACGACCTGAAAGGCACATCGCAGGACGACGCGATGCAGCAGTATGTCGATTTGATTGCTGATTTGGGCTGATTCAAGCCGTTTCCATAATCGAATTGGCTTCTAGCCCAGGTATTTCCTGCGCGAGCAGCTATTGATTTAATAGCGCCTGTGTTTGCGACGCGACCTGGTCTGCCTCACGCCAGCTCTGAAATCTCGATCAGGTTCCGGTCTGGGTCGCGCACATAAACCGAGCGGATGCGTTGCGTGGCACCGGTGCGAAACACCGGTCCTTCCAGAATCGGCCAGCTTTCGCGGCGCAGCGCCTCCATCACCTGATCCAGCGGCAGGCTGGCGATGAAACACAGATCCAGCGAGCCGGGCACCGGCAGATGCGCCTTCGGTTCAAACTCCCGCCCTTGCACATGCAGGTTGATTTTCTGCTGGCCGAATTTGAAGGCGCGGCGTGCCACCGGCGGCGACCCGGCGCTGAAGCTTTCCAGGCTCAAGCCCAGCACCCGCGTGTAGAAGTCGATGCAGGCGGCTTCGTGGGCGGTGGTCAGCACCAGGTGGTCGAGGTGCCCGATCATGCAGTTCCCCCACTGGACACGATGCCCTTGTCCCTCAAGCCCTGAATCTGCGCGGGCGTCAACCCTAGCTCCCGCAGTACGGCATCAGTGTCCTGCCCGAGCGCCGGCGCATTGCGGCGATGGCTGCCGGGCGTCAGCGACAGCTTGGGCACGATGCCCGGCACGCTCAAGGTGCTGCCGCCCTCCATCTGCACGCTGGCCAGCATGCCGCGCGCCTGATAGTGCGGGTCGGCAGCGATGTCGGCCACGGTGTAGATGCGGCCGGCCGGCACGCTGGCTTGGTCAAGCGCGGCCAGCACCTCATCGACGCTGCGCTCCGCAGCCCACTGGCCGATGGCGGCGTCGATTTCGGCGACGCGCAGCACGCGGCCGGCGTTGTCTGCCAGCGCCGGATCATTACCCAGGTCATCGCGGCCAATTTCTTTCATCAGTCGCTTGAAAATACTATCGCCGTTACCTGCAATGAGTGCGTAGCCGCCGTCGCTGCAAAGGTAAGCGTTGCTGGGCGCAATGCCGGGCAGGGCGCTGCCGGCCGGGCCGCGCACGGCGCCGAACGCGCTGTATTCCGGTAACAGGCTTTCCATGCAGTTAAAGACCGCTTCATACAGCGCCACGTCGATCACCTGGCCGACGCCGTGCGCATGCCGGTGCTGAAGCGCCATCAAAACGCCGATCACGCCGTGCAGCGCGGCCAGTGTGTCGCCGATGCTGACGCCGACCCGCACCGGCACCCGACCGGGCTCGGCCGTCAGATGCCGCAGGCCGCCCATGGCTTCGGCCACCACGCCAAAGCCGGTGCGGTCGCGATACGGCCCGGTCTGCCCGTAGCCGCTGATGCGCAGCATGATGAGGCGCGGGTTCAGGCGCAGCAACTCGTCAGGGCCCAGGCCCCAGCCCTCCATCGCGCCGGGGCGAAAGTTTTCGATCAGCACATCGGCACCCTGCACCAGCTGGCGCACGATTTCTTGCGCCTCGGCTTGCTTGAGGTCTAGTGCCAGTGAACGCTTGTTACGCGACTGCACCTGCCACCAGACGGAGGTGCCGTCTTTCAGCAAGCGCCACTTGCGCAGCGGGTCGCCCGCGCCCGGGGCTTCGATCTTGATCACCTCGGCGCCAAAATCAGCCAGGGTTTTCGAGGCAAACGGACCAGCGATCAACTGGCCGAGTTCGATCACCTTGAGGCCGGCCAGCGGACCCGCGCGGGCGTGGTCGGTCGTCGGCGCTGTGCTGGAAGAAGAAGGATTCATGGATGCCGAGTGTGCCGTAGATTCAGCCGGCCACAGGCTTCAGGTTCTGGCCGGAAACACGCGCCGCCAGAGCCGCGCCACGCGGCCCGGGTCATAGAGCGTATAGGCCTTCTTGGCATATTGGGGAACGTGCCAGACCGACTTGGTGCCGGCCAGAAAGGTGGCCGTGTCGCCGGGTTTCAGGTTGAAGCGCTTGCCGTGGTAGTCGACCTCGATGTAGCCTTCCAGCAGGTGCACGGTTTCATCCATGTGAAAGGTCCACTCGAACGTGGTCGGGCCATCGCACGCCCACAGCCCGCTGATCGAATCACCGTCTGGTGAGCGAACGGTTTCGACATTGCGAAAATTCGGCGTGCCCGACTTCACCCAGCTGGGGTCGACAGAAAACCCCAGCAACGGTTTTTGCACCGCCTGGGCCGAAGGCGCCGCGCTTCTGGAGAGGTATTGCACCGCGTCCCAGGCCATGGCGCCAGTCAGGCCAAGCCCCAGGCCCACGATCACACCAAAAAGTACTTTTCTCATCGTCAATCAACAGGTTTGTTAAAAGTGCCGCGTTTGGCGGGAACACCCGGCGCGCAGGCCTTATTTGTCGGCCGTCTTCTTTTTGGCCGCGGGTTTTTTGGCTGCTGGTTTCTTCGCAATCAGCGCATCGAGGTTCTTGACAATCTCGCCCTCAATCTTGTCCTTGAACGCGCCGAGCAGAAAACCGAGTTTGGCCTGCAATTGAAAAACATCGTCGGTCACGGTCAGCGTGCCCGACACACCCGATCGCGTGAAGCTCACCTCATCGGTCGTGCTGCCCTCTTCATAGGTGCAGGTCATGTCGAATTTCTGTTCGGCCTGCTCGGCCCATTTGAAAGCCGCTGCACGTGCCTGCGCCATGCTCATGCCGTGCTTGCGTTCGATCTGGATGTCTGCCATCAATCTGTCCTTTGTTATGGGAGCTTCGTGTTGTTGTTCATGGGGGCGTTCAGGGCCAGGTGCCGCTCGTCCTTCGACAGACTGGCCAGGCGCCTGACTGCATCATAAAACCGCGGCCAGTTCCGGCCCTCGCGTTCAAAAAGGCCTTCAAAACCGGGCACCAGTTCATCATAGGCGGCTTGCGCCGCGAAGGCCGCGTTGTTGGCCCGTGCCACCCAGGGGTCGTAGGTCGCGTACCCGCCCCATGATTTTTTCAGCTCGGCGTAGCTGGCGCGAAAGCGTTGCATGGTTTCCTCTTTGGCAGCTACTTTTGCTATTAATTTAGTAGCTGCTTGCACTGGTTCTTCCTGGGCTGGAGGGATATTCCCCTTGCTTTCCTTGCTTTCCTGGTAAACGGCACTCAGTTCGCGGCGCGTGGCCTGCGTCAGCGTGCGGAACTGCCGGCGCCGCTGGTCAAACGCGGTGTAGTCGCTTTGCGCGGTGGTGTTGCCGCGCGCGGATTCAGCGGCCAGCCAGCGCTGGCCGCCCAGGCGTTCGACGGCGGTGGCGAACGATTCGTTGAACATCGTGTCGTCCTGCACATACACCACCTGATGCGCCAGCTCATGAAAAATCAGCCGCGCCAGTTCGCCTTCAGGGTAGCGAATGAAGGTGCTGAGCAGCGGGTCGCCGCCGGCCCAGTTCATCAGCCCCAAGGTGGAATAAGCCGGCACGCCGTAGACGCTGGTCTCCAGATCCTGCGCATCGAGCTGCTTCGCCTCGGCGCGGGCGTCGGCTTCGTCGAAATAGCCGCGGTAGCCGACGCAGCCCGCCACCGGAAAGCACCAGGTCTTCAGTGTCAAAGACAGCTCGGGTGCAGCCACCACGTTCCACACGACGGACGTGCGTTTCAGGTCGGCGTAGCGTCGGTAGCTGGGGTTGTCAGGCAGCTTGAGTTCATCAACGGCAAAGCTGCGGATGCGCTGGCTGAGCAGCAGCCGCTGCTTGAGCTGCGCTGGCGTTTGTTCGTCGGCCAGCCAGTCGTCGACCGGTCGCGCGGCGTTCATCATCTGCATGTGGCCTGTGACCGACTGCCAGTAGTAGTCGAGTGAGCTGCAGCCAGCCAGAACCAACACCGCTACGCCGACGACCGCCGCTGCCTTGACTGCTCTGCGTGTCACATCAAGCTCTCATCGTCACGCATTGAGCGGCGTAGCCCGCGCGACTTCCACCAGGCAGTCGTAAAACACCGGTCCGCGGCCCAGATCGGTCAGGTGCTGGCTGGTGAGCTGGTTCACATTGGTGCCGGCCAGGCCCAGCTTGCGCCACCAGATGCCCATGCCGTTGACGACGCCGGGCCGGGCGCGCGGCGATACGTCTGACTTGACGAGGTATTCACCGCGCTGATTGAACACTTTCACGACGTCGCCGCTGACGATGCCGCGCGCTGCGGCGTCCAGCGCATGTATTTCAAGCACCGGTTCGCCTTCGATGTCGCGCAGGCTTTTGACGTTGACGAAGGTCGAGTTGAGAAAATTGCGGGCGGGCGGTGAAATCATGGCGAGCGGAAACTCTTCTGATGCGCCGAAGGCTTCAAAGTTCGGCACGTGGTCAGGCAGCCCGTCCAGCCCTGCGGCCTGCAACCGGGCGCTGAAGAATTCGCATTTGCCGGAAGGCGTCGGAAACTGGCCATCGGCAAACGGCGCGTCGGGCAGTTTCAAGGTCGCAAAGCCTTTTTCCAGCAATTCGTTGAAATCGATTTTGTCGCCATAGGTTGCGCGGCACAGCGCCTCGTCATTGTCGAGAAAGCAGGCTTCGGTGAAACCCATGTGGGCCGCCAGTTCGCGAAAGATCTGCGTGTTGGGTTTGGCCTGGCCCTGCGGCGCAATCGCCGGGCGGTTCAGCAGAGCGTCGGTGTGGCCGTAGGCGCTGTGCGTGTCCCAGTGTTCCAGCTGCGTCGTGGCCGGCAGCAGGTAGTCGGCGTAGTCGGCGGTGTCGGTCTGAAAGTGTTCCAGCACCACGGTGAACAGGTCTTCGCGAGCAAAACCCTGCACCACCTTGCCCGATTCGGGCGCGACCGCTACCGGGTTGCTGTTGTAG
>JANNKV010000010.1:0-11683 GCA_031396485.1 Polaromonas sp. | reverse complement strand
CCGAAGGCAAGCAGAAGTTCAGCCGCACCGTGACCATGCACACCATGGTCAACGAGCAGATGCAGTTCTTCCTGCGCGGGTTCCGCCGCGATGCGCATCCGATGGCGATCATGACCGGCCTGGTCGGCGCGCTGTCGGCCTTCTATCACGACAGCACCGACATCACCAATCCCGAGCACCGCGAGATTTCGGCGATTCGCCTGATCGCGAAGATGCCGACGCTGGTCGCCATGGCCTACAAGTACACCGTAGGCCAGCCCTACATCTACCCCAAGAACGACCTCAGCTACGCCGGCAATTTCCTGCACATGATGTTCGCCACGCCGTGTGAGCCGTTCAAGGTCAACCCGGTGCTGGAACGCGCGATCGACCGCATCTTCACACTGCACGCAGACCACGAGCAAAACGCATCGACATCGACGGTGCGGCTGTGCGGCTCGTCGGGCACCAACCCGTTTGCAGCCATTGCGGCCGGCGTGGCCTGCCTCTGGGGCCCGGCGCACGGCGGCGCCAACGAAGCGGCACTCAACATGCTGGGCGACATCCAGAAGAACGGCGGCATCGAGAAGATCGGCGACTTCATCAATCAGGTCAAAGACAAGAACTCCGGCGTCAAATTGATGGGTTTTGGTCACCGCGTTTACAAAAACTACGACCCGCGCGCCAAGCTGATGCAGGAAACCTGCAAGGAAGTGCTGGCTGAGATGGGCCTGGAGAAAGACCCGCTGTTCAAGCTGGCCATGGCGCTGGAAAAAATTGCGCTGGAAGACGAATATTTCGTCTCGCGCAAGCTCTACCCGAACGTCGATTTTTACTCCGGCATCGTGCAGCGCGCCATCGGCATTCCTGTGCCGCTGTTCACCGCGATCTTCGCGCTGGCACGCACGGTCGGATGGATTGCCCAGCTCAATGAAATGATCGGCGACCCCGAGTACAAGATTGGCCGTCCGCGCCAGTTGTTCGTTGGCTCCAGCACCCGCGAAGTCAAGCCGATCGGCCAGCGTTAAGCGTTGTAGCCCGCCCTAAAAAAGCCCGCCTGATGGAAACATCGGCGGGTTTTTTACAGCCTGCCTTTTTTGGTGCTATGATTTTAATAGCTTCTTGCGCACGTATTACGTGGGCTACAGGCCTAAAACGCTTATAAAACAGACTTTCCTGGCCAGATGAGCTGCGCCGCGGATCATCCACAACCCTGACCGGTCGTCGCCGCCCCGGTGGTGCAGACGCCAGCCGCGCAACGTTGCGCGCTTGCCGGCCTAAAATAATGCTCCACGAAAGAAATCCATGGCAATCATGAGCAACGACACCGGCAAGGCCGCACCCGGCCGCACCCTCTATGACAAGATTTGGGACGAACACGTCGTTCACACCGAAGAAGACGGCACGTCCATTCTGTACATCGACCGGCATTTGGTGCATGAAGTCACCAGCCCGCAGGCCTTCGAAGGGCTGCGCGAAGCCGGCCGCAAGGTCTGGCGCATCTCATCTATCGTGGCGACGGCCGACCACAACACGCCCACCACCGGCTGGGAACTTGGCTACGACGGCATCACCGACCTGGTTAGCAAGGAGCAGATCACCACGCTGGACAGCAACATCCATGAATTCGGCGCCGCCGCCTTCTTCCCGTTTCTGTCTAAGCGCCAGGGCATCGTGCACGTCATCGGCCCTGAAAACGGCGCCACGCTGCCCGGCATGACGGTGGTTTGCGGCGACTCGCACACCTCCACGCATGGCGCTTTTGGTGCACTGGCACACGGCATCGGCACCAGCGAAGTCGAGCATGTCTTGGCCACGCAAACCCTGCTGGCTAAAAAAGCCAAGAACCTGCTGATTCGCGTGGAAGGCGTGCTGCCGCGCGGCTGCACCGCCAAGGACATCGTGCTGGCCATCATCGGCAAGATCGGCACGGCGGGCGGCACCGGCTACACGATCGAGTTCGGCGGCGCTGCGATTCGCGCCCTCAGCATGGAAGGCCGCATGACGGTCTGTAACATGGCGATTGAAGGCGGCGCGCGCGCGGGCCTGGTGGCGGTCGACCAGAAAACTATCGACTATGTGAAAGGCCGATTGCTGGCACCGGGCACTGACGCGGCGACCGGCAAATTCGTCGGTGGCCCCGAATGGGACCAGGCCGTGGCGTACTGGTCCACGCTGCAATCCGATGCGAACGCGAAATTCGATGCGGTGGTTGAACTGGACGCGAGCCAGATTATTCCGCAGGTGACGTGGGGCACGTCGCCTGAAATGGTGTTGTCCATCGACGGTCGCGTGCCAGACCCTGAAAAAGAAAAAGATCCGGGCAAGCGCGACGCCATTGAGCGCGCACTGACCTACATGGGGCTGGAGCCGGGCAAAGCGCTCAATGACCTATACATCGACAAGGTGTTCATAGGAAGCTGCACCAACAGCCGCATTGAAGACATGCGTGAAGCCGCCGCGATTGTGAAAAAGCTGGGTCAGAAAGTCGCCAAGAATGTCAAGCTGGCAATGGTGGTGCCAGGTTCGGGTCTGGTCAAAGAGCAGGCCGAGCGCGAAGGGCTGGATGTGATTTTCAAGGCGGCCGGCTTTGAATGGCGCGAGCCCGGCTGCTCGATGTGCCTGGCCATGAACGCCGACCGGCTCGAGCCAGGCGAGCGCTGCGCCTCGACCAGCAACCGCAATTTCGAAGGCCGCCAGGGCGCCGGTGGCCGTACGCATCTGGTCAGCCCGGCGATGGCCGCTGCGGCAGCGGTGCATGGCCACTTCGTCGACATACGTCGATTTGTCTGAACTGGCGAGCTGAAAGAAATCAATGCAAAAATTCACCGTACACAAAGGCCTGGTCGCGCCAATGGACCGCGAGAACGTCGATACCGACGCGATCATTCCCAAGCAGTTCCTCAAATCAATCCGCAAGACCGGCTTTGGACAAAACCTGTTCGACGCCTGGCGCTATCTGGACGCCGGCTTTCCGGGGCAGGACCCGACGACGCGCAAGCCCAACCCGGATTTCGTGCTGAACCAGCCGCGCTACCAAGGTGCGTCGATCCTGCTGGCGCGCAAGAACTTTGGCTGTGGCTCGTCACGCGAACATGCGCCGTGGGCGCTAGACCAGTACGGATTTCGCGCTGTCATCGCCCCCAGCTACGCCGACATCTTCTTCAACAACAGTTTCAAGAACGGCCTGCTGCCCATCGTGCTGCCTGAGGCACAGGTCGCCGGGTTGTTCGATGCCGTCGCGGCCTTCCCGGGCTACACGCTCACCATTGATCTGGAGCGCCAGGTGATCGTCAAGCCGCAGGGCGAAGAGCTGCCGTTCGACGTGCAGGCCTTCCGCAAATACTGTTTGCTGAACGGCTTCGACGACATCGGCTTGACTTTGCGCCAAAGCGACAAGATCAAGGCCTTCGAGGCCGAACGTCTGGCGAAGAAGCCGTGGCTCAATCACACGCTCAAGGAAGTCGTCAAAAGCTGACTTCAAGTGCCAGTTTAAGTATCAAATCGACCTCTAGCCCAAGTAATACTTGCGTAAGCAGCTATAAAAAAGATAGTAACAATGAAAATTGCAATTCTGCCTGGTGATGGCATTGGTACCGAAATCGTCGCGGAGGCCGTGAAGGTTTTAAATGTTCTGGACCTGAAGTTTGAAACCGAGACCGCACTGGTCGGTGGCGCTGCGTTTGAAGCGCACGGCCACCCGTTGCCCGATGCCACGCTGAAGCTGGCCAAAGACGCCGACGCGGTGCTGTTCGGCGCGGTCGGCGACTGGAAATACGACAAGCTCGACCGGCCCCTTCGCCCCGAGCAGGCGATTCTGGGCTTGCGCAAAAACCTCGGCCTGTTCGCCAACTTCCGCCCCGCGATCTGCTACCCACAACTGGTCGATGCATCGAGCCTGAAGCGCGAACTGGTGTCGGGTCTCGACATCCTGATCATTCGTGAACTGACCGGTGACATTTACTTTGGCCAGCCGCGCGGCCGCCGCGTGTCACCCGACGGTCATTTCCCGGGCGCTGAAGAAGCCTTCGACACCATGCGCTATTCGCGGCCCGAGATCGAGCGCATCGCGCATGTCGCGTTTCAGGCGGCGCGCAAGCGCAGCAAGCGGGTCACCAGCGTTGACAAGGCCAATGTGCTTGAGACTTTCCAGTTCTGGAAAGACATCGTCACCGAAGTCGGCCTGCAGTACCCCAACGTGGCGCTGGACCACATGTATGTCGATAACGCCGCCATGCAACTGGTCAAAGCGCCTAAGAAATTCGACGTGGTGGTCACCGGCAACATGTTCGGCGACATTTTGAGCGATGCGGCCGCCATGCTCACTGGCAGTATCGGCATGCTGCCGTCGGCCAGCCTGAACGACAAAAGCCAGGGCCTGTACGAGCCCAGCCACGGCAGCGCACCTGACATCGCCGGCAAGGGCGTCGCCAACCCGCTGGCAACCATTTTGAGCGCCGCGATGATGCTGCGCTTCAGCCTGAACCAGCCGGAAGCTGCAGCGCGCATTGAAAAGGCAGTAGATTCGGTGCTGAGCCAGGGTTTGCGTACACCCGACATCTACAGCGAAGGCACGTCCAAGGTCGGCACCGCGCAGATGGGCAATGCGGTCGTGAAGGCGCTATCGGCCTGAACAGCTTGAGGGGCGCGCGAAAGCTGTTGGCATAAAGTCGCAGCAGCGCTTTTTTCATCGGCGATAACGAGGCTTTGTGAGCCTCGACCTACAAAGCCTCGTTACAATCGGGCCCATGCGCAACTTCGTCCCCGTCATCGCCCTTTCCGCTCTGCGGCAGCATGGCGCTGGCGTGTCTGCAGTGGCTGCGCAGGCCACCAAAACGACAACCATTAAAGGCTAGCAAGCCTGGTTCGTCGTGCCCCGCCGGCTCGATGAGCCGGGCCAAAAAAGCTGGCTTTCACTTTTTTGAAGGGTATCCATGAAACTCAAAAGCAATCTCACAGGTCTTGTCGGCTGGCGCGGCATGGTTGGCTCGGTGCTGATCGACCGCATGCAGGCCGAAGGCGATTTCGAGCTGATCGAGCCGGTCTTCTTTTCAACGTCCAACGCAGGCGGCAAAGCCCCGGCGCAGGCGAAAAACGAAACCACGCTGAAAGATGCTTTCGACATCGAGGCCCTGAGGAAGTGCGAGATCATCATCACCGCGCAGGGCGGCGACTACACCAGCGAGGTGTTTCCGAAGCTGCGCGCGGCCGGCTGGAAAGGCCACTGGATCGATGCGGCCTCGACCCTGCGCATGAACGACGACGCCATCATCATTCTTGACCCGGTCAACCTGCCCGTCATCGAAAAAGCGCTGGCCAAAGGCGGCAACAACTGGATTGGTGGCAACTGCACGGTCAGTTGCATGCTGATGGGCGTCGGGGCGCTTTACAAGGCCGGACTGGTCGAATGGATGACCAGCATGACTTACCAGGCGGCGTCTGGCGGCGGCGCGCAGCATATGCGCGAGCTGCTGACGCAGTTCGGCACGCTCAACGGCGAGGTCAAGGCGCTGCTGGACGACCCGAAATCCGCGATTCTGGAAATCGACCGCCGCGTGCTGGCGCGGCAACAGTCGCTAAGCGCCGTTGATACCGCCAACTTCGGCGTACCGCTGGCCGGCTCGCTGATCCCGTGGATCGACAAGGATCTGAACAACGGCATGAGCAAGGAAGAATGGAAAGCCGGCGCAGAAACCAACAAGATTCTGGGCCAGGGCGCAGCTTTCGGCACCACCGCTGTGCCGGTCGACGGCTTTTGCGTTCGCGTGGGCGCCATGCGCTGCCACAGCCAGGCGCTGACATTCAAGCTCAAAAAAGACGTGCCGCTGGCCGACATCGAAGCGCTGATTGCCGAGGACAACGCCTGGGTTCAGGTCGTGCCCAACACCCGCGAAGCCACTGCCCGCGATTTGACACCCGTGGCGGTGACGGGCACCATGACCATTCCCGTCGGCCGGCTGCGCAAACTGGCCATGGGACCAGACTATCTGGGCGCTTTCACGGTCGGCGACCAGCTCCTGTGGGGCGCCGCCGAACCGCTTCGCCGCATGTTACGCATACTTCTCAAAAGCGCTTGAAAACACGCTGTGGCAACGTCGCCTGGTCAAGCGTAACGTAACAAAATGTCAATTGACGTTGCCTATTCACAACAATTGAAACATGCAAGTAGCCCCTAACTTGGCGTCTAAAAACTTAAGTGATGTCTTAGCTTGTCAGCCTAATGCCTTGATGTTAAGGTTGTTTTTCGATTATTCGGATTGAGGTTTTCTGTGAGCTCACGCAAGATAAAGTTACATACAGATGGAACTATGGAGGTCCACAACCCCATGAATCAACCTCATCGTTGGCGCTTTGGCGCGATAGCGGGCGCCGTGGCCCTGATCGCCAGCGTCGTAACCTTGCCTGCTTACGCACTGTCCCTGGGCCGGATTTCCGTGCTCTCGGCTTTGGGCGAACCGCTTCGTGCCGAAATTGACGTTGCCCAAATCACCCCGGAAGAAGCATCAAGCCTGAAGGCTGTGGTGGCCACCCCCGAGGCGTTCAAGGCGGCGGGTCTTGAATACACGCCGGTGCTTGCCGGTCTTGAAGTCACGCTGCAACGCCGCGCTGACGGCAGGTCCTATTTGCGACTGACCAGTAGCCGCCCCGTCAGCGAACCTTTTGTTGATCTGGTGCTTCAGGCCACCTGGGCCGCCGGCAGGCTGACCCGTGACTACACCATGCTGTTTGACCCACCAGGCGCGCGTCCCAGCGCCACGGCTGTTGCACCAACGGCGCCTATTTTGTCGCGTCCTGCGACTCCTGTGCCAGCGCCTGCCCGCGCACCAGCACCGGCTGTTGCAAACGAGTCTTCGCCGGCCACGCCGCCCGCGACCCCGGAAGCAAGGCCCACCCAACCAGCGCCTGCGGCCCGAGCTGAGCCCAGGGTCAGACCACCAGCTCCCCGCGTGGCTGCCGCTGAAAATTCAGGCGCTGGCGGCAAGCAGTTGACCGTGAAGCCAGGCGATACGGCTGGCAAAATCGCCGCGCAGAACAAGCCTGGAACGGTTTCACTGGATCAAATGCTGGTCGCCATGCTGCGCACCAATCCGAATGCCTTCATTGATGGCAACGTCAACCGCATCAAATCCGGGGCTGTATTGGCGATGCCTGATGCCGACGCCGCAGGGGCAACTCCTGCCAGCGAAGCCAGCCAGACCATCGTCGCGCAGAGCAAAGACTTCAATAATTTCCGTCGCAAGCTCGCTGAAAGCGTGGCAACCACACCGGTTGACCCGGCTGATCGTCAGGCAGGCGGTAAGGTTCAGGCCAAGGTCGAAGACCGGGCGCCCGCCACTGCAACGCCTGACAAACTGACGCTTTCCAAGGGCTCGGTTCAGGCCAAATCGGCGGCGGCCGTTGCAGAAGATGCTATTGCCAAGAACCGGCAAGCCAGCGAAGCGTCTGCACGCGTGGCCGAACTGTCAAAGAATATCAGCGACCTCAACAAGCTGGGTGTGGCGCCAGGTTCCGCTGCGACTACTCCTGCTGCCCCCGTGGCAGCAGCCAGCGCGGCCAAAGTACCAGGGCTTGCCGTACCGACACCTTCTACCGTGACTGCGCCGTCCGCTCCCGCCGCAACGCCGCCAACCGCAGCGGCCAGCGCCGCACCGGCCGCGGCAACCACTACTGCCCCTGCGGTCGTCGCTCAGCCCGCCGGCGCGGCAGCGTCTGCCGCCGTGGCAACGGCGCCGGTGGCCTCCCAGCCAACAGAGATTGCTGCCGCCAAGCCACCGGTTGTCGTCGCCACGAAGCCCGCCGCACCGGTCTCACCGGCGCCGGAAACGAGTTTCCTGGATGATCTGCTCGAAAATCCGCTGGTGCTGCCTCTGGCGGCTGGCTTGCTGGCCCTGCTGGCTGGCTTGGGCATCTACAGTTACCGCAAAAGAAAAGGCGCGGCGCCAGTCGACAGCTCCTTCCTCGAAAGCCGTCTCCAGCCCGATTCGTTCTTCGGTGCCAGCGGCGGTCAGCGCATTGACACCAATGAAGTCAGCGCCTCCGGCTCTTCGCTGGTCTACTCGCCAAGTCAGCTCGATGCTGCCGGCGATGTGGACCCTGTGGCCGAAGCCGACGTTTACCTCGCCTACGGCCGCGACTTGCAGGCCGAGGAAATTCTCAAGGAAGCCTTGCGCACCACTCCGACGCGGGTCGCGATCCACGCCAAGCTGGCCGAAATCTACGCAAAGCGCCGTGACAACAAGGCCTTCGAAACGATTGCGCTTGAAGCCTTCAACCTGACGCAGGGAAATGGCCCTGAATGGGCTTACGTGACTGAAATGGGTCGGGAACTGGACGCACTCAATCCCTTGTACCAGCCGGGCGGATTGCCCCCGGCTGACAACAAGGTCGCGGCACCCGCTGCAACCAGCACCCCTGCCGTGCCTCCGGTTGCTGCCGCTGCGGCATCCATGGCCGCAGTCGCAGGCGCTGCAGCGGCCGGATTTTCTGCCTTTTCGTCGACACCCGCTGCTGCTGCTGCACCCGCATCCAAGCCCGCTGTCGATGTCGACCTGGATCTCGATTTTCCCCTTGGAGGCATGCAGGACGGGCACACCTCACCCGCACCTATCGCTGCCCTCTCGACGCCTGAACCCGTTCGCGCGCCGGTGTTTGACAAGCTGGACATGGATTTCAGCGACATCTCGTCCAAGCCCATTGCCCTCACCTACCCGGTGCCGATTTCCAGGGGCACGGGCTCTCAGCCAAACGGCGCCATTGCTGCTTCGGTGAAAACAGCCCCGGCCGCTCCTGCGGCGGCACTTCCTGACAGCGGCATGCTCGAGTTCGATCTCGACTCCCTTTCGCTGGACCTGAATGGCCCAAGCACCCAGAACCCGGGAAATTCCGTCGCACCCGAGGAAGACCCGCTCACAACCAAGTTCCTGCTGGCCGAAGAGTTCCGTTCGCTGGGCGACGCGGACGGCGCACGCTCGCTGGCAGAAGAGGTACTGGTCGAAGCGCACGGACCGCTCAAGGTCAAGGCGCAGGCATTCCTCAACTCACTGGTTTGAAACGGCGCGGCATGGCTTGTGCTTCTGGTTCATCCAGCCACGCCGCTGCGCCCTAACCCACTGAAGATGCCTTGAGGATTGCGCTCGGAATCAGCTACAGCGGTAGCGCCTACGAAGGCTGGCAGAGCCAGCTTTCCGGCAACACGGTTCAGGACAAACTGGAGGTGGCGCTGGCAAAGTTCACGGCTCAGCCCGTACGCGTGAACTGCGCCGGGCGCACTGACGCAGGCGTCCATGCGCTGATGCAGGTGGTTCACTTCGACACCATTCTTCAGCGCGAAACACAATCATGGGTCCGCGGCACCAACGCCTTTTTGCCGCGCGATATTGCGGTTCAATGGGCGCAGTTCGTACCCGACAGTTTTCACTCTCGCGGCAGCGCGGTGGCTCGGCGCTATGCCTACGTGGTGCTCGAATCTGCCGTGCGCCCCAGCGTCGAGGCCGGTTGCGTCGGCTGGGTCTACCGCCCCCTCGATGGCGCCGCGATGCGCGAGGCCACTCAGCACCTGATCGGCGAACACGACTTCAGCTCATTCCGGGCCGCGCAATGCCAGGCGAAAACACCGGTCAAAACCATGCAGCGCATCGAGATTTCGCAGCGGGCGAGCGCGCGATCCAGCTACTGGCGGTTTGAATTCGAGGCCAATGCATTTCTGCATCACATGATCCGTAACATCATGGGCTGCCTGGTGGCGATTGGCCAGGGCGACCACCCACCCGAGTGGTTGGCAGACGTCGTTGCAGCCCGTCGGCGGGACGCTGCAGCACCCACTTTCTCACCGGACGGCCTGTATTTTCTCGGTCCCGTTTACGACGTCAGTCACGGTTTGCCAGCGCGAACCGCAGCTTATGATTGGCTGCCATGACGACTTTAACCAGAACACGCATCAAAATCTGCGGCCTGACACGTGAAGAAGATGTTGACGCCGTAGCAGATGCCGGCGCCGATGCGGTGGGTTTTGTGATGTATGCCAAAAGCCCCCGCTACGTCAGCGCAGAGCGCGCCGCCGAACTGGCGCAGCGCCTGCCGCCGTTTGTGACGCCAGTGCTGCTTTTCGTCAATGCACCCGCTATAGAAATAATAGCTACCTGCGCACGTATTCCGGGGGCTTTACTGCAATTTCATGGTGATGAAACGCCTGAAGATTGTCTGGCGGCCGGAACGCCATTCCTGCGCGCCGCCCGCATTCCACTTGACGAACAGCTCACCCCTGACACAGAGCGTTTCGATCTCGTAAAATACGCGGAAACCTTCAAGGCCGCCCAAGCCATCCTGCTCGACGCCCACGTCGAGGGATTTGGTGGCGGCGGGAAAACATTCAATTGGTCACTTCTTCCTCCAAGCGTCAACGCTCACCTCGTTTTGTCTGGTGGGTTGACGCCTGCAAACGTGATCGATGGCATTTTGCAAGTCAGGCCGCGTTGTAAGACGCTGGCCGTTGATGTCAGTTCCGGTGTCGAGATTTCAAAAGGAATCAAAAGCGCCGACAAGATCAACCAGTTCGTCGCCGCCGTTCGCGCTGCTGACGAGCAACTTGCAGAGAATTTTTATCGCCATGTCCACCTCCCCTCTTCCCTATCAGCAACCTGACGTTTCCGGCCATTTCGGCATTTACGGCGGCAGCTTTGTTTCCGAGACGCTGACCCACGCCATCAACGAACTCAAAGCCGCTTACGCCAAATACCAGCACGACCCGGAATTCCTGGCCGAATTCAAGTACGAGCTGAAGCATTTCGTCGGTCGCCCCTCGCCGATCTATCACGCAGCACGCACCAGCCGTGAACAAGGCGGCGCGCAGATCTACCTCAAGCGCGAAGACCTCAACCACACCGGCGCCCACAAGATCAACAACACCATCGGCCAGGCCATGCTGGCACGCCGCATGGGCAAGCCGCGCATCATTGCCGAAACCGGCGCCGGCCAGCACGGCGTGGCCACAGCCACCATCTGTGCCCGCTACGGCCTCGAATGCGTGGTCTACATGGGCAGCGAAGACGTCAAGCGCCAAAGCCCCAATGTGTACCGCATGAAGCTGCTTGGCGCTACCGTCGTGCCGGTCGAATCGGGCAGCAAGACGTTGAAAGACGCGCTCAACGAAGCCATGCGCGATTGGGTCGCCAACGTCGACAACACGTTCTACATCATCGGAACCGTCGCGGGCCCGCACCCTTATCCGATGATGGTTCGGGACTTCCAGAGCGTGATCGGTGACGAATGCCTGACGCAAATGCCGGAAATGACGGGTGGAAAACAACCCGACGCGGTAATCGCCTGCGTCGGCGGCGGCAGCAATGCGATGGGTATTTTTCACCCCTACATCGGCTATCAAAATACCCGACTCATCGGCGTCGAAGCGGCGGGGGAAGGCCTGGACAGCGGCAAGCATTCGGCGTCGCTGCAGCGCGGCGCACCCGGCGTTTTGCACGGTAACCGCACCTATGTGCTGCAGAACGAAGATGGCCAGGTGACCGAGACGCACAGTATCAGCGCCGGACTCGACTACCCCGGCGTCGGCCCCGAGCACGCGTTTTTGAAAGACATCGGCCGCGCCGAATATGTAGGCATCACCGACACCGAGGCGCTGGCGGCGTTCCACTATTTGTGTCGCACCGAAGGCATCATTGCCGCGCTCGAATCCAGCCACGCCGTAGCG
>JANNKV010000002.1:0-2714 GCA_031396485.1 Polaromonas sp. | reverse complement strand
CAAGCCCGGCTGCAAATGGGTCTATGCCGACGCGGCCCTGCTGGAGCGCATGCTCGGCAATCTGGTGCACAACGCGCTCAAGTTCACCCAGACCGGCGGTGTGGCGGTGGTGGCACGCAACCGCGGGCAGCGCATCAGTGTCGAAGTATGGGACAGCGGGCGCGGTATTGATGAGAAAGAGGTGCCGCGTATTTTTGACGAGTTCTATCAGGTGGGCAATCTGGAGCGCGATCGCTCCAAAGGCCTTGGCATGGGGCTGGCGATCGTCAGGCGCATCGCCCGCCTGATGAAGGTGCAGGTGCAGGTGCATTCGCGGCCCGGGCGCGGCACGGTGTTCAGGCTGCTTTTGCCGCGAGCCGCCGTGCAGGCCGAGAAAATATTGGTAGACGTGGACGAGGGCAGCAAGGCGGCATCGCCACTGGCACGGCTGCGCGTGCTGGTGGTTGACGATGAAGAAACCGTGCGCGCCAGCACCGCCGCGGCGTTGCGCCTGTACGGGCTGCAGGTTGAGGTGGCCGACGGCTTGGCCCAGGCGCGGGAAATCGCCGCCTTGCCCGGCCATGGGCTGGATGCGCTGATCACGGATTTTCGGCTGCGCAACGAAGAGGACGGCATTACGCTGGCGACTGAACTGCGTGCGATGCTGGGCTGGAAACTCCCGGTGCTGCTGGTGACGGGCGATACGGCGCCCGCGCGTGTCAGGCAGGCCCAGCAAAGCGGCCTGCGTGTGCTGTACAAGCCGGTGAAGGCGCATGACCTGGTCGACGCGCTGGGTGACGAGGTTGCTGCAGGCCGCGCCGACTCTGCCAAGTTGCTATCTATTTAATAGCTGCCGATGCAGATAACACCTGGGCTGGAGGCTTGAAGTACTTGAATTTTGGCGCACCAGAGGCATTACACGGGTTGGCGCTGCTGTGGCTGGCTGTTTCGTTCGCTGTAGCCGGTTGGCAGGCAAAAAGCTCCACACCGGTCTTTTCCCGGGAGGCGGAACGGGCCAAACGTCGTAACCCAGACGTCGTAATCGCGTTGATAAGCGTGAATATTCCGCCTATTCAATTGGAGCCCCTGAAGGTAAGCTACAACTACTTACCTTTGTTGCGCTAGGACTTCCATGAATTCGATCTTGTACGGGTTGGGTCAACATCGCCGCTTGCGGCTCGCGCTGTGGCTGGGTGCCACGCTGCTGGTCGCTGCCTGCGGTGGTGGCGGCGGAACCAGCCGAATCGTCAGCAGCACGCTGACGCCGGACCCTGATGCGCCAGTCATCATCGATGTACCGCCTGCATTCAGCGTGACGATCAGCGGCACGGCGCGCGCCATAGCCAACAAGCTCAATTTTTATCAGGCCAATGTCACCGGCGGCACGGCTTTGGCGGTGAGCTGGGTGTGGGGCGACGGATCAGCCAGCAGCGCGGGCAACCCGGTGTCCAAGGTCTGGAACAAGACCGGCAGCTTCACCGGTCTGGTCAATGCCACCGTCGGCACCGAAGCTGCCACGCGGCCCTTCACCGTGGTGGCGGTCGGGGAACCCGTGTCCGCGGGCGTTCACCACACCTGCGCCTTGAAGCCGGATGGCAGCGTGGCCTGCTGGGGCGACAACCTGTATGGCCAGATCGGCGACGGCACGCTGACTGATCGCCCGACGCCCGTGACGGTGCCTGGCCTGACCGGTATCACCGCGCTCAGCTCAGGCGGCGGACACGTCTGCGCCTTGAAGCCCGACGCCACCGCCAGTTGCTGGGGCCAGAACGAAAAAGGCGCCTTGGGCGACGGCAGTACTGCGAACAAATCATCGCCTACCGCGGTGACGAACTTGTCGGGCGCGGTGGCCCTGAGCAGTGGCACGGCGCACAGCTGCGCGCTTAAATCAGACGGCACCGTCGCGTGCTGGGGCTTCAATGACTTCGGTCAGCTCGGCGACGGTACGGTGGCCGACAAGCTGACCGCCACCGCGGTGGCAGATGTCGCCGGGGCCGTCGCCATCACGGCGGGCGACCGTCATACCTGCGCGTTGAGGGCTGACGGCACCGTCCTGTGCTGGGGGCTGAACACATCCGGACAGCTCGGCCGGGGCAACACCGTGAACACGCTGAGCAGAGCGCCGGTGCTTAATCTGGTGGGCGCGGTTGCCATCAACGCCGGCACCAACCACACCTGCGCGCTTCGGGCTGACGCCAGCGTGGTCTGCTGGGGTCAGAACAATGTCGGCCAGGTAGGCGACAACACGGTTGTCAACAGACCTTTGCCGGTCGTGGTGTCAGGTCTTTCCGGCGCGGTGGCGATCAGTGCCGGCAATCTGCACAGCTGCGCCGTCAAGGTCGACGGCACGGCGTTTTGCTGGGGCCGCAATCTGGATGGCGAGCTGGGTGATGCCAGTGGGGTGAACAAGTCCACGCCGGTGACAGTTTCCGCACTGACCGGGGCGGCGGCCATCAGCGCCGGTGGCAACCACACCTGCGCCCTCAAGTCCGATGGCAGCGCGGCCTGCTGGGGTAGAAACCTCGATGGTGAATTGGGCGACAGTACGGTGGCGCAGAAGCTGACGGCAACCCCGGTTTCAGGTGGCGCGGTGTACTGGCGCTGAGGCGCCGGGCGGGCTCAACGGCATTCAATCGATTGTCGTTCGCTATTAAAATAATAGCTGCCCGCGCAGTTATCTATTGGGCTACAGCCTGATTGTGGTTGAAAAAACCGTCGAAAAGCAGCGTCAGTGA
>JANNKV010000417.1:0-6389 GCA_031396485.1 Polaromonas sp. | reverse complement strand
GGGGTCGGCATCGCGTCCAACAATGTCGAGTATTTCGACGAGCCCGCGCTGGCCGTGATGTTGTGCGAGCTGCCGCATGACCAGTACCGCGTGTTCTCAGGCGTGTCGCCGCTGCCGCCCGCCGCCAGCGGCCGCTTCAACGCGCACACGGCGCTTGTGCATGCCGATGCCCACACGCCCGACGTGGCCGAACTCATCGACGAGATGGCGCAGCGTACAGACAGCGGTTATGTCTTCGGCGGCCTGGCTTCCAGCCGGACTGACACGGTGCAGTTCGCGCTCAGCGGCCATGGCAACGTCAAGGGCCAAGGCGCAGCCAGCGGCGTGTTTCACGGGGGCCTCAGCGGCGTGGCCTTCGCGCGTGACCCGGCAGGCGGCATGGCGCTGATGTCACGCGTCACCCAGGGCTGCCAGCCGATATCGGGCAACCACGAAATCACCGCCTGCGAAGGCAATGTGGTAACTGGGCTCGACGGCGAGCCCGCGCTCGACGTGATGCTGGCCGACCTCGATGTGTCGCTGGACCAGCCGCGCGAAGCGCTGGCCAAAGTGCGCACCACGCTGGTGGGCTTGAGCCGCCCGGAAGACCGCATGAACGACGCCAATCTGACGCGCCTTCGCCATACCGGCCAGTTTGGCGCCGAGGTGGTGGTGCGCCACGTGATCGGCCTGGACCCGGTGCGCAAAGGCATCGCGATTGCTGACGTGCCCACCGTCGGCATGCAGCTGGCTTTTTGTGAGCGCAATGCCCAGGCCGCGCGCGCCGATCTGATCCGCATCTGCGCCGAAATCCGTGAGGAACTCGAGCCCGAAGAAATGACGCTGCAAACGGCCACCGCCTTGAATGCGTCCGAGGCCGAATCAGCGCCCCATCCGGCCCGCCGTATCGCCGGCGCGATTTACGTCAGCTGCTCCGGCCGCGGCGGCCCGCACTTCGGCGCGCCAAGTGCCGAGCTGCAAATCGTGCGGCGTGCGCTGGGTGATGTGCCGCTGGTCGGTTTTTTCGCGGGCGGTGAGATTGCGCGGCATCACCTGTACGGCTACACCGGCGTGTTGACGGTGTTCACCGCGCCCGGCTGAACGCCCTGCGTCTGCACCGCAGCGGGTGGCAAGGTTATCGGCTGTCCGTTAAGCTCACGCCACGTGTTTGCATCGCGGTCAGGCATCCCTCTGCCGTGAGTGCGCACCAGGTCAAGGCGCTGACATGGTCTTCACGCTGCTTCCCTCTTCCTCGCCCTTGCGGCACCTGTCAAGCTGGTCTGCAAGGCTGGCCCTGATAAGTGCCCTGATGGGCGCTTTTAGCACCGCTGCAGGGGTGGTCATGGCCGGCGAACCGATCAGCGTGGAGGCCAGACGCCAGGGCTCTGCGGTACAGGTCACCACCCAGGCGCTGGTCCGCGCGCCGCTGGAAGTCATCTGGCAAACGCTGACCGATTACGACCACCTGGCTGAATTCGTGCCTGACATCGTCAGCAGCCGTGTCATCGAAAGGCAGGGCAGTACCGTGACGGTGGAGCAAGCCGGCAAGGCCCACCTCTGGTTTTTCACCTACGCCATCGATGTGGTGGTCGAGGTGACTGAGCAGCCGCCTCACACGCTGGCCGTTCGCGTGCTTCGCGGCAATCTCAAGCAACTCGAAGGCGGCTACCGGCTCGACAAGATCGAGGGCAAGCAAGGCGACGAATACCTGTTGCAATGGTCGGGGTTGATCGAGCCGGCTCTGCCGGTGCCAACAGCGGTGGCGCTGCCGCTGATGCGCAGCAATATTGCCCGGCAGTTTGAGGGCATGGTGCGTGAGATCGAACGCCGCGAGGCGCGGCGCACGCGCGTTGGCCAGCGGTAAAGTGTGGACATGCCTGCCTTTCGCCAGCACCTGAGCCTCGTCACGCCGTCCGCGGTGGGGCGGTGGACCGGTGCCCTGGGGGTTTTGACCTTGCTCGCCGGCTGCGCGAGCCCGGTCGCGAACGGCGTCGTCACCGCCTTGCCTGAAGCGGCGGGCTGCATCGGCTGGTATGACAAGCTCGATGAAGTCACGCGGCAAGCGGGCGTCGATGATGGCGGCGCGCACCGCCTGGCCGGCTATACGTTTCTCCGTTCCGATCGTTTCCTGGCCTCTTTCGGTGACGAAGTGGCCGACAGCCCGACAGCCTTCGAGGCCTGGATCGGCCGGCTCGCGCAACTCGACAGCGAAGCGCGGGAGGTGGAACTCCGCAATCTGCCGCTGCAGTTTTTGCCGCTTCTTACCACCGACGGCCCGGCTGACAAGCAGCGCATTCAGGCGCGCACGCAGCGCTGCGCCAGCGAGGCTCGTCTGGCCTTGCTGCAATCTGCGTCCATGGCCTCCGCACCAGGGCGCCGCCAGCTGGCCGCGCAGGCCCGGGTCGATGACGACTACAGCGTGGCCAAACGCGCGCTGGGGCTGTACGCATTGACCCGCGTACCTTTCTTTTCGGGTGTTCGCCGCTGGCAGCAAACCACGGCCGAAAAATTTGCAGCGCAGGCCGCAGCCGGGGTAGATGCCGCCCATGTGAAGCGCTACACGCCCGCGGGCGAGGCGGTGCCGGCGGCCCGCATCGCCGAGGTGTATGCGAAGCGCGACCCCGATGCGCTGGGCATCCCGCGCCTCAGCCCGCCTGACGCGGCCCTGCTGATGCGGGCCTATGCGCCTGATGTTCACATCGAAACGCGCGGGCCGTACGATCGCTTTGGCGCGCTTCAATGGGGCGCTGACCGGGCGCTTCCCGGCACCTTGCCGCCGGGCTCAGCCCAGGCGCCGTCGGTAGTGGTCGAGCAGCCCGTGATGTATCAGCGCCTGGCCACCACGCGCTACCAGGGCCAGACCTTGCTGCAACTGGTCTACAGCGTGTGGTTTCCCGAACGGCCGCTCACTGGCGGTATCGATCTGCTGGGCGGCCAGCTCGACAGCGTGGTGTTGCGCCTGACTCTGGCGCCAGATGGCACGCCGTGGTTGTATGACTCCATCCATTCCTGCGGTTGCTACCACCTGTTTTTTCCGACGCCCAGCGCCCAGCCGCTGCCACCGCCTTCGGCCGGTGACGCCACAAGGCCCGAGCCCATCGAATGGGCCTTTGTGCCAAGAGCGCTGCCCGCGCTCAAGGTGGGCCAGCGCATGGCCCTGCATCTCGAAAGCCGGACGCATTACGTCAAAGGGCTGCGGCCTGTTACGGCACCGGACAGCTCGCCCATACCGTCAACACCCTTTGCGCTGCAGCCCGACGGCGCTTTGCGCACGCTGCCCGTGTCAGGCGCAACGAACGGCGTCACACGCAGCGCTTTCTGGCCGAACGGCATCGTGCCCGGCACCGAGCGCGGCGAGCGTCTGCTGTTCTGGCCGATGGGCATCGACAACCCCGGCGCGATGCGGCAGTGGGGGCGGCAACCCACCGCGTTTGTCGGGCGCCGGCATTTTGATGATGCACGGTTGATGGAGCTGCGGTTTGAGTTAAGGGCGCCGTGAGGATGGCGTGTTTTAGCCGCCGGACGTGGCAGGCGCACCAGCTACCGTTTTAGCCCGGTTTTTGATGTGTTTTAGGGCTGTAGCCCAGGTAAAACGTGCGCGAACAGCTACTAATTTAATAGCAACTATCTACACGCATCCGCAACCAACATAGCGCTCACTCACGTCCCGATCACACCACCATCGTTCTTGCGCACAACCACCGTCGCCGAACGCGGGCGGCCGGCCGCGTTCTGGTCGGGCCAGTTGCTGATCTTGCGCGGCGCGGCGGCTTCGCTGCGTTCGCTCGGGCTTTCGCCGGGGTGCTGGATATTGAGGAACAGCGTGCGGCCGTCCGGCGTGCTGGTGGCGCCGGTGATCTCGCAGCCAGCCGGGCCGACCAGAAAGCGCCGGATGTCGCCAGTTTTCGGGTCGGCGGCCAGCATGGCGTTGTTGCCCAGGCGTGCCAGATCCCCTTTGCCCATGGCGCTGGTGGACATGTCGGTCTGCACCCACATCACGCCGCGTCCATCAACCCACAGGCCGTCCGGGCAGCCGAACATGTCGCCTTTGACGTTGCCCTTGGCCTCGGCGCGGGTGTTGGCCGGGTCGCCCGCCATGATGAAGTGGTTCCACTGAAACACGGTGTTGTCGAAGTCGCCGTCTTCCTTCCAGCGAATGATGTGGCCCATGGTGTTGTTGGCACGCGGGTTGGCGGCGTCAACGGCGGGTTGCTTGTCGCCGCCGCGGTTGCTGTTGTTGGTGAGCGTCGCGTAGACCCAGCCCTGCTTGTCCACATCGATCCACTCGGGCCGGTCCATCTTGGTGGCGCCCAGCAGGTCGCTGGCCTGGCGCGTCTTGATCAACACTTCGCCCTGGTCGGCAAAGCCGTTGGCGGCGCTCAGTGGCCCCTGCCCATGCGTCAGTGCAATCCAGCGGCCGCGGCCTTCGGCGTCGAAGCGGGCGACATACAGCGTGCCGTGGTCCAGAAGTTCGGCATTCGCCGCTGCGCCGCCGGGCTTGATGGCGTCGCGGCTGACAAACTTGTAGATGTATTCAAAGCGGGCGTCTTCACCCGAATACACCACCGCGCGATTGCTTTTTGTCACGGCCACGGTAGCGCCTTCATGCGCGGCGCGGCCTATTGCGGTGCGCTTCACGGGCGTGCTGCTCGGGTTCATCGGGTCGATCTCGACGATCCAGCCAAAGCGGTTCGGCTCGTTCGGGTTCTTCACCGCGTCGAAGCGGTCATCATGCTCGTGCCAGCGGTAGCCGGCTGGCGCGCCCTTGCGCAGGCCCCAGCGCTGCTCGTGCGGGCTGGGCTGGTCGGGGCCATTGAAATAGTTGATGAAGTTTTCTTCGCTGGTCAGGTAGGTGCCCCAGGGTGTGATGCCGCTGGCGCAATTGTTCAGCGTGCCAAGTGGGCGCATACCGGCGGTGTCAGCAGCGGTTTTCAGCATCGCGTGGCCAGCAGCCGGGCCAGCAAAAGCCATCGGCGTGTTGGCCGTAATGCGGCGCGCCCACGGCGACGGCTTGACCATCTGCCACTTGCCGCCTTTTTGCTCGACCTCGATCACCGACACGCCGTGCGCGGCCTGCGCCTTGCGTACTTTTTGCGCTGTCCAGGTGGCCATGCCGTCGGTGTGCAGCAGGCCATCATCGGAATACTCGTGGTTCATCACCAGCAGGCCGGACGTGCTGCCGTTCTGCGGATAGAAGTGAATGCCGTCGTGGTGCATGCCCATTTGCACTTCCTGCTCGGCGGCGGTGTTGCTGGCGTCCATCTTGAAAGCCGGGTTTTCACCCGACACGCCGACCGCTTCGCCCCACGGCGCGATGACCTGGTAGCTGTAGCCTTCGGGAACGGTGATGGTGTCGGCCGTTGACAGCGGCACGCTTTTGAAGCCCAGGCTGGTGCCTGCTGCACCCATCGTCGCGCAGGCGCTCAGCGAGCCGACGGCCAGTGGCGCAAACAAACCGCCGACCAGCGCGCCCAGCCCGCCGCGCAGCACGGTGCGGCGCCCGGGGTTGGATACATCATGAATGCTCTGGTTAGACGAGCGATTGCTGTCTTCCATGCTTGAGAAATCTTTGGCCATCGTCGTCTTTCAAGGGTTTGTGCAACAACGCGTATCGTCACTGGGGATTGTGACGATTCTGTGACGGTGTGTCATTCGCCCTCAGGTGCGATTGGGTTTTGAAAACCGGCGTGTTGAGACCTCTTTGAACTAGTTTTAGTGCAAAGATCAGCCTCTAGCCCATGTAATACTTGCGCAAGCAGCTATGAAAGTGATAGCAACTAGCGACCTGCAACATGGACTGCCGACGTTCTTCTAAGGCCGCACAGGGCTGATCGGCGATACCGGCCCCTCAGGCGACAGCATCGCAGGCCCGCCCGGCATGGCGATGATCTGCGGCGGCCGCGACAGCTCGATGTTCGCCGCCGCCAGCTTCTTGAGAGCCTCAAACAGCAGCGCACTGCGCACACCGTAAGCCGCGCGCGGCGACGCCACAAACCCGGTGGCGTTGAACACCAGGCTGCCGTTGTCAATGCCGTCGAGCTGCACGTTCGGGGCCGGCGCATCGAGTACATCTGGATGGGCTTCAAACACGCCTAGTAGCAGCGCGCGCACTTCTTCGGCCGGTGTCATTAGCGGCATGGGCAGCTTGATCTGCACCAGGCCCAGCGGATTGGCATGAGTGACATTGCGAACGGTCTTGGTGATGAATTCCGAGTTCGGAACGATCACGGTCGAGCGGTCGCCGAGCTGAATCTCCGTGGCGCGCATGTTGATGCGGCGAATGTCGCCTTCCACCGTGCCCAGTGAAACCCAGTCACCGACGCGTACCGGTCGCTCGGCCAGCAAAATCAGGCCCGAGACAAAATTGGAGACCACCGCCTGCAGGCCAAAACCGATGCCGACCGACAACG
>JANNKV010000382.1:0-4462 GCA_031396485.1 Polaromonas sp. | reverse complement strand
TAGCGGGCAGGCAGGCCCATGGCGCGGCAGCAGGCGACCATGATATGGGCGAAATCCTGGCAGACGCCCTTGCCTTGTTGAAGGGCTTCGAGCGCCGGCGTATTGACTTCGGTGCTTTCGCTCTCGTAGGTCATGCGGGTGTGGATCTGCGTCATCAGCGCCTCGGCAGCGGCCAGCAGCGGCCGCCCCGGCGTGAAGCTGACCTGCGCGAATTCGGTGAAAGCGTCGTCGCGCGGCACATAGGGGGACGCGAACAGGAATTCGGAGGCGCTGTCGTAGGCGGCGCCCGCGCGGTAGCGAAAACGCTCACGCACCTGTTCCCACGGGGCGATGAGATGCGGGGCTGAAGCCACGTCCCGCGCCAGCGGATCGGGTGTGGTGCTGACGATGCTGTCGGCCACCACCGTCAGCTGGTCATGCGCCGACTGGAAAGAAAACGAGGCGCGCATATTGCCGTAAACATCGAGCTGTTCGCGCAGCAGGGCGGGCGGCGGTTCGATCTTCAGTTGGTAGCCCAGCAGCTGCTGGGAGCCCCCATGGGCCGGTTTCAGGTGAACCACGTGGTGCGCCGTATCAACCGCAGGCCGGTAGCGGTAGCTGGTTTCGTGAACGACGTGCAGCAGCATCGCTCAACCTAGAAACGGCAGTTGGATGCGCCTGAGTGCGCCGTGATTGGCGTGCCAGGCAAGGCGTGACAACGCAGTGGGCTTGTGCCCACAAGGCGGAGCAACGCAGCCTGGCGCGTCAAGCGCGGTGCAATCGGGCGCATAGCGCTGTCACCTGTCAGGTACACGTGATCAAAGCGGAAAAATTCAATATCCATGCGGTTTTCCTGATGTTTGCAAGCGGTCAACTGCGGTTTCTAGGTTTAAGCCCCCAGGCTCTGGCTGCCATCGGTCGCATGGCTGAAGTACCGGCGGCCGATGGCATCGGAAAGATCCAGCGCCGATTGCGACAGCAGGTCCAACAGGCCGGTGAGGTGGGCGCATTGGCGCTGCCGGTCAGCGGCCAGATTTGAGTCAGCCGATTCGCGCCATAGATCGTCTATTGCCCATTCGCCCGGCTCGGCCAGCGTCGCGGTCAGATCAGGCAGATCGACCGGTGCGTTG
This sequence comes from Polaromonas sp., assembly GCA_031396485.1. Lineage (GTDB taxonomy): Bacteria > Pseudomonadota > Gammaproteobacteria > Burkholderiales > Burkholderiaceae_C > Polaromonas. The sequence continues at coordinate 3,353 of JANNKV010000382.1, read as the reverse complement.
CCCGACAGTTTGGCCAGACGGCCGCGCAGCGTCATGACCACCCAGCCGAGCGAGCGCGGGTTGTCGCGGTCCAGCACCAGCAGGTCGAGCAGCGCGGGCAGGTCGCGCCGTTGCTGGTACTGCGCGTGGAAGGTGATGGTGCTGTCAAAGAAGGCCAGCACCGCATTGAAACCGCCTTCTTCAAACACAGCCCCGGTTTCAAAGGCTTGTTCAAGTGCGCTGGACAAGGTGTGCAGCCGCTCGGTCAGGCGGCCGATGCTGAGCAGTCGCCAGCCGTCATCGCGGGTCATACGGTCGGTCTGCGCGCCGGTCATGGCGGCCAGAAACGCACCGGCCGATTCAAGTGCGCGTAGCGCCTGTGCGCTGGAATAGTCGAGCGCATGCTGACTGCCACTGGTACTGGGAGCACCGGGGATGCCGGGTGTATCGGGTATATCGGGGCGATTGAAAGTCCTGCAGCGGTGGAAAAAATCAGCTTCAGCACGGGCGATCAGCTGCCACTGCTCGTGCGACAGGCGCTCGCGCACCGCAGCAGCGGCGCTTTTAAGGGCCTTCAGGTTGTAGCCCACGCTGGCCGCCTGCTTGGTGTCGGCCAGGTTGGCGATCAGTGCGCGCTCAAAAACGCGGCGCGCGTGCGTGGCCGGCGGCACCGTGTCGAGCACCAGCATATTGCTTTGCGCCATGCTGGAAAGCCAGGCCAGCAACGGCTGCGAATTCTGGTCCTCCCCACCCAGGCACTGCAGAATCACCTGCGTCAGGCGACAGGCGTTTTCGGCGCGCTCGGTGTAGCGGCCAAGCCAGAAAAGATTCTCGGCGGCCCGGCTGGTGACCGGTGGTTTCTGTCGCAGGGACGAAGCAGGTTCGTCGCGCGTGGATACGGCTGCGGGGTCTGTCAGCGGTTCGGCGGGATCGTTGGCGGCGGCGCTGATGAGGTGTTCAGGCAACCCAGCGTGCTGCGCAGTAGGCGCGGGCGCAGTGCTGACCTGCCTGTCACCCAGCACCCAGACGTCGGCGCTGCTGCCCCCGTGCTGCATCGACGACATGTTTTCCTTGGCTCCAGCGAGCCGCGCCAGGCCGCCGGCCAGCACCTGCCAGGAGCCCGCGCCGTCCGCGACAGCAAACACACGCAGCATGACCGATCGCGGGGCGATTCTTTCGCCGTGCCAGGTGGGCGTCTGCGACAACGGCTGGTAAGCCTGCACGGTGTAGTCTTCGCCGCGCCGGATGATGCGGCCCGCCGACTCGTCAAGCTGGCTGCGCGGTGACAGGTGACCGATCACGGATTCCATATTGCTGCCCGGGTAGGTCGGCTTGATCACGCAGTTTTTGAGCTGGCCCAAGGTGTCCTGCAGCACCGCCTGCTCACCACACCACCAGGTCGGCAGCGACGGCAGGGCCAGCGTTTCGCCGAGCAGGTGCCTTGACAGGGCAGGCAAGAATCCGAGCAGCGCGGTCGATTCGAGCACCGCCGTGCCCGGTGTGTTGACCACCAGCACCTTGCCCGCGCGGATCACCTGCAGCAGCCCGGGCACGCCGAGAGTGGAATCCGACCGAAGCTCCAGCGGGTCGAGGAACTGGTCGTCCAGCCGCTTCAAAATGCCGTGAACCGGCTCCAGACCATGCAAGGTCTTGAGGTAGAGCCGCTCGTCCCGAACCGTCAGATCATTGCCTTCAACCAGAGTCAGGCCGAGAAAGCGCGCGAGATAGGCATGCTCGAAATAGGTTTCGTTATACGGCCCCGGCGTCAGCAACACCACGCGGCTGCCGGCATCATGGCCGTGCGCCGGGCTCATGGCCTTCAGGCCGTCGACGAGTGCCCTGTAGAAGGCCGCCAGCGGCTGCACATTCATCTCACGAAATGCTTCGGGAAACTGCCGCGAAATGGTGAGCCTGTTTTCAAGCAGATACCCCAGACCGGAAGGTGCCTGCGTGCGCTGTGACACGACCGACCAACGCCCGTTGGGGCCGTGCGCCAGGTCGAAAGCGGCGATGTGCAGGTAGGTGCTGCCGACCGCCGGCACGCCGTGCATGGCGCGCAGGTAACCTGGGTGCCCGTGAACCAGTGCGCTGGGCAGCAGCCCCTGGGCCAGCAACTGCTGCGGGCCGTAAATGTCGGCCATCACGCGATCAAGCAAGTGCGCGCGCTGACGGATGCCGGCTTCGATGAACGCCCAGTCCTGCTGTGAGACCAGCATCGGGAACAGATCGAGCGACCACGGCCGCTGCGGGCCGTCGGCATCGGCGTACACGTTGTAGGTGACGCCGTTGTCGCGAATCTGCCGCTGCAGGTTGCCGCTGCGGTGGTTCAGCTCATGAAAACCGTCGGTGCCCAGAAAGTTGAAAAACCGGGTCCAGTTTTCTGAGAGCGGCGAGGCAGGCTCAACGTCATCGCCCTGAATTTGGGTTTGGGTTTGGGTTTGCGTCTGGTTCGGGGCGGCCATGTGTTCGCGGTCTGCGGCGCTGGCAGCGACGTTGCCGTCGCCTGCGCCGGCAACCCGCAAGGCTGGCGCTGGGGCCTGCGGCAGCGCTTTGCTCGCCGCACTGGAAATTGACACGCCGCCGCGCAACTCATCGAAGTGGCCCGGCGCTGCGGCGGGCGACAGCGCCGCCGCCAGCTCAAATGGCGTATCGAAAAATTGAGCCGCAAAAAGGGACGGAGTGATGTTTTCCACAGGGCTTAGTATGCCTCTGAGCCCATGCCTTCCAGAACCACGCGAATCGGTTAGCGAAGATCAAGCGTGAACGGAAATTCGCGACTCGGCTGTACCGGCCTGACCTGCATTTTTCCGGGTGTGTGGCCCATGCGCAAAAAGCGCGTCAGGCGCCGGCTCTCAGCCTCATACGAATTGACCGGCAGGGTTTCGTAGTTCAGGCCGCCCGGATGCGCCACGTGGTACTGGCAGCCACCCAGCGAGCGTTCCATCCAGGTGTCGACGATGTCAAACGTCAGCGGTGCATGCACGCCGATCGACGGGTGCAGGGCCGAAGGCGGGTTCCACGCCTTGTAGCGCACGCCGGCGACGTATTCGCCGACGCGCCCGGTGCTTTGCAGCGGCAGCGCGCGGCCATTGACGGTGACCACATAACGGTTGTCGTTGAGCCCGGTCACATGCACCTCGACGCGCTCCAGCGACGAATCGACATAGCGCACCGTGCCGCCGGCAGAGCCTTCCTCACCCATCACATGCCACGGCTCCAGCGCGCTGCGCAAGGTCAGCTCGATGCTGTTGGCCTTGACCTGGCCAATCATCGGGAAGCGGAACTCGAAGTGCGGCTCGAACCAGGCCATGTCGAAGGCGTAGCCGGCCTCCTTCAGCTCCGTCAGCACGTCGGCGAAGTCCATGCGGATCAGG
>JANNKV010000378.1:0-3160 GCA_031396485.1 Polaromonas sp. | reverse complement strand
CGGCCCGGCTGGGCAGAAGGCGGTGCGCCGTCGCCTGAAATGCGCGCGCGCATGATCGACAAGGTCAGCGCACGGCTGGCGCTGGACGAAGCGCAAAAGCAAAAGCTCGGCGTGCTGGCCGACAAGCTCGCCGCGCAGCGTGCCAGCCTGCGCGGCAACAGTGAACCACGCGCCATGCTGCTGGGCCTTGTCTCCGGGAGCACGCTGGACCAGGCTGGTGCCAAAAAACTGATCGACGAAAAAACGGCGGCGATTCAAAGCGGCAGCCCCGAGGTGATCGCCGCCATGGCCGACTTCTTCGACAACCTGCGGCCCGAGCAGCAGCAGAAGGTGCGCGAGTTCATGGAGCGTGGCCGTCGCTGGGGCCACCGTGGCTGAAGCGCTGGGGGGTGCGCCGCGGCGGATGGCGACGCCCGCCGTGCGCCGCGCAGGCAGCTTGGAGGCCAGCCTGCCCACACATGCACGCGCCGGGGCGGGGCATGTCACAGGCGGCGTGCGCGCGCTGCTCCGGCTGGAAGGCCTCACCGTACTGGCGATGGCAGTGGCGGCCTACGCGAACTTTGGTGACGGCTGGGGACTCTTTGCCGCGCTGTTCCTGCTGCCGGACCTGGCGTTTGTCGGCTACCTGGCCGGCCCGCGGGTGGGCGCTCTGGCGTATAACGCCACCCACAGTTATGTCGGCCCACTCGGCTTGCTGGCGGCAGGCGTGCTGGGTACGATGCCGCTGCTGTTGGCCGTGGCGCTGATCTGGCTCGCGCACATCGGTTTTGACCGCGCGCTCGGCTACGGGCTGAAATATGCGGGCGGCTTCAGGCAGACCCACCTCGGAACCCTCGGAACCATCGGAAGAGTCGATCCATGGTGACTGCATCTTGAGCACCATGGCGAGTGCGGCTTCCTTATGATCCGCCCATGCACCGCATTTTGCTGATCGACGATGACGCGCACCTGGCCGCGCCGCTGGCGACCTACTTCGCGCGTTTTGACCTGACGCTTGACAGCGCCGCACATCCCGCCGAAGGGCTGGAGAAACTGCAGGCCACAGCCTACGACGCGGCGATTCTCGACGTCATGCTGCCCGGGATGGACGGCTTCGCGCTGTGCCGCGAGATCCGCAAAACCAGTGACATTCCCATCGTGATGCTGACCGCCCGCGGCGACGTGATGGACCGCGTGGTCGGGCTGGAGCTCGGCGCCGACGACTACCTGCCCAAGCCCTTTGAGCCGCGCGAGCTGGTGGCGCGCCTGCAAACCATTTTGCGGCGGCAGCGCAGCGTGGCCGTGCCTGCGCCGGGCAAGCGGCTGGTGTTTGACGGCTTGGCGATGGACCTGGACACCCGCGAAGTGCTGCGGCACGGCCAGCGCATCGAGCTGACTGGCACCGAGTTCGATCTGCTGGCGATGCTGGCGATGGAGCCGGGCAAGGTCTTCAGCCGCGACGAACTCTTGAACCGCCTGCGCGGCCATGAAGCCGATCTGTACACGCGCGCCGTTGACATTCTGGTGAGCCGGCTGCGCAAAAAACTCGAACCGCTGGACTGTATCAAGACGCTGCGCAACGCGGGCTATGCGCTGGCGATAGCGAAAGATGGCGGGCGGCTGTGAGCAAGACGGCCGTGTCAAAACACCCGGCCCGCTGGAACCAGCGCTGGCGGCATTCGCTCAAGCTGCGGCTGACGACGATGTTTGTGCTGCTGGCGCTGGCGATGGCGGCGGTGTTTCTGGGCGGCATGCAGCGCGTGTTCTCGGTCGGCTGGCGTGATGCGGCGCGCCCGCTGGTGACCGACTACGTCGACCGGCTGGTGGCCGACCTCGGCACGCCGCCCGACATCACGCGCGCGCAGGCGCTGGCGGCGCGGCTGCCGATTGCCGTTCGCATCGAAGGGCCACAGGTCAACTGGCAGTCTGACAACGACAGGCCGCAGCAGGGCAACCGCAGCTATGAAAAACGCTTCAACGACTGGCTCAGCCGCAGCACGGTCGATGGCCACCGCATCAGCTTCGGTCTGGCCCAGACGCCGTGGCAGCGCGAAGGCCGGCAGGGCGTCGTGTGGATCACGCTGGCGTTGCTGCTGCTGCTGATCGCGCCGGCCTACCTGTACGTGCGCCGCCTGCTGCGTCCGCTCGACGACATTCGCGTCGGCGCCGAACGCTTCGGCAGCGGCCGTTTTGACGTGCCGATTCCGCTGCGCCGCCAAGACGAGCTGGGTGACCTGGCGCAGCGCATCAACACCATGGCGCATGATCTTGAAGGCATGCTCGATGCCAAGCGGGCGCTGCTGCTCGCGCTCAGCCACGAACTGCGCTCGCCGCTGACCCGCGCGCGCCTGAATGCCGAGCTGCTGCCGGCGACACCGCAAGGCACGGCGCCCGGTGAGGCCGAGCGCGGCGCACTGCTGCGTGACCTGGGCGAGATGCGCGATTTGATCAGCGACCTGCTGGAGTCCGAACGCCTGGCCAGCCCGCACGCCGCGCTGCACCGCGAAGCCACCGACGTCGCTGCGCTGGTCCGTGAGGCGGTGGTCGAACTGCCTGATGCCAGCGCGGTGCAGCTTGACCTGGCGCCGGGACTACCGATGCTCGCGCTCGACCGAATCCGTATGCGCCTGCTGCTGCGCAACCTGCTGGACAACGCGCTGCGCTACAGCTTGGGTGCCGCACAGCCGCCGCGCGTGTCGCTGGCGGGGGAGGCCGGCGGCCTCCGGCTGGCGGTGCGTGACTTCGGCCCGGGCGTCGATGCCGCGCAACTCGCCCAGTTGACCGAGCCGTTCTACCGCACCGACAGCGCCCGCCAGCGTGCCACCGGCGGCGTTGGCTTGGGCCTGCACCTGTGCCGGCTGGTGGCCGAGGCGCACGGCAGCACGCTGCAGGTGCGCAATGCCAGCCCGGGTCTGGAGATCAGTCTGCTATTGAAATAGTAGCTGCTTGCGCATATATCACCTGGGCTAGAGGCCTTTTTGTTACTGAAAAGCGCCTTAATGCGGCTGTAGCGGAACGGTGGAGGCTGTCTGTCGTCATGGCCCCGAAGACCGGGTGGAAATGCGCTGTGGCGTTGTCCTGTCCTACAACATCACGCGCCAGAAGCGACATCCCAAGTTCTCAAACCGCGATTTTCGGAACTCAGGTGTTCTGATTGAATCAAATTGTTTCATTCACGTGG
>JANNKV010000367.1:0-5155 GCA_031396485.1 Polaromonas sp. | reverse complement strand
CGGGCCTCATCAGCCTCACCTTGCGCCCACGCGCTGTTGGCCTGAAAAAAGAGACTTCCTGCACCCAGCGCACCTTGTGCAACCAGCTCACCCAGTGCAGCGATGGCACCCCATGCTCGCAGGCTTTCGCGTCGATTCATGCGTTTCTCCTGGCTCGCCTTGAGAGGTGGCTTGCTCATCATGATGCCGCGAACACAGCGCCGCTGTGTTTTGTACGTGCATGCCTCAAGCGGCCGCGGGGTTATTTTTCAATGCGCGGCCGCGCAGAATTTTCTCCTCGGCCACAGCCAGCGCCTCGGCGTGCCCGGACAGCACCAGCGTGTCGCCGCCTTCGAGCACCAGGGTGTCGTCGGCCGCCAGCGTTTTGCCCGTGCTGCGGCGCAGGCTGACCACCCGCACCCCCACCGCATGCAAGGCCAGAAACCCCAGCGGCTTGCCGATCGGGCCGGTGCCGAGCGGCAGTGTCACGGTGGCCAGCCGCTCCTCGTCGCGCTCGTTGATGGTGTCGTCATCGGCGCCGCGAAAGTAACCCCGCAGCAGGTTGTAGCGTGCGTCCCGCTGGTCCTGCACCACGCGGATCACGCGCCGCATCGGCACGCCGACCAGCGCCAGCGCGTGGCTGGCCAGCATCAGACTGCCCTCGATCGCCTCCGGCACTACTTCGGTGGCGCCGGCGGCGCGCAGTTTTTCCAGATCGTGGTCGTCGACCGTTCGCACAATGACCGGCACGGTCGGGGCATGCGCGCGCGCGTGGGCCAGCACCTTCAGCGCGCTGGCGGTGTCGAGATAGGTCACCACCACGGCGCTGGCACGCGCCAGGCCGGCGGCCATCAGCGCCTGCAGCCGCACCGCGTCGCCAAACACCACCGAGTCGCCAGCGGCAGCCGCCTGCCGCACCCGGTCGGGGTCGAGGTCCAGCGCCATGTATTGAATGCCTTCGCGCTCCAGCATATGGCCGAGGTTTTGACCGCAGCGGCCGTAGCCGCAAATGATCACGTGCTTGTTGGCGTTGATCGACTTGCGGGCGATGGTGGTCATCTGCAATGACTGCTGCAGCCACTCGCTGGACACCAGGCGCATCACGATACGGTTGCTGTACATGATGATGAAGGGCGTGGCCAGCATCGACAGCACCATGCTGGCCAAGATCGGGTTGAGCAGCTGCGGCGGCACCAGCCGGCTTTCCTGCGTCAGCGACAGCAACACAAAGCCGAACTCGCCGGCCTGCGCCAGGTACAGGCCGGTGCGCAGCGAGACGCCGGCCGTGGCGCCCAGCAGCCGCGCGAGTGCCGTTACCAACAGCAGCTTGAACAGCACCGGCAGCGTCAGCAGCACCAGCACCAGCGGCCAGTGCGCCGCCACCTCGCGCCAGTCCAGCATCATGCCGACGCTGATGAAAAACAGGCCCAGCAGCACATCGTGAAACGGCCGGATGTCGGTTTCCACCTGGTGCTTGTATTCGGTTTCCGAAATCAGCATGCCGGCGATGAACGCGCCCAGCGCCAGACTGAGCCCGGCCCGCTCCGTCAGCCAGGCCAGCGCCAGCGTCACCAGCAACAGGTTCAGCACGAAAAGCTCCTCGCTCTTGCGCCGCGCCACGAGAGTGAGCCACCAGCGCATGGCTCGCTGCCCGCCGATCAGCAGCAGGCCCACCAGCACGGTGGCCTTCAGCGCTGCCAGCCCGAGCGCCATCAGCATCTGATCAGGCGGCGAGCCCAGTGCGGGAATCAACACCAGCAGCGGCACCACGGCCAGGTCCTGAAACAGCAGCACACCCATGATGCGCTTGCCGTGTTCGGAATCGAGTTCCAGTCGCTCGGCCAGCAATTTGACGACGATCGCGGTGCTGCTCATGGCAATCGCGCCCGACAAGGCCAGTGCCGTTTGCCAGTTCATTTTCCACAGCGTCGGTGCCAGGGTGGCCAGGAACAGCGAACCCAGCGTGGCCAGCAGCACGGTGAGAACCACTTGAAGCATGCCGAGCCCGAAAACATGACGGCGCATGGAGCGCAGCTTGGGCAGGTTGAATTCCAGCCCGATCACGAACATCAGAAACACCACCCCGAATTCACCGAGGTGGCGGACGCCTTCGGAGTTTTGCGACAGCGCCAGCGCATGCGGGCCAATCACCACGCCGACCGCCAGATAGCCGAGCATGGGCGGCAACCGGAACGAGCGGCAGGCGACCACGCCGATCACTGCGGCCAGCAGGTACAGCAAGGTCAATTCGAGCGCACTCATCGCTGGATGGTAGCTGATGACTTTGTCAATTTGAGCAGATCGCTGCGGGTCTTCGAACCATTTCGTGGACTGGCTTCAATCGCGTGCTCGATAGAATGCTGGTATGAGCTTTCCCGCAGCGAACTTTGATCCGGAACAGGCGCTGGCCCTCGCCCGCAAGACCTTTGAGATAGAAGCGGCCGCCGTGCTGGGCCTGGCCAGCCGCATCGGCCCCGAGTTTGCCGATGCGGTGGCATTGATGCTCGCCTGTACCGGCAGGGTCGTCGTGATGGGCATGGGCAAGAGCGGCCACATCGGCCGCAAGATCGCCGCCACGCTGGCGTCGACCGGCACGCCTGCCATGTTTGTTCACCCCGCCGAGGCCAGCCACGGCGACCTCGGCATGGTGCAGCCGATCGATGTGGTGCTGGCGATTTCCAACAGCGGCGAAAGCGAAGAGCTCAACGCCATTTTGCCGATGCTGGGCCGTTTGGGTGTGCCGCTGGTGGCGATCACGGGTGGCGCGCAGTCGGCCCTGGCCCGGCAGGCCCGCGTCACGCTGGACAGTAGCGTGGCGCAAGAAGCCTGTCCGCTCAATTTGGCACCCACCGCCAGCACCACCGCCCAACTGGCGCTGGGCGATGCGTTGGCTGTCGCGCTGCTCGATGCGCGCGGATTCAGGCAGGAAGATTTCGCGCGCTCGCACCCTGGTGGCGCGCTAGGGCGCAAGTTGCTGACGCACGTGAGCGACGTCATGCGCAGCGGCGATGCGGTGCCGCAAGTGGCGCCGGATACCGGCTTTACGGCGTTGATGCGCGAGATGAGCAGCAAGGGTCTGGGCGCCTCGGCCGTGGTCGATGCTGACCGCCGGGTTCTGGGCATTTTTACCGATGGTGATCTGCGCCGCCTGGTTGAAAAAGGCGTTGACCTGCGCAGCCGCACCGCGGCGGACGTGATGCACGCCGGCCCGCAGACCGTGCGCGCTGACGCGCTGGCGGTGGAGGCGGTAGCCCTGATGGAAAAGCACAGCATCACCAGCATGCTGGTGGTCGATGCCGGGGGCGCCTTGTGCGGCGCCCTCAATACCAATGATTTGATGCGTGCGAAAGTGATATGACCCTCACACTTTCCCCGGCGTCTCATGCGCCGGCTCCCGCACTTGGCTTCCCGCCGGAACTACTGCTCAAGGCGCAAGGTATTCGCGTCGCGTTTTTCGATGTCGATGGCGTGCTGACCGATGGCGGCCTGTACATGACCGAGCAGGGCGAAACCATCAAGCGCTTCAACACGCTGGACGGCCACGGCCTGAAGATGCTGCAAAAAGCCGGCATCACGCCTGCGGTCATCACGGGGCGGGACAGCCCCGCGTTGCGGGCCCGCCTGCAGGCCCTGGGCATCACGCATGCGCACTACGGCACCGAAGACAAGGTGCCTGCCGCCGAAATAACGCTGAAGGCCCTGGGGCTTGACTGGACCGCTGCCGCTGCGATAGGGGATGACTGGCCTGATCTGCCGGTCATGTGCCGCGCGGCTTTCGGCGCTGCGCCGCCCAATGCGCATGCAGAAGTCCGGGCCCGCGCGCAGCATGTCACGCAGGCACGCGGCGGTCACGGCGCGGCCCGTGAGTTTTGCGACCTGCTGCTGGTGGCCAGCGGGCGCTACGCCAGTTTGCTGGCCGACTACGCCGCATGACGGCCACCGTCGCCGCGCATCCGGGTGCCTTTTCGCGCGTCAGGGCTGCATGGCGAAAGCTGGCGGGCGCCTGGGACCGCATGGCGATCTACATGCCGCTGCTGATGATGGGCGTGCTGGCGCTGGGCACCTATTGGCTGGCGCGAAACAATCCAGGTTTTAGCGCACCCGAAACGGCCAAAGAAGTGCGGCATGAAATCGATTACTTCATGAAAAAATTCTCCGTCAAGACATTCGACGAAACCGGCCGGCTCAAAAGCGAAATCTTTGGCGATGAAGGCCGGCATTTTCCTGACACCGACATCCTCGAGATTGACCAGGCACGCATCCGCAGCCTGCGGCCCGATGGCAGCATCACGGTGGCCACCGGCAACCGGGCCTACACCAACGGTGATGTATCGGAAGTGCAGTTGACCGGCAATGCGCGGGTGGTTCGCGATGCCTGGCGTGACGCCAGCGGCAAGGAATTTCCCCGGCTTGAGTTTCGCGGTGAATTCCTGCATGCGTTCTTGAACGAAGAACGTGTGACCTCGCACAAGCCGGTGGTGCTCATCCGCGGGCTGGACCAGTTCACAGGCGACACGTTTGACTACGACAACCTCGGTCAGGTCGCCAACCTGAAGGGCCGGGTCCGCGGTGTGCTGGTACCGCGGTCGGCGCCATCTGCCGCAACACCTAAACCCCCCGTTGTCCCTGACAAAGCGCCCACACCTTCGCGCTGAGGTGCGTGAGGCTCCCCAAGCCCTTGGCGCTTCGAAAGTCGTTTTTGAAGTTGCTTCTGAAGTCTTTATTTAACTGGCAACGCAGCTTCCTGATCCACCCTGAGTCCACTATGTCCAGACTTGTTTTTATCACCGGCGCTTCCAGCGGCATTGGCCAGGCGCTGGCCCGGCGCTATTACGACGCGGGTTACCGGCTGGCCTTGTCGGCACGCCGTACGGCCGAGGTAGAGGCCTGGGCCAGCGCCCATGCTATCAGCGCCAGCCGTTTTCAGGTCTACGCTGCCGACGTTGCGAATGTCGACAGCATTGTGGCCGCCGGGCAAGCCTGTATCGCCGCGCAGGGCCTGCCTGATGTCGTGATCGCCAATGCCGGCATCAGTGTGGGCATGGACACCGCGCACCGCGAAGACATTGCCGTCATGGCACAGACCTTCGCCACCAACAACACTGGCGCTGCGGCCACGTTTCATCCTTTTGTCGCCGCCATGGCGGCCCGCGGCACGGGTACGCTGGTGGGCATT
>JANNKV010000410.1:0-5223 GCA_031396485.1 Polaromonas sp. | reverse complement strand
TGACCGGGCTTCCTGAGCAAGTCCTGGAGGTTGATACGGCCTTCGGGCGTGACGATGACACGCGCGAAAAAGTCGGTCAGCACGGTTTCCTTCACATCGACCCGCGTGGCTTTGGCCGGGTCGAGTGCCACGCTCAGGCCGCGCATGTTCAGTGCCTTCCACGCCAGCAGGTCTTCGGTGGGCGCCAGCGCAGTGACGGCAGTATTTGCCTTGAACTCTTCCAGCGCCACGTCGCCCGCGACCTGCGCCTGCGGGCCGGCGGCGGTCTGTTTGTACGCGACCTTGCCTTTGAAACTGGCGTCGGCGCGCAACAGCTCGATATTGACGGCATCAGCAAAGTACGGCTCAAACGCCTGCACTGGCAGCCGGCTGACCAGCAACTGGCCCTGCGCCTGCACCGGGCCCAGCCCCAGATTGCCCTTGAAATCGACCTTGCCGGGCTCGAAGCGGCCCGACGCGAGCTTGAGCGAGGCAGTGAACGGCATGGCCGCCTTCGCCGAGGCGGTTGCCTTGCGGTCGTCCAGCACCAGATTGCCGAGCTGCGCCTTGAGCGCGCTGACCTCGAACGCCACCGGTTTGGAACCGGCGGCTTTGTCTGAAAACGAGATCGCGCCGTTATCGACGCCCACGTCATTGATGGCGACGGCCCAGGATGGTGTGGGTTTGGCGTCAGATGTGGCGGCGGCCTCAGGAGCCGGCTTGCCCGATGCGGTTGGCGTTCCGCGCCCGACCATCCAGCGCTCAAACATCCAGCTCTTGTCGCTGCCGCGCTCGACCAGCGCTTTCGGCTCCATCAACTGAAGTTTGGCCGCCTTGAAGCTCTGGCCCGCCACGTCGATGTCGGCGCCGCTCACCTCGATGCGCTTGACGGACACCAGCGAGGTTTTGCCCTGGGCCAGTTGCACATTGCTCAGCGCCAGCTGCGGCGAAGTGATCTGCAGCGCCTGCGGTTTGTCACCGGCGGCGGCCTGCCAGTTCACGCCGAGTTGCGCGTCAAGTTGCCCATTGAGTGCGGGCAGCAAAAACTGGCCTATGTATTTGGCCCCCAGGCTGAGCGGCCACGCTGCAAGATCGGCCGTGACGGTGGCGGCGTGGTCGGTGGCGGTGCCGCTGAAATTGAGTTGGGCTGGGCCGATAGCAGGAGACGCTGCGGGCGCGGTTGCAGGGGCTGTCGCTTTGTCTTTGCCGCGCGGCACTTTTCCGCCGGCAGCACGCGGCGCGGCGTCGCTTGTCGGACTGGCTGCAGCCAGCGAAGCCGGGTCCAGCGCGAGCGAGCCCTTGAACTCCAGCGGCGCACTGACCACGAACGGCACGGCGATGCGGGAGGCATCGAGGCTGAGGTTTGCCAGCGCGATCTGCGCCGGCGAGGCCAGCGTTTCGTCCAGCCAGGTGAGCTTGCCGTCGCGTACCGCGACGCTGGCAACCGTGATTTTCCACGGTGGTGCGGCGGGTTTTGCGACCGCGCCTGGAGCCGCTGGACTGGCATTTTTCAAGCCGTTCTGGCCTGTAGCCGAGGTATTACCTGCGCCAGCAGCTATGTTTTTTGTAGCATCTGCAGCCGCCGCTGGCAGCAGGTTCAACTGCCCCGCCCGGTTGCGCGTGATGTGCAGGCGCGGCGCGGTCAGCTCTACCCTGGAGATTTTGACGATTTGCTCCAGCGGGCGCACGTCGTCGAGCGTCAGCTGCAGGCGGTCAAAGGCCAGCAAATCCGGCCCGCCCGGCGCGGTGCCTGCTGCGCGGGCGGCTTCCTGCAGGCGCACCTGACTGGCCGTGACAGTGCCGGAAATTTTCACCACGGTGGCCGGTGTTTGCTCGAAGGCGACCTTGACGTCGGCGTTGATCAGCGCGCCCTGCAGGCGAACAGGCAGGCTGGCCGGCAGATAACCCAAATAAGGCTTCAGGTCGAAATCACTCAGTTTGATGGTTGCGTCGGTCTTGCGCGTCTTGGCAAACGGCGTGGCTTCGGCGGCGGTGTCAAAGCCGCTGCCATTGAGCTTGAACGCCAGGCGCGGCGAGGTCTTGATCTCGCGCTGGGACTGCAGGTTGCTGAGAAACGGAACTGAGACGGTCAGCACGCGCAGCTCGTGGGTCTTCTTGACCGACTGGTCCGTGAAGTCAACACGTCCGCCGGTGAGGTTAAGGTTGTAGAGCGCGAACTGCGGCGGCTCGCCGGCCGGCCGGTCAGCGGGCGACTTCAAGCGCTCAAGAATGTCATCAATGTCGTAGCGCCCGCCGCCCAGATGCGTGAGCGACACCAGCGGCTCGTCGATCTGGATCGCGTCGGCCACGGGGGCCAGCCGCAGCAACGATTCCATCTCTGCATCTATATAGATGCGCTTGATGCTGATCTGGGGCGTGCCAGGGGAAACGGGTGTGCCCGCAGCCGCTGCCCGCACCCCTTGCCCGGCCTGTTTGGCGATGGTCAGGTCACTGACAGCCAGTTCAAGCGTCCACGGTTTGAAATTGATCGCGCCTATCGTGACCTGTCGGCCCAGCTTGTCCGCCGCGATTTTCTGCGCCTGTGATTTGAGCAGCGGCGGCACCGCCAGCCAGGCCAGCGCCCAGAGCACCAGAAGCGCGGCCACCAGCCCCGCGGCGCGGCGTAGCCAGCGGGTCACGACTTGGGAGCGGCCCTTGGCGGCGGGTGGGGAAGCGGTCGATTCGGCTGCGCTGGCCGTGGGTTCATTCATTTGCATAGGCGCCGAGTTTTCAGGGATGGGCGCAAAAGGTCAATGCCTTATTTGCAAGATGTGCGGCAAAGTGGGAAGCGCTTGGGCGCGGCCAAAAAGCAAAAAAACCCCGGCCAAACAAAGTTGGTCGGGGCTGACGACGGACGTTTATGTCCATGTCGTCGGGGTACGCAGAGGAGAGAGTTATCGTCTCACAGTGCGGTGGAAGCAAGTGATTGCTTCCAGATTTACCAGGGTTGGTTACCTGATCAGTGCCTGAGTGAACAGACAATTGAAGCGTACGCCTGCAGCTTTACACGGGCAAGACAATGTTTTCAATCACAGCCAGCGCTGTGATTGAACTTGCCCGCGATTTCCCCCTTGCCTGCCTCGTGCCTGCCTCTTGCCTACCTGTTTCTTGCAGTGGCCCGTGATATTTGTCACGCCGCTGACACAGGTTGGGAGATTTTTTACAAGGTGCAGTTCAAGTTAGGGCGATGCTTCACAAGAGGTCTTCAAGCGTTTGAAAACACTGGAGTTTTACCTCTGGCTGGTTCTGGATACACTTTGTTAATGCCATTTGTGAATATCAAACTCTATTTTCAGGGTTGACAGGTTATTAAGACGACCCCTAGAATTCCCGAAGTTCCTCAAAAGTAAGGGACAACCCGAACCTCTGCCACCAACTCTTTCGTTGACGGCAAGGTAACTCCGGGTCTTCACGACGAGGCTAGCCCTGGTTTGAGGGCGGCCCAATCAGGTTGCTCTGCCCCGCAAATGCGCCAGGCAGACCAGCTGCAAGAAGAAGGATGCTATGACAACGCTAGACATGCCCCGGTTTGAGTTCAGGTTCAAATCGCAACTCCAGGCAGTACGCCGTAGCGCAGCCTGCGTGGCGGACGACATCGCCCAGGGATTTTTCGAAATCACGCACAACGGCTTTGCCATTCTGGGACTGGTCGTTGCCTTTGCCGTCGTCACACTCGTTGCGCGCCCCGACCTTCGCCAGGCCGGTGAGCTGGAGCTGATGAGCTGGCTTCAGGAACGCCAGGAAGCCGCTGCAGGCCCCATGGTCGAGGAAGAGCCGGAAGTCATTGAATTGACTGCTGTCGAGCGCGCCACCGCCGCCAACCCCAAGGAACTGCCGACGCGCCAGGCCGCGGTCGCTTACTGGCTGAGCAAAAAATACGGCGTGGCCCCCGAGCCGCTGAGCGTTCTGGTGGCACAGGCTTTCGAGATCGGCCAGAAGGCCAAGCTGGACCCCAACCTGATTCTGGCCATCATGGCGATCGAGTCCGGCTTCAACCCGTTTGCGCAAAGCCCGGTCGGCGCGCAGGGCCTGATGCAGGTCATGACCAAGATACACAGCGACAAGTATGAGAACTTCGGCGGCGGTTTTGCCGCTTTTGACCCGGTCACCAATCTGCGGGTGGGCGTGAAAGTGCTGCAGGAATGTATCAGCCGCGCCGGCTCCATCGAAGGCGGCCTGAAATACTATGTAGGCGCTGCCAACCTGGCTGACGACGGCGGCTATGCCGGCAAGGTATTGGCCGAGCATGCCCGGCTGACGGCCGTGATGGGCGGGAAAAAACCGGCACCCACCGCGCCGCGTTTGGTGGCTTCTCCGGCATCGCCATCGCCTGCGGTGACCGCGCCGGTACAGGTGCCCGCCAAATTGACACCACCGGTGACCAGCACCGACAAGGCAGCCGAACAAGTCGCCACACTCGGCCAGTCCTGAATCACAGCAACCCCGCTAAATCGCTAAATCGCTAAACCGATAAACCGGTAAACCCGCGCTTCAGGTTTCAGCGCCGCCTCGGCTACACTCACCGGGTGCGCAACTGGCGATAGGTTTTGGGAAAAGTTGGTCTCTGGCCGACCGCCCGTACCGACGTGGGACACCACTGGGAAGCGCACCGCTAGGGCCGTCGGGCCACAAGCGTTCCGCCGTTCGCCTGGGCAGCCCTTGTTTCCCTTGAAGCCGCTTGTCAAAAGCCTGGTTTTGAGGACAGGGATTCAAGTCTTGAAGGACTGCCATGTACCACCGCAACATACTGGTCGAACAGACCGACCCTGAACTTTTTGCTGCCATTCAGGCCGAGAACGCCCGGCAAGAGCACCACATCGAGCTGATCGCCAGCGAAAACTACGCCTCGCCTGCCGTCATGGCTGCACAGGGCTCACAGCTCACCAATAAATACGCCGAAGGCTACCCCGGCAAGCGCTACTACGGCGGCTGCGAGCATGTCGACGTGGCCGAGCAACTGGCCATTGACCGCGTCAAGCAGATCTTCGGCGCCGACGCTGCCAACGTACAGCCACATTGCGGCGCGTCGGCCAACGAAGCCGTCTTCCTTGCCTTTTTGAAGCCGGGCGACACCATCATGGGCATGAGCCTTGCCGAAGGCGGGCATTTGACGCACGGCATGCCGCTGAACATCAGCGGCAAGTGGTTTCACGTCGTGTCGTATGGCCTGAATGAAAAAGAAGAGATCGACTACGACGCCATGGAGCGCAAGGCGCATGAAACGAAGCCGAAACTGATCATCGC
>JANNKV010000186.1:0-1726 GCA_031396485.1 Polaromonas sp. | reverse complement strand
ACATCGGCTCCACCGAGCTTTACTGCGCGCACCGGGTGCGGCTGTGCACGACAACTTGCATGCGGCCGACCTCACCGGCCGCCGCGCGCACCAGGCCGCGCTTTTCAAGCTCGGCCTGCACATAGCTTTCGTAGGTGGCCTGCTCCAGCTCGCGGGTGTTGTCGGTGCGGCTGACATAGCTGAAGGTGCTGCCGGCCGCATTCGCCGGCCACTGATTGAAGCTGGTGACCCGTGCGGTGATGGGGCTGGCGCAGGCGCTCACCAAAGCCAGTAGCGCGGAGGTCAGGCTGAGCCGGGCCAGGCTGGAAAAATGGCGCTTGAGCGCGGTGAGTTTCATCTTTACAAGGATACACGCGGGCTCACTTTTGTTCCGCGGAAGACTTCATGGTCAAGTAAAGTCGGTGCAGGTGTCGCCCACGGCAAACGTCAAAACACGTCAAACCCGTCAGCAACGATAAAACTGCAACAACACAGCGAAGTCAGGCTTTGCCAGGAGACGATCATGAAATGGGAAGGCAATCGGGAATCCGACAACGTCGAAGACCGGCGCAGCAGCGGCGGTCAGGGTTTTGGCGGTGGCGGCGGGCTGTTTGGTGGCCGCAACATCGGCATTGGCACCATCGTGGTGGCGCTGGTTGGCGGCTGGATCTTCGGCATCAACCCGCTGACCATTTTGAACCTGCTCAGTGGCGGCGGCGCGCCGACGGCGCAGGTGCAGCAGCAAGGCCCGGCGCAGCGCCCGCCGGCAGACGACCGCATGGCCAAATTTGTATCGACCGTGCTGGCCGACACCGAAGACGTCTGGAAAGAGGTGTTTGCCAAGGGCGGCAGCACGTATCTGGAGCCTCGGCTGGTGCTTTTCCGGGGCGCCACGCAAACCGCCTGCGGCCAGGGGCAGGCGGCGATGGGCCCTTTTTACTGCCCGGGCGACCAGAAGGTGTATATCGACCTCGGTTTTTACGAAACACTGACGCGCCAGCTGGGCGCGCCCGGCGACTTCGCGCAGGCGTATGTGATAGCGCACGAGGTTGGCCACCATGTACAAAACCTGCTCGGCATCAGCGGCAAGATGGACCAGATGCGCGGCCGCGTCAGCAAGGTTGAATACAACGCGCTGAGCGTGCGGCTCGAGCTGCAGGCCGACTGCTTTGCCGGCCTGTGGGCGCAAAAGGCGCAAACCTCGCGGCAGATTCTGGAAAAAGGCGATATCGAGGAAGCCATGAACGCCGCCGCCAAGATCGGCGACGACGCCCTGCAGCGCGGCAGCAGCGGCGCCGTGGTGCCCGAAAGTTTCACCCACGGCACCAGCGCGCAGCGCCAGCGCTGGTTTGACACCGGCTTCAAGACCGGCAGCGTCAAGGCCTGCGACACCTTCAGTGCCCGTAATTTATAAAGAATTAACAAGAAATAGGTCGCCAGCCCAGGTATTACCTGCACAGGCAGCTATTAAATACATAGCGGCTGCTTCTTTCTGAGTCGCGTACAGACCGCCCGCCCCAAGCCAGCCTGGCCGGCTGACGGCGTCGTGCCTGAGCAAAACAGGCGGATTTGGCTCAAAGTGCGACAATAGTGGGTTGAGGAAGCCCTGTACCACTCCCTGCCAAACCCTCGCGACGTGCTGTCGCGTGGCTTGGGGAGTCCGCAGCGTGACCTTCATGGCCACCCGCAGCACGCGGTTGGCTGCACCATGCGCCCTGGCGATCCCCACGGGATTTGCGCGCCACAA